>NZ_LFCS01000005.1:0-351320 GCF_001887375.1 Aeromonas sp. SCS5
GCGCTGCCAAAGCTGACAACGGCCCACCGTAGAAGAGGAGGTTGAACGAGTCTCTCTCTTCTGGCGGGTATCTGTTTGAACGGACAGGCTACCCGCAGCTATGCAAACGTTGGATTCCGAACACCCCTCGATTGCCTCATCTTTTTAGCGGCAGAATTTAGCCAAGCTTTAGGAAAATTGTTGCCGTTAGCGGCAAGCCTTCTCCGGTGAGGGGTAACATACTCAATCGCCCCACCCTCTATGGGGGAGCCTTCCAGCCATGCCCATAGATGAGCCTGAGGAAATATAATTTTGGCATGATGTATGCAGATATTGGGAGGAGTGACGCCAATTTGGCGACACAATAAAAAATGGCCGGAGAACCGGCCTAAAAATGAGCATATGCTCAGGAGAATATGACCAAGCGTGACAGAACTGAACAGCTGGACAACACTTGGCATTACTAGTAGAGAATTATATCTCTCCCGATAGAACAGAGTGCGAACCCGAACACCCCTTTGTTCCATCTCTTGACCAGGGCGGCCTGAACAACCGCCCTGTTTTCTTTTGTTAGCCTTGCAGCAGTTGCAGTGCTGACTGAGGTCTCTGGTTGGCCTGTGACAGGATACTGGAAGCTGCCTGCTGCAGGATATTCTGCTTAGTCATATTGGCAGTTTCGATCGCGAAGTCAGCATCACGGATACGTGAACGAGCTGCACTGACGTTTTCCGAAATATTAGCCTGGTTGCGAATGGTTGAGTCCATACGGTTTTGTACTGCACCGAGCTCGGCTCGCTTACCATCTACTATTGCGAGCATGGCGTCTGTGGCAGCAAGCACGTTTTGTGCATTACTCTGACTGCTGATACTGATCCCGCCAGCGCTACCACCGACAAAGATGGCTGACAGCAGCACGGTTGCACCAGTAGCTGTAGTGATTGATGTATTCGCGGCGGCTGCGATCCCCGAGATACTAAAGCCATCTGCTTGCGACAGGCTAAAGCTGATGGTCTGGTTGGCATCGGCACCGACCTGGAAAGTTCCGCCGAAAGAGCCATCCAGCAGTTTGGTACCGGCAAAGGTGGTCGAGGTCGAGATACGGTTGATCTCTGCCCCCAGCTGATCCACCTCTTTCTGCAAGGCATCACGATCCTTGGCAGAGTTGGAGCCGTTGGCTGATTGCTGGGACAGGGTACGCATGCGCTGCAGCATACCGGTCACTTCATCCATTGCCCCTTCGGCAGTTTGTGCCAAGGAGATGCCATCGTTGGCGTTGCGGTTACCTTGATCCAGACCATTGATCTGGGAGGTCAGGCGGTTGGAGATTTGCAGACCCGCCGCATCATCTTTTGCGCTGTTGATGCGCAGGCCGGAAGCCAGACGAGTATAGGAAGTATCCAGTGATTTGGTCGCATTCATCATGTTACGCTGAGCGTTGAGTGATGAAACGTTAGTGTTGATAAAAAGGCCCATGACTATTCTCCTAAGCTATTAAATTTACTCTTCTATTTGCTCGAGCTTTATTATGTTTCGTGCCCGATGCGTCTTATTTAACGGCTCGTTTTTCGATGTCTTTAGCATTTTTTTCAACGCTTCATCGCATTAACGCCGCTTACCCTATTTATCGGCATGTCATCGATTAACTTAAGAAAAAAATCGCCACTTCAGTGAAGATGGGAAGGCCTGTATCAACGCACCCCTCGCCGCATCGCAAGCTGCCCATACGGCACCGACGCTTCCAGGAAGAGGAAAAAAATCGGGGCAGACTCGCAATTTTGTCGACGGCATCTTGGCGGTTGACGCCGCCAGCCCCTAAAATCGCCGCCCCATCAACAATTTGACGTGAGTTGTTTCCATGCAGACAGTGGTTGAGCAGCTTGTTTACATCAGCGACATGTTTGGTACTGCGGTATTCGCGTTTTCAGGGGTTCTGGTGGCGGGCCGGCTCAGGATGGACGGATTTGGCGTCATGGTTTTGGCGGCGGTCACCGCCATCGGTGGCGGTACCATTCGCGATATGATCCTGGGGGCTACCCCCGTGTTTTGGGTTCGTGACCCTCTCTACATCTGGGTGGTCATTGCAACGGCACTCATTGGTATGTGGATGGTCAAACTGCCGCGCCGCATGCCCTGGTATGTCTTGCCGGTGGCGGATGCCTTTGGGCTCGCCCTCTTTACGGTGATCGGCGCCCAGAAAGCCCTCAACTTTGGTACTTCGGGGCTAATCGCCGTGCTGATGGGCACCATGACCGGAGTAGCTGGCGGCATGATCCGCGATGTGCTGGCCCGGGAAGTGCCCATGGTGCTGCAAAAAGAGATCTATGCCACCGCCTGTATCCTCGGCGGCATTCTCTACACGCTGGCACTGGAGGCCGATATGGATCGGGTCACCGCCATGCTTATCTGCATGAGCGCCGTATTTGGCCTGCGGGTTGCCGCCATCTATTGGCATCTCTCCCTGCCCACCTTCTCGCTACAGCGCAGCAATTGAGGGAAGCCCCGCACAGTGTGCGGGGCTTCGCGTTGAACCAAACCCGCTTTTCTGTTGTCATACAACACAGTTGTTGTTAGCTGGGACTTCTCATGCAAAAGATCGGAATGTTCGCCACGCTCTTTCTCACCAGCGTGACGGCACTTCATGCCGAGGCACAAGCGGTGTTTGGTCGATTGGCCTCGGCGCCAGTACAGCAGTTTAATCAGGTAATACGTCAGGCCAGCAACGAGCAGCAAGGCTGGGTCAATGATTATCGGGAAGTGGCACTGCGCTTTGTCGGCCATGGCGACATGGCCAGTCGTATCCACGCCCAGCAGCTGGATAACGATCTGGTTCTCTCTGTCGCACTGGATGGCGCCCACAGTGACATGCTCTATATCCTGACCCTCTATCGCAGCAACAATCTCTGGCAGATGCGAGAAGCCGAGATGGGCTGGCGCTGTCAGGGACAAGATTCTTTCACCCCGGTCCCCTGCCCCTGACAGGCATGACAAAGCAGGTGAAATAAAAAATCCGGCACACTGGCCGGATTTTTTATGGGAGATTGAGCGTCAAATTACGGACGGTAAACTTTGACGTTGGCAAAGCCCTTCTCTTTCAGGTAAAGCGCCTGCAGCTTGCTCATCACGCCGCGATCGCAGTAGAGCAGGTAGGTCTTCTCCTTGGGCAGATCGCCAAAGGCGGTAGCCAGCTTGAAGAAGGGGATATGCATGACCTCACGCCCTTCCACCAGCAACGGCTTCTCGTCGTGCTCGTCCATGGAGCGGATATCGAGGATCACCTCGTTGTCACCGCTCTCGGCGGTAGTCTCCACTTCCTGCACCTCGGCGGCGGTCTCTTCACCAATGCGACGAATGTCGAGGTAACGGGCCTCGGCCACCACCTTGTCCAGAATGGCGAAGTCGAAGTTGCCCTCTTCCTCTTCAATGCGCGCCAGATCTGCCTTCACGGTCGGTTTCTTGGAGATGACCCCACAGTACTCCGGCATGGTCTCGGCAAACTCCAGGGTGCCGATACGGCGGGCTTCACTGATGATGTCCGGCTTGTCCCAGGTGATAAGCGGGCGCAGGATCACCTTATCGGTCACCCGATCGATGACGTTCAGGTTGGTGAGGGTCTGGCTGGATACCTGGCCCACACACTCGCCGGTCACCAGCGCCGGGATCTGGAACTCGTCAGCCACTTTGGCAGCCGCACGCATCATCATCCGCTTGAGCACCACCCCCATCTGACCGTTATCGATCTTCTCGAGGATCTCGGCGACCACCGGCTCGAAGTCGACCGCAGTGAAACGCACTCGATGGGATGAACCGAAACGGTTCCACAGGTGATAGGCTACCTGCTTGACGCCGATTTCGTGAGCAGCGCCGCCCAGATTGAAGAAGCAGTAGTGCACCCGGCAGCCACGCTTGATGAACTGGAAGGAGGCCACACCGGAGTCAAAACCGCCGGAGATGAGGCTCAGCACATCTTCCTGAGTGGCGATGGGCATGCCGCTCAGCCCCTGATGGATGGCGCTGACGATGAAGAGCTCTTCGCCATCGATCTCGAGGTTGATCTTCACATCCGGATTCTTGAGGCGCACGCCGTTGCTTTCACAGTGCTGGTTCAAACCACCGCCCACGTAGCGCTCAATCTCAAGAGAGGAGAACTCGTGCTTGCCGTGGCGCTTGGCGCGCACACAGAAGGTTTTGCCCTTGAGCTGGTCGCCCCACACGGCTTTCACCTGCTCGAAGATGTCGTGCAGATCGGTGAACTTGCTGGCCTGAACCTCGAGGAAGGCCTGAATGCCCGGAATACAGGCCAAAGCTTCGATAGCCTGCTCGCGGAACTGGTCATTGCGGGAGCTCACAATCAGCTTGTCCCAATCCATCCGTACGCGGGCATCGTCGTCGAAGCGGCGCAGGACGTTGCGGATATTGCCCTGCAGGATCTTGATAAAGCGCTGGCGAACCGACTTGCTCTTGATGGTGATTTCCGGGAACAGCTTGATAATGAACTTCATGGTAATGACTCGGGTGACCTTGATTTAAGGGCGCGAATTATATCAGAACTTTGTGGCCAGCGCCTACTGGATGAGCGTTTGCTCACATTCCCCCACGCAGTGTTTGCCGTGCAGCGCCAATCTTGCGTATATTCCCGACCCTGCACCCCGGCACCACTTCTGGCGACAGACCGATACGATGAAGACCTATATCTACTACCCCGGTATGGAGGTACGTGACGAGCTCTGGCTCAAGTTTGCCCTGCTCTATCTGGAGCGGCTCGCCTTTGTCTTCACCGTCAGCGAAAAGAGCGGTCTCACCGCACTGCAGCAAACCCTCGAGCAGGAGACCGATCTGCTGACCGAGCGACCCGATGCCGCCTTCTTTGCCGCCATCACTCCGCAACTCGAAAGCCAGTTAAGCGGTTTGCTTGCTCCCGATTTTGTCCGTCACAAGGTGTTTGGCAACAAGGAGCTGGTCACCCGCTGGCGTCAGGGGGCCAACCACGACTGCTTCTGCCCGGATCAGGCGGGGCTGGAGCGGCTGCACGGCTTTTGCCTCAACCATGGTTTTGCCAGTCGGGATCAGGGGGGGATCAGAATGGCACGGCGCTTTGCCAATCTGCTCTCCATGCGTCTCGCCCGTGAGTGGGCACTCGCCAATGACGGGGCGCTCATTACCGATCACGACTATCTGGACCGCCTGCTCCATCTGCTCGAATCCCGCTACCACAATCGCGGCGGTCAGGATTGCTTCCACCTCGAGATCCCGTTGCAAGTACCCACTCACCTCGGCGAGATCTCTTTCGCCGAGCTTATCGCCCTGCGTGGGCGCAGCGGCTTTCGCCAGCAGTTGGCCGAATTTCATCTGGCCCTCGACAACCTGCTCACCATGCTGGGGAGCGGCTATGCCGACCCGGCGGCCCTGACCCGCTTCGAGCAGGCCCGGCAAGGGCTCAATCAACTGCTCGGCCCCGAGACCATCAGCATGCCACTTACCACCCTGGTCAGCACCAGCCTACCCGCCGTGGCAATGCTCCATCAGTTAAAGGCGAGCCATCCCGAAAGCGACCTCATCTTCCATCCCATCAAGAAGAGCCACTTTCACCAACGCAAGAGCCAGCACTTCTTCACCCGGCTCGGTCACCTGCGCCAACCGGGCTGAACCGGCGGAATGAAAAAGGGGTTGGCGCCTGCCAACCCCTTTCGCTTTCTTCGGCCTACCAATCATCACCCCGGTGATTGGCCCGCTCTTGTGCGTCACGGCGTGCTTCCATCGCCCTGTCACGGCGGATATTGGCAGGGGTACAGGCAAACTTCTTCTCGACACAGCGATACCAGCCATCGTTGGCCGAGCCAAAGGGAGCGCCATATTGTGGCTGCTGCGAGCGGCCAAATTCGCCGCGCTCCTGCATCGTTGCACAACCTGAGCCCACCAATACCAGCAGGGACAACAGAATGCGAAGGGACATTTCATACTCCTCAGGATTTGAACGAACCCTGAATTATGCCCACACCTGCCGTAACGCTCAATAATTCATGCATTTCAAATGGTTAATTACATACTGCTTAATGATCGCAGGCAAAATACTCACAGTGAAGTCAACGGATAACGCTACCCGCCTCATCACCATCGGGATGCACCATGCGAAACTCGATGCGATCGCTGTTGCCCGCCTCATCCACCACCACCAGCTGATAACGACCCGCCACACTCAGCACCTGATCGCCGTCCCAGCGCAGCCGCTGGCCGTTGAGAAACCAGGCCGGCTTGCCGACACCGCCGAGCACCTTGGGCTGCAGCCGATAGCGCTGGCTGCGGATAAGGTTGCCCTCCCCCAGCGCCACGATGCGAATGGGAGCCTGCAGCTCGGCGCTCTGCCCCTCCCCTGCACAACCGCTGGCCAGCAGCGCCTGCCGTCGCTCGCCGGGGGACCGCCACGGCTCCAGCGACAATGGCCAGAGGGCCCGAAAGCCGGATTGCGCCGCATCGGGGCAGCGGGCCAAGGTCGGCTTGCCCGCGGCGGTCAGTGCGACCTGGCGCAGCGGCGAGGGCCAGTCCATGGGATCCGGCAAGGTTGGAGGATCGCGCTCTTCCAGCAACCAGGCGCTCTGACGCTGCAAGCAGGCCTCAGGCAGGGTCGAGCTCATTTTGCGCCCCAGCGGCCAGCAGATCTCGGCTTCGCTCACCGTATTGGGCTGTGCCGGCAGGGGGCTGTTGTCAGCCAGCCGCGAGTAGACAGAGAGCAGCAGCGGCACCGCCGCGCTCTGGCCGTAAAAACCGGGCAAGGGGGTACCGTCGGGGCGCCCAAGCCAGACGCCGATGGTCCAGCGACCGGAGACCCCCATCGCCCAGCTGTCGCGATAGCCGTAGCTGGTACCGGTCTTCCAGGCCAGTCGATTGACCCGGCCGGTCGCCTCGCTGGCAAAAGGCTGATCAGCCCGTCCCTGCGCGCTCAATATTTGCCAGATGATCCAGGCAGCCCCCGGGCTCAGCAGGGGGCGTGACACCGCCTGCTGCCCCGCCAGCCAGACCGGCATCGCCACCTGCCCCTGCCGGGTCAGCGCACTGTAGAGCGCCACCAGCTGCTCGAGTCGAATGCCCGCCGCCCCCAGCGCGATGGCCGGATTGGGTTTGTCGGAGAGCGCCAGCCGCACTCCGGCGTTGTCGAGGCGACTGACCAGTTTGTCAGGCCCCAGTGCCTCCAGCACCTGCACCGCCGGCACGTTGAGGGATTGCTGCAGCGCCTGTGCAAGGGTCACCGGCCCCTGAAAGGCGCCGGAGAAATTGGCGGGGCGATAGTCCGAGCCCAGTCTCGGTGCATCGGAGAGCAGGGAGGCCGAGTGCACCAACCCTTCATCCATCGCCAGACCGTAGATGAAGGGCTTGAGGGTGGAGCCGGGAGAGCGGATCGCCTGCACCATGTCCAGATAACCGTGGCGGCGCAAATTGCCATACTCGGCGCTGCCCACATAGGCGCGCACCGCCATGGTTTTGTTGTCTACCAAGAGCAACGCCGCTGAGGTCTGCTCGGGGAAGCGGCGAATGTAGCTCGCCACCCGTCCCTCCAGCCAGCGCTGTAGATCGCCGTCGATGGTGGTGTGCACCAGCGCCCCGGTCTGATTGTCAGCGGCGAGACGGGCAAACAGCGGCGCCTCCATCGGCGTGAAGTGACCGCGGGCCAGCACCGGCTCGATACGTCCCTCCAGCCACACCTGTTCGAGCCAGACACCCTGAGCCACCAGCCGCTGCATTACCTTGTCACGGGCGGCGCGGGCCCGCTCGGGATGCCGGTCCGGCCGGTTGCGGCTGGGAGCCTGCGGCAGCACCGCCAACAGCGCTGCCTCGGCATAAGTCAGCTTGGCCGCGCTCTTGCCGAGATAAGCAAAACTTGCCGCCTGCACCCCCTCCAGATTGCCGCCAAACGGCGCCCGGTTGAGGTAGACGGTGAGCAGGGTGCGCTTGTCGTAGTGCCACTCCAGCTGCAGCGCACGGGCCATCTGGCGCAGCTTGCCGGGCACGCTCCGGTGGTAGGGCTCGATAAGACGCGCCACCTGCATGGTAAGGGTCGAGCCGCCCGACACGGCCCGCCCGTAGCGCAGCCACTGCCAGACCCCGCGCACCATGGCCACCGGATTGACCCCGGGATGACGCCAGAAGTAGCGATCCTCGTAGCCGAGCAGAGCCTCGATATAGCGGGGGGAGACCTGCTCCAGGGTCACGGGGTAACGCCACACGCCGCTGGTATCGGCAAAGGCGCGCAGCGGTCGCCCCTTCATGTCGAGCACCACCCGTGCGTAGGCAGGGTCGAGTGGCGGCGGCGGGAAAATCCGATCCAACGCCAGCAATGACAGCAGCAGTGCGACAACCCCCAGCACCGAAAAGCGCAGCCAGCGCGGCAGACCGCCAAGCCAGCGCCAGCCGGCGTGGCCACTGCGAACTAATTTCAGCCAGCCACGCTGCCAGAAAGTGAGCGGGCGAACCCGCTCAAGGGAGGGAATGTTACTCAGAGATGATCACCTCATGGATATCCTCACCCACAGCCCGCAGCTCGGGGCGATACATATCCTCCACCTGGGTCGGCGGCACCTGATAGCGACCCGGCGTCACCGCCCGCATCAGGTAGACCAGTTGCTGGTTGCTCCCCTCGCTCAGATCCAGCGCCGCCGTGTAGCGGTCATCGCGAAACTCCTGATGCTTGAGATAGTCGTTCCACTCGCTCTGCCACGCCGGTTTCCCCTCAATGGAGAGCTCTTCCAGCTTGATGCTGTTGCCAAGGGCCGGGTTCTCCAGCTCGAAGCCGGCGGGCACCATCTCCACCAGCAGGGCATCGGGCACCGCCGACTCGCTGCTGACGTTGAGCCGCACCACCACCAGCTCGCCCACCTTCACCTTGGCGGGATCAAACGGCTGACCGTCGCTATTGAACCAGCTGCGGGTCACGCTCATCCCCTTGCTGATCCGTGCCGGTGCCTGTTCTGGGTAACCGACCAGGGTGCGCTGCACATAGAGCGAGCCCTTGCCCTCGTTGGTGACGGTGCTCGCGGCCAGTGCCTCTGGGGCGCCCTGCTGCAGTGGAGCCGAACCGCTCAGGGATCCACTGCCAAGAGAGGAAGTCACCCTGGCCTGCCAGTCGGCGGCCGGATCGAAGCGGGCGAGTCGCAGCAGGGCGAGCCGCTCCTGAGTGCTTAGCCACTGACGATGAGCCAGGGTATCGGCCACCTTGGCGCCGAGGGCTGGCCAGCGCTCCGCAGCCAGCTTGTGCTGGCGCAGCAAGGAGAGCTCAAGGGCTTCATCGCGCAGCGGCGAGCCGTAATCACCCAGATAGTCATCACCGCGCTCGGTCGCCAATGCCCGACTGAGGGCCTTGGCGGCGTTCTGCTCATCCCCCATGGCCGAGAGGGCCAGCGAGAGGTGCAAGAGTGGCAAACCGGAGCGAGCGTGATCAGCCTGCTGCTCCAAGATAAGGCGCAGGGTAGCGAGCGGCGCCTTACCCACCCGGGCCAACACATAGGCACTGTAGGCCTGATAGGCCAGCCGGCTGTGCTCGGGGGCACTGCTCCAGCGCTCGCCATACTGGCTGTCGGTGAGATAGCTCTGCAGCCGGTTCAGCGCCTGATTGAGCATCGCCTCCGGCACGGCGTCGCCCGCCTCCTTGCGCGCCAGCAGGTAGTCGGCGGCATAAGCGGTGAGCCATTGCTCCTCGTCGGAGCGACCATCCCACAGGCCAAAACCGCCGCTTGGCAGTTGCAACCGCTGCAGCCGTTGCAGCAGGGCGCGTTGCACATCCGCCTCGCTCGCCGCTTTCTTGCCCTCTGCGGGTTTGCTCCAGGCGGCCCGCTCATCGGCCGTGGTCAGCAAGTAAGGCCAGGCACGGGACAGGGTCTGCTCCAGACAGGCGTAGGGGTAGTCAGCCAGCGCCTGCCACTGGGCTGCCGGATCCCAGGGCGGAGTACCGGAAAGGCTGAGCAGCCCCTGCAGATTGGCGCGATCCAGCCCGGCCAGCTCACTTTGCGCAAAGCTCATCTGCTGGCCGGGGGCCAGCATCTGGTAGCGCTGGCGAGTCTCGGCAGGCCAGGGGGAGCGCAGCGGCAGAGTCCAGTCGCGGCTTATCGCAAAATCCTTGCCGCTGGCAGCCAACTGCAGGCTTGCCACGCCGCTCGCTCCGGTCACGGTGAGCGGCAGGGTCAGCCACTGCTCCTCGCCATTTTTAAGGGAAAGGGTGCCGGGCAGCTCACCGTTTGCTTTCAGCCCGCCATTGAGGGTCCAGGCAAGGGAGAGGGTCTGATCCTCGCCGCTCATGTTGCGCAGCTGCACCAGCGCCCGGGTCTCATCCCCTCTCGCGCCAAAGCGCGGCCAGCCGATCTCGGCCACCAAGGGTGCCACCACCTTGACGGCGCGCTCGGCCTCACCGACTTGCTGTTCGTTCCAGGCCAGCGCCATCAGCGCCAACTCGCCGTTGAAGTTGGGCAAATCGAGCGGGATCACCGCCTTGCCGCTCTCGTCAAAACTCACCTCGCCGCTCCACAGTGCGGCGATCTCGACCCGACTCTCCAGCGCGCCACCCTTTTTCAGCGGCGCCCGATCGCCCCCATAGTTGAGGCGGGCCAGCTTGCCATCCTGCGGCGGGATAACCTGGCCGTAGTTGTCGAACAAATCTTGGGCGAAACGCTTGCGGCCAAAGAAGATCTCGAACGGGTCGAGAGGCTGGTAGTCGCTGATATTGAGCACGCCCCGATCCACCGCCGCCAGCACCACCCGTCCCTGACTGTTGGGGGTGGAGGTGGCGGTCACTTCCAGTCGAGTGAGCGGCACCGCTTTATCAGGCGCGCTCAGGGTGAGCGGCAGACGGCGCGCTTCCCGGTCCAGGGTGAGCGGCACCAGCCCGACCGAGCGCAGGCTCTGCCCCTGCTGGCCGCTGACCGGTTTGGAGGCGCTGTCTGGCGCGGCGATCTGGGCCGAGATATGCAAGTCATGGCGCTGCCACTCGGGGCTGACCGGGATCTCGAACTCGCCGCGGGCATCCTTGGCATCGCCGCCGGCTCCCTTGAGCTCGATGCGCTGCCACCAGCGCAGGCCATCGCCATCCTCCACCAGCAGCAAGCCCTTGCCGGGGCGCGGGGCAACCAAAGTCACTTTGGCCTTGTCACCCGCCTGATAGGCGCGCTTGTCGAGGGTGATGGCAATCTTGTCGGGCCGTGCCTGCTCGCCACCGCCGCCCCAGGCGTAACTGCCGATCTCCACCCGCAGGCTCGATTGATGGCCCTGACTGTTCTCCACCTCCAATCGATACCAGCCCGCCGTCAGTTGCAGCGTGAGCGAGGTCGGCCCCTTGCCATCCAGCTGCAGGGTTTGCTCCTGCTCCAGATAGGGCTGGCTGTTGAACTCGTACTTCCACCCCTCGCCATCGGCGTAGTGCCAGTAGTAGTCGCGGTACTCGTTGATAAGGCGCACCTTCACCGCCCCCGCCACCGGCTGGCCTTGCTCATCGAGGTTGAGGATCTGGAAGGGGAGCGGCTTGCCCCCCTCTACCCGATCCGCCACGAAGTCGGCCTTGAGGGCCGGCCACTGGCTGCCTGCAGGCCAGCCATACTGGGTGCGGCTGCGATTGACAGCGCGGCCACCGGGCTCGGCGAGCGACACCCGATAGGCCACCTCCAGCGGCCCGAGACCGCGTACCCCATCGAGCTCATCAGCTAACGAAAAAGTCCCCTGCCCCTGCGTATCGAGGGTGAGATTCAGCGGCTCGAGATCCTTGGCCTGCTCGGCAAGCAGCACGTCACCCAGAGTGAACTCCTGCCACTGGGTAAAAGGCATGGTGGCACGGCTGATTTTCACCTCCGCCTTGGCCTTAGTGGCACTGGCCGGCGCACCGTAGAGATAATCCCCCTGCAGTGGCAGGCTGAGGGCGGCGTCCAGACTCGTCACTTCCCCATCCGGCCCCTTGCCAAGCTGCAGTTTCAACCGTTCCGGCAAAAACTCCTCCACCAGAAAAGGCCACTCGAAGCGGCTGCTGGCGGCGGTCTTGAGGTTGATGGTCCAGCGCCCGAGCGGCGCATCGTCCGGCAGACGCAGGCCGTAGTGGGCGGCGCCAAGGCTATCGGGTAGCAGCCGTTTCTGTTCGAGCAATTGACCGTCCGGCTGCTTCACCTCCAGCTCCACCGCCATGCCTGGCAGCAGCTGGCCATCCTGCCCCTTGAGCAAAATCTCACTGTCGAGCCGCTCGCCGGGGCGATAGAGATCGCGTCCACTGAACAGATACAACTGCTGGGCCTGCCAGGGCTGGGTGCCGAGATCGAAGGTGGAGAGATCGAGCGCCGCCCCATCGAGGCGCAGCACCGCCAGATGGTTGCCCTGTTCGGCCAGCAGCAAGCGGGCCCCCTGCACCTGATCGAAGCGGCGATGGCCCTGCGGATCGGTATTTTGCACCTGCAACCGGTTGCCCTTCTCGTCAAGCAGGGAGAGTTGCACATCCTTGAGCGGATCGGCGCTGGCCAGGGAGCTCACGAACACCTCCAGCTGATCGCGGTAGCGGCGGGCACTGAGCCCCATGTCGCTCACCGCAAAATAGGTGGTCTCCTTGCGCCAGTCGTAGTTGCCAAGGGGCGACATCACTGCAAAGTAGACACCAGCCTCCGCCAGCTGCGGCTCCTTCACATTGATGAGGCGGGTCTCGCGCCGGTTGGCATCAAGCTCCAGCGCATAGCGGCCGCTGAACACCCGCTTGGCCCGCTTGGTGATCTGCTCGAGCTCCCAGTTGCCCATGCCGGCACCGGGGCGATATTCGGCCAGGAAACGGGGCAGGTATTCGGCATCGACCCGAAAGAAGTCGATATTGACCTCATCCACATTGACCGCGCTGATGGGCAGGCGCAGCTCGTCGCGCAGCGGCAATACCATGCCACTGGCGGTAAAAGAGGCTCCCGCCTCCAGCGGCCGGGTCTTGAGGATCCAGCTCCGGGGGGATGGGCCCAGCCCCGCCTTGAGACTCACCTCATAGCTCTTGTCGGGCTGCACGTTCGGGAAATAGAGGGTGCGACCATCGTCGGCGAGGATCCACTCCCCCTGCACCTGCTTGCCCCCTTCACTGACCCCAAGCCAGCTCTGCCAATTGGCCTTGGGCGCCAAGGGGCCGGAGAAGACCAGCGCCAGCGCCGGGGCATCCCGATATTGGCGGGCATTGGCCTGCACCACTGCGCTTGGTGCGCCCGTTTCCTGCTGCGCGGCAGGCTTTGTAGTCGGCCCATTGGCGACAGGCTTGTCGGGGCCGCAACCGGCCAGCAGCAAACCGGCCAACCCGGATAGCAGCAGGGCCGACCAGCGGCGACGATTCAGAGGGAGTGCTCCTTGGACAGAGCGACGGGAAACCGGGCGAGCGTGAAAGAGGCGCATAGATTCCATCCTGGCTGGGATCCGCTGCAACAGCAGCGAGGCAGCAAACAGGATAAAGCATCGAGCGCCCCTGACACAAAGAGGATTCTCGCGACATCAGGCAGAAGCAACCTTGCTGCGACAACGGCCGCCCTTTAGAGCGGCCGAACACCCAGCAGACCGAAATCAGCGGAGTGGGGATTGCTCTCTTTTGGCGCCGCCCTTGAACCAGCGAAAGAGAATGGCCGTGACGGCGATAAGGAAGAGCACCAGAGAGGTGATAAGCAACATGCGGGTCAGCAGTTCGCTGTGTGCCACAAAGAAAGGCACCGTCATCGCCAGCTTGCCCACCAGACTCAGACAAAGTGACCAGAGCACGGCACTGGCAAAGCTCGCCACGCACATGCGCAGCACGCTCAGGCGACCTATCCCCATCAGCATGGGGGTCAGCACCCGGACGAACGGAATAAAGCGGGAGGCAAACATGGCCAGAAAACCATACCGGTTCAGCAGCCGGGTCGCTTTGGGCAAACTGTCTGGCGGCAACATCCGCTCGATATGCTCCATAAAGCGGGTGCGCTGCAGCGCCCTGCCCTGCAGATAGGCCAGCACGGAGCCAAGCCCCGCCGCCAGCGGCAGATAGATGAGCGTCACTTCCGTCCCCAGAACACCCATCCCCACCAGCCCACCAGCCAGCAGCACCAGACTGTCTCCCGGCAGGGGGAGAAAGACAAACGCCGACTCCAGCAACAGCACCAGCATCAGACAACAGATGAGCATGGGCACCGCCTGCATCTGGATCAGGGCATCAAAGTCCTGATGCCAAATGGCCATCAACATATCCAGCATCTCTTACTCCCTACCACAACGTTCACCGTGAACGAGGCAGGGGTTATAGCACTCCCCCCATGAACAAAACGTTAATTTTGTCTCGCAGAGAGAAAAAAATGAGGCGAAAAGGTGCCGTGTGGCAAAAAGAAAAAGCCCCTCATCTTGCGCGCACAAGAGAGAGGGGCAAACAGGCACAGAAAGGGGTTACTCGGCAGTAGCCATCTGCCAGGTTTTAAAGCCGCCGGAGAGGTTCTTCACCTTGAAGCCGTGCTGGCTCAGCAGGCGGCAGGCGACGTGACCACGCAGCCCGACCTGACAGCTGATCAGCAGCTCCTTCTCCTTGGGCAGCTCATGGAGGCGACCACGCAGCTCGTCGAGCGGGATATGCATGGCACCCGGAATGCTGCCCAGCTTGTCAAGCTCGGGGCCGTTGCGCACATCCACCACCTGCTGGTGAGGATTGTGAGCCTGCACCTCGGCCACGTGGCAGAGCAGGGTATCCCCCTTCAGGTGGTTGCTCGCCACAAACCCGGCCATGTTGATCACATCCTTGGCCGAGCCAAAGGGCGGCGCATAGGTGAGCTCCAGATCCTGCAGGTCAAACACGGTCAGGCCAGCACGCTGGGCTACCGCCAGCACGTCGATACGCTTGTCGATGCCATCCTTGCCCACTGCCTGGGCGCCGTAAATCTTGCCATCGGGGGCAAACAGCAGCTTGAGGCTGACCGGATGGGCACCCGGGTAGTAACCGGCGTGGCTGCCCGGATGGACATAGACCTTCTCGAACGGCAATCCCAACTGCACCAGTCGCTTCTCGTTGAGGCCGGTGCTGGCCACCGCCAGGTCGAACAGCTTGCAGATGGCTGTCCCTTGCGTCTTCTTGTAGGTTTCGGCTCGGCCCAGCATATTGTCGGCAGCGATGCGCCCCTGCCGGTTGGCCGGGCCAGCCAGCGGGATCAGCACTGATTCGCCGGTGACGAAGTCAATCTCCTCCACCGCATCCCCCACCGCATAGATAAAGGGATCCGAGGTGCGCATGCCGGCATCCACCTTGATACCGCCGCGCGGGCCAAGTTCCAGCCCCGCCTTGGCGGCAAGCAGGGTTTCCGGTTTGACGCCGATGGCGAGGATCAAGAGACCGGTATCAAGATGGGAGCCATCATTGAGGGTAAGGCGCAGGCCACCGCTGTTGGCGGTAGCAACGGCGGCGGTTTTCTCGGCAGGCAGATCCAGACTCTCGATGGCGGTGAGGCCGGTGCGCAGGCGCAGGTCGATCCCCTCTTCCCGGATGCGGGCATGGAGCATGTTGGCCATCTCCCTGTCCACTGGCGCCATCACCTGATCGGAGAGCTCCAGCAGAGTGACATCCAGCTTGCGCTGATGCAGCGCCTCCATCATCTCCAGCCCGATAAAACCGCCGCCCACCACGGTGACGTGACGCGGTTGATCGTGGTGAAGAGAGGCCAGAATCCGGTCCATGTCGGGGATATTGCGCAGGGTATGCACCCGGGGGCTATCGATACCGGGGAAAGGCGGCCGGATCGGCGCAGCGCCCGGGCTCAGCAGCAGCACGTCATAAGGTTCGCGCTGCTCTTCACCGGTTTGCAGGTTGCGCACCAGCAATGTCTTGCCTGCCCTGTCTATCTCGATCACATCGTGGAAGACTCGCACATCAACGTTGAAACGGCGCTTGAAACTCTGGGGAGTCTGCAGCAACAAGGCATCCCGATTGGGGATATCCCCCCCGATGTGATAGGGCAGACCGCAGTTGGCAAAGCTGACAAACTCGCCCCGCTCGAACATCACGATCTCCGCCTCTTCGCTCAGCCGGCGTGCTCTGGCGGCCGCCGATGCGCCCCCCGCAACCCCACCGATAATCAGGATCCGTTTCATCTGCAAGACTCCTCCTAGAAGATAATGGCCAATAAATTAGCAATCTCTAATTTAGATTTCAATGAAATTTTGTTTCCCTCGATTTTGCAGTATTCTTGCAGCCCCGACGGTTGCTTAACAGGATGTTGTTCGTTCATGTCGTCTACCGCTCTCAGTCATCTTCCCCCTGCCCTCCAGACTCCCCTTTTCTTTCGTCTGGACCTGCGCAGCCAACGGCTGGTCGCCCTGACCGACGTGATGCAAACGCCGCTCTACTGGCTCGACGAACCGCGCTCCCCCTGGCCTGCCCAGCTGCCCACCGATCTGCGCCTGCCCATCGAGCAGATGCTGGCCAATGGTCATGGCGGCAAACTCTCCCTGCGCTTTGGTGGCCAGCTATGGCACATTGCCATCGCCCACGAGCAGGATGGCTTCTGGCTTATCTGCCTGCAGCACCGGCATCTGGAGCCGGTTTCCGAGCTGGCACTGCAACTGCCGCGCCTTAGCCAGATGGCGAGCCAGCAACAGTATGCTCTCCTGCTGGAAACCCTCAAGGAGAGTCTGGGCGCCGATCGACTCATTCTCTGGCACTATCAGGCCAACGGCGATCTGGGCTGCGAGCAGCTCACTCCCGTCTTTACTCTGGGTGTTGATGGCATCTATCCCATTCGTGGCGACAGCCGCTATATCCGTGCCCTGCGCACCCGCAAATCCCTGAGCTTCTCCGAAGCGGCCCATCAGCCGATGCTGAGCAACCACCTCTATCTGGCCAGTGCCGGCGTCAGCTCGCGCCTCGACGGTGCCATGCTGGAGCAGGACAAGCTCTTTGGCGTGCTTAGCATCGAATATCTCGACCCGACTCCTCTTGGCGACGAGATGCTGCAACTGGTGCGCCACTGCGCCCAACTGCTTGGCCACTGGCAACCGGTGCAGGAGGAGAGCGCAAGCGACCTCGCCCTGCCTGCCGAACTGCACCAGCTCACCGGCATTGACTACTGCAAAACGTTGCTGCAGTGGGCCAAAGCCGCCAGCGGTGCGCGTGCCGGCTGGATCGGCGAGTTCCAGCCACGAGGGCAGGATCTCTGGATCATTCCCCGCTGCGTCCTCAACGAGGAGACCTTCTCCGCCCTCAAGCCCCTGCAGATGGATCCGGGCCCCGGCAGGGAGCTGTTCCAGCACGGGCAGGCTATCTATGTGGAAGATCTGGCGCTGCGCTATCCCAAGGCGCACCGTCTGCTGGCCCTCAATGCCAGGGCCTATATCGGCATCCCGCTGCACAACGCCGGGGGCACGCCAACCGGCCAGCTCACCCTGCTGCTCGACGAGACGCTGAGTGACCCGGAGCCGCTGCTGGATCTCTTGAGCAGCCAGCATGAGCGGGCCGCCATTGAGCTCAAGCGCCTTGCGACCGACGACGCCCTGCGCCTGGCCGAAGTGGCCTTCAATACCCACGATGGCCTGCTGGTGATGGATCACAACGGCATCATCCTCAAGGTGAACCACTCCTTTACCCGCATCACCGGATTTGGCGAGGTGGAGGTGGTTGGCCACTCCATCCGCAAGCTGCGCCCCACCTACTATGGCGATCACCTGAAAGAGGATGTCAGTCGGGCCGTGGCCGAGCAGGAGTTCTGGCTGGGTGAGGAGCGCTGCCTGCATAAGGATGGCCACCTCTTCCCGGTGCGCCTGATGGTGAGCGGCGTGAAGGATGAGCGGGGGGAACTCAGCCACTTCATCTGCAGCTTCTACGACATCACCGAGGAGAAAGAGGCGGCCAGACACATAGAGCAGCTCGCCTACTACGACGATCTCTGCGGCCTGCACAATCGCCGCAGCCTCAACACCATTTTGCAGCGCACGCTGGAGACGTCCGATGGTCAGTGGGGGGCATTACTGCTGGTCGATCTCGACAACTTCAAGTCGATCAACGACTCCCTTGGCCATGCCTGTGGCGATCTGCTGCTGCAGGCGGTGGTGCACCGCTTCAGGGAGCTGCCGCAGGACAATCTGGTACAGGCCCGCATCTCGGGGGATGAATTTGCCCTGCTCTTTACCCAGCTTGGACAGGGTGAGGTGACCGCCAAAATTCTGGCAGAGCACTTCGCACGCGAGTTGATGGGGCTGTTTCGCACCCCGTTCGAAATAGCCGATCACAAGCTGCACTGCAGCGCTTCGGTCGGGATCAGCCTCTTTGCCGGCAACGGCATGGATCACCTCACCCTGATGCAGCAGGCTGACACGGCCACTCACATGGCCAAGCGCGCCGGTCAGGGCAACTACGTCTTCTTTACCGAAGCGATGGCCGAGCAGGAAAAAAACCGCCTCACTCTCACCAACCAGTTGCGCGATGCGCTGCGCCACCACGAGCTGCAGTTGCACTACCAGCCGCAATATCGGGTGGATAACGGCACCCTCTCGGGGGTCGAGGCACTGCTGCGCTGGCAGCGCAGCGATGGCACTATGGTGCCCCCCGGCGAATTCATCCCCATCGCCGAGGAGACCAGCCTGATCCTCGAAATCGGCTACTGGGTGATGAAAACCGCCTGCGCGCAATACAGCTTCTGGCTCAACCGCGGTCTGCAACTCCCCCATCTGTCGGTCAACGTCAGCGCCCGCCAGTTCCACACCCAGGGCTTCGTCCAGCAGGTGGAGTACATTCTGCGCGATACCGGCATCCCGCCCTCCCGCCTGCTGCTGGAGGTAACCGAATCCGTGGTGCTGGAGAATCGCATCGAGAGCATCGCCCGCATGCGCCAGCTCAAGGAGCTCGGCATCCTCATCTCCATCGATGACTTTGGCACCGGCTACTCGTCGCTCGCCTATCTACGGGATCTGCCCGCCGATGAGGTGAAGCTCGACAGAAGCTTCATCCAGACCCTGGTGCACAGCGAACAGGACCGGGCCATCGTCAAGGCAATCCTCGATCTGGCTCAGGTATTCCGCTTTACCGTCACCGCCGAAGGGGTGGAAGAGGAGGCACAGCTGGCCATTCTCAGAGAGCTGGGATGTCAGCATTATCAAGGGTTCCTCACCAGCCGCCCGCTCACCATCAGGGAGCTGGAACAGCTGCTGTACGGCAACGGGCCGGACTAAAGGTGTAGGATCAATAGGGGTTTATGTAATAAAATAACGGCCTGCTCGAATCGTTGGAGTTGTCTATGTCAGTCATTAACCGGATCCCTGCCGTTGAAATCAGTGAACAAGCCGAGAGTCACGGCGCCATTGGCCGGATCCATTCCGTTGAAACCTGCGGTACCGTCGACGGTCCGGGAATACGCTTTATCGTATTCATGCAAGGATGCCTGATGCGCTGCAAGTACTGCCACAACCGCGATACCTGGGATACCGAGGGTGGCCGCGAAGTGACAGTGCCGGAGTTGATGAGTGACATCACCAGCTATCGCCACTTCATGAATGCCTCCGGTGGCGGTGTGACCGCATCCGGCGGTGAAGCCATGCTGCAACCTGCTTTCATCACCGAACTCTTTACCGCCTGCAAAGAGAAAGGGATCCACACCTGCCTCGATACCAACGGCTTCGTCCGTCATCTCGACGAACAGGTGGACAAGCTGCTCGACCAGACCGATCTGGTGCTGCTCGACATCAAGCAGATCAATGACGAGAAACACATTCCGCTGACCCACGTCAGCAACAGGTACACCCTGGAGTTTGCCCGCTATCTGGCAGCCAAAGGCAAGACCATGTGGATCCGCTACGTGGTGGTGCCGACCTGGAGCGACGACGACGAGAGCGCCGAAGGGCTGGGTCAGTTTATCGCCGAGCTGGGCGAGAGCGTCGAGAAGGTGGAGCTGCTCCCCTATCACGAACTCGGCAAACACAAGTGGGATGTGCTGGGTGATCCTTACGAGCTGAGCGGGATCAAGCCCCCCAGCAAGGAGACCATGGAGCGGGTCAAGGGGATCCTTGGCAAGTACCACAACAACGTGAAATATTGATGTGCAAGCAGGCTGACTCGTCAGCCTGCTCTGTTTTCGGGTGGCAGGGATCTGGCTGCCCGGCGTAATCTGACTGCCTCGTGAGTGAACGAATGATGAGTGAAGGACAACTCGCCGCTCTTCTGATCTGGCTGCTGCTACTGACTTTCAGCCTGCGCCGCACCCTGTGGCAACTGCTTCATGACAACCCCCTCTACCAGCATCTACTGCTGGGGAGCGCCATCGCTCTCATCCCGCTCTGGACGCTGCGCGCCGGTCTGCACGACGGACTGGAGGTGCATTTTCTCGGACTCACCACCCTCACCCTGCTGCTGGGCTGGCGGCTGGCCCTGCTCGCCCCCTGCCTGACCCTGCTGGTACTCGATTACTTTGGCGTCACCAATCTGGCCGACTTTGGCTGGCAGGCGCTGGTTGGCATTGCCCTGCCGGTAGCCACCAGCTGGCTGCTGTTTCTGGCCAGCTGGGCCTGGCTGCCGCGCCATCTCTTTGTCTATATCTTCGTTGCCGCCTTTCTTGGCGGCGCCCTCGCCATCTCGGTCAAGGTGGCAGCCAGCGCCCTGCTGATGGGGATAAGCGGCAGCTACCCCTGGCATACCATCACGGCAGACTACCTCTCCATCTGGCCGCTGCTGCTCTTTCCCGAAGCGTTGCTCAACGGCATGGCGATGACGGTGCTCGCCATCTACCGCCCCCACTGGGTCAACACCTTCTTCGATCGCACCTATCTGGGCAAATAACTCCTTTCCCCCATCTGCGCGCATAAAAAAGGAGAGGCCATGGCCTCTCCTTTTGCTATTCCGAATTGTGACAAATCCCGGCTTAGTGCAGCTTCAGGGTCGGACGCAGTACCCGGTTGATGCGACCCACCAGCATGATGAGGCCGGTCTTGACGTAGCCATGCAGGGCGATCTGGTGCATCCGGTAGAGGGAGATGTAGACCAGACGGGCGATGTAGCCCTCCACCATCATGGAACCGCGCATCAGGTTGCCCATCAGGCTGCCCACGGTGGAGAAGCGACTGAGGGATACCAGCGAACCGTGGTCGTGGTAGAGGTAGGGCTTCATCTCGCCACCGTTCATCTTGGCCAGAATGTTCTTGAATGCCTGGCTGGCCATCTGGTGGGCAGACTGGGCGCGCGGCGGCACGAACTTGCCATCTGGCTGCGGGCAGGCGGCGCAGTCACCGATGACGAAGATGTTCTCGTCACGGGTGGTCTGCAGGGTCTCTTTCACCACCAGCTGGTTGATGCGGTTGGTCTCAAGACCGGCGATATCCTTCATGAAATCCGGCGCCTTGATACCGGCCGCCCATACCATCAGGTCAGCTTCAATCAGCTCGCCATCCTTGGTATGCAGACCTTCGGCAGTCGCTTCGGTGATCATGGTGGCAGTGCGCACATCCACACCCAGCTTGACCAGCTCCTGATGAGCGGCGCCGCTGATGCGCTCCGGCAGGGCCGGCAGGATACGGGGGCCCGCTTCCACCAGCGTCACCTTCAGGCTGTCGGTGGTGAGGTTCTTGAAGCCGTAGGCGTAGAGCTGCTCGACCGCGTTGTAGAGCTCGGCAGAGAGCTCGACGCCGGTGGCGCCGCCGCCAACGATGGCAATCTTCACCTTGTCGCCCGGCTGATATTCGGTCGCGAACTGCAGGAAGCGGTTCATCATGCTGTTGTGGAAGCGGTGCGCCTGGGAGGGGCTATCCAGGAAGATGCAGTGATCCTTGATGCCCTTGGTGTTGAAGTCATTGGAAACAGAGCCGATAGCCATCACCAGATAGTCGTAAGGCAACTCGCGCTCGTTGACCACGATGTCGCCACTGTCGTCGTGGATCGGGGCCAGTACGATGCGTTTCTCGTCGCGCTTGATGTCGGTCAGGGTGCCGAGCTGGAAATCGAAACCGTGGTTTTTTGCGTGAGACTGATAGCTCAGGGCATCGATGCCCGCATCCATGGAGCCGGTGGCTACTTCGTGCAGCAGGGGCTTCCACAGGTGGGTGCGGTTACGATCGACCAGAGTGATCTTGGCCTTGTTCTTCTTGCCAAGCTTGCGACCAAGACTGGTGGCCAGCTCCAGACCACCGGCGCCGCCGCCTACAACGACAATATTCATCATGATGATTTTTCCTCGGTTCCTCAAAACGAAAGGGAGCCATTGGCTCCCTAAAACGAAATCGGTCGACGTGATGGATCAGGCTTCTTTGAAGGCCTTCATCCGCTGCAGATGGTGCGAGATGTTTTTGAACTTATGGGTCTCGCGATCATCCCACACGATGTCGTAATAGTTCTTCAATTCACGTTCAGTGTCCCGATTATCGCGCACTTCATCCTGAACGGAAAGGATGCACAGGCAGTTTCCTGAATTTTTCTTACGAAATTCAGTTACACACTTGGTGCCAATATCCTCGTACTCCTCCGGCCGGTCGATCTTGCCCTGCATGTTATCTTCGGGGTGCAGATTGGGGTTGAAGATCACCTGACGAATACCGCACAAAAAGCCGATGCGCTCGCTCCAGTAACCGCCGAGTCCGACACCGCAGATGAGGGGCTTGGGATCTGTGCTCATGTCGAGCTGCTTCTTCACTTCCTTGAGCAGGTGGCTCATATCATGACGGGGGTGAACCGTGCTGTAGTGCACGAAACGCACATCATCATCAATAAACTGCAACTGCAGCACTTTCTCGTGATTGCCGGGGCTGGTGGCATCGAAGCCATGCAGGTAGATGATCATGGATAAGACCTCAGGATCTGTGTCGGTTTTATCGAAACTACCCCAGCGGCAGCCTCACGCGCCACCAAAACATCCAACTTTCTTGCTTTGGATCACGCCAGCCCCTGCAACAAGATGCTGCGCATGAGCCCTTGCCCGGCGCAACACGCAGGCCAGCCCTATCAAAGTGAGAGGCGGTGGCCAAAAATGATACCGCCATTACCAATCTGAGATGCCCGGCTAAGCCCTTTGTCCCTCTTCTTGTGCCTGATCCCGATCCGGATGTGATTGATCCCTCAAAAAAGCCAAACGTTTTCACCACCAGTCACGATTGAGCATGTTTTGTGCACTGACCATGGCCTGCACCGGATCCCTCCCTCCTGCTAATCCGGATGAGCTTGGCGATCCACGCACTCGATAACATCTGTGACCGGGAAAGCCGCGGCTTTCCCTATCTTGCCCCAGCCTGTTGCCGGGGCTCGCCAAGGAGAGATCTGTTGATGAACGAGACCAATCCCCCCGCCTCCCGACCGGGAAAGCGAATACGTCCCGATGACGAAGTGGAGCGCATGCTCCCCGCTGGCCAGCTATTTACCCTCGGCCTGCAGCATGTGCTGGTGATGTACGCCGGCGCCGTCGCCGTCCCACTGGTGATAGGCGGCAGTCTGGGACTGCCCAAGGAGCAGATCTCCTACCTTATCAGTTCGGATCTCTTCTGCTGCGGCATCGTCACCCTGCTGCAGTGTGTCGGTATCGGGCGTTTCGCCGGGATCCGGCTACCGGTCATCATGTCGGTCACCTTTGCCGCCGTAATGCCCATGCTGGCCATCGGTGCCAACCCGGATCTGGGGCTCACTGGCATCTTCGGCGCCACTATAGCCGCTGGTATCATCTCGACCCTGCTGGTGCCCCTGATAGGTCGGTTGATGCCGCTCTTCCCCACAGTGGTAACCGGGGTGGTCATCACCTCCATCGGGATCAGCATCATGCAGGTGGGGATCGACTGGATGGCGGGGGGCAAGGGCAACCCCGAATATGGCAGCCTGCGCTATATCGGCACCAGCTTTGTGGTGCTCGCCTTCATTCTGGCTGTGACCCGCTTCACCAAAGGTTTTTTCAGCAATATCTCGGTGCTGCTCGGGATCATCTTCGGCTTCATAGTAGCCATCGCCATGGGAGAGGTGAGTCTCGACGGTCTTGGTGAGGCGGCCTGGTTTGCCCCCATAGTGCCGTTTGCCTTTGGTTGGCCCACCTTCGACCCCATCTCCATCGCCACCCTGACGGTGATCATGCTGATCACCTTTATCGAGTCGATGGGGATGTTTCTGGCGCTCGGTGACATCGTTGGCCACCCGGCCAGTCGCGGCGATATCGTACGCGGGCTGCGGGTGGATGCCATCGGCACCATCATAGGCGGTGTCTTCAACAGCTTCCCCCACACCTCGTTCTCCCAGAATATCGGGTTGGTGAGCGTGACCGGGGTATCGAGCCGCTGGGTTTGCGTGATGTCAGGGGGGATCCTGCTCGCCTTTGGCCTTATCCCCAAGATGTCGGTGATGGTCGCCTCCATCCCTCCCTTCGTGCTGGGGGGCGCAGGCATAGTGATGTTCGGCATGGTGCTGGCAACCGGGATCCGCATTCTGGCGCGGGCCGACTACAACACCAACCGCCACAATCTCTATATCGTCGCCATCAGCCTCGGGATCGGCATGATCCCGACCGTCTCCGGCTCTTTCTTCCAGCACTTCCCGGCGGCACTGCAGCCGCTGTTTCATAGCGGCATCCTGTTGGCCACCATCAGCTCGGTGGTGCTCAACCTCTTCTTCAACGGCTACCAACCGGATCTGACCCACCAGACCAAGCCACTGCTGGTCGGCCCGGTCAAACCGAAGCAGGAGCAGGCATAACCAACAGGCCCCGGACAACGGTCCGGGGCCTGCCCCTCACATCACCGCTACCCAATCAGGCTGGCAGCTGTGCGAAGCGCTCTACCGCCTGCGCCACCTGCGCCAGACTCCCCTGCCAGAAGGCCGACTGGCGAATATCCTGCCCCAGATGTTTTGCCACCAGCGCCTCGGCGCTCATGCGGCCGGTATCGCGCAGCAGGTCGCGGTACGCCTGCGCCACATTGTCGTCTCCCGCCGCCTTGCGACTCATCAGTTGCTCATACACGCCGAGGCTGAAGAGATAACCGAACAGATAGGGATAGTTGTAAAAACCCAGCCCGGCGATGGAGAAGTGCGCCTTGGCCGCCCAGAACATGGGGTGATAGCGGCAGAGGCTCTTCTCATACCAGCGTCCCCACGCCTCATCGGTCAGCGCCTTGAGGCGGGCCGGCGCAACATAGCCATGCTCCCGCTCGGCCACCAGCCCCCGCTCGAAGTCGAAACGGGCCGGGATATTGACCAGGAAGGTAGCTGCGCCATCGGCCCCGGCCCAGGCAATCGCCAACTGCTCCTCGGGACTTTCTGCCTGCTCGAACAGGGCGCTGCGCACCAGGGTCTCGGCAAAGATGGAGGCCGTTTCGGCCAGCGTCATGGGATAGCTGCGCTGACTCATCGGCAGATCGCGGATCACCCAGTTGTGCCAGGCGTGGCCCAGTTCATGGGCCAGCGTAATGACGTTGTCCATGGTGCCGGCATAGGTGACGAAGACCCGCGGCTCGACCGGTTCGGCAAATTTGGTGCAGTAGGCGCCGGTGCGGCGATTTGGCGTAGGGGCCGCGTCGATCCACCCCTTCTCGGCCATCATCCGGGCAAACTCCCCCATCTCGGGATCGAAGCGGGCAAAGGCAGCTGCAATCAGCTCGATCGCCTCCTCGAACGGGATCTCGCGGCTGCTGGCAGCCGGAGGCGGCGCAAAGAGATCCTCGGCACCCGGATCGTCGATGCCAAGGCGTGCGGCCATCAGCTCCAGCGCCCGCTGACCAAGGGTTCGGGCCTGCCAGGTCTCGCTCATCAGCGTATCCAGGGTGGCGCGCTCGATATGGCTCTGATGACAGGAGAGATCGAGTGCATCGAGCAGCCGCTCGCTGCCGCGCTGACGCGAGAGCTCCAGCCGCCAGCCGTTGAGGGCGTTGAGGATGGCGGCCACCGTCTCCTGCTCTCCCTCCCAGCCAGCGCTGATGGCATCAAATGCTTCCCGGCGCAGGGAGCGCAGCGGGCTGGAGAGCAGATTGCTCGCCTCTGCGAGTCCCATCTCGCGGCCATCGATCACCAGCCGGATCTTGCCCACCAGATCGTTGTAGAGGTTGCCCCAGGCGTGCAGCCCATCGGTACCAAGACCGATCACCAGCTGCTCTGCCGCCACCGGCAGGCGCTGATCCTGCAATCTGCGTTCATGACGCAGGCGATACTCCTCCTCACCAAGCAGGGGATCCGCCATCAGCAGGCCAAATTCGGCCTCCGGCAGCGCCAGCATCAGGTCCTCCACCGGCGCCAGCGTCTTGAACAGATCTGCATTGAGGGCGCGAGCACGGGATGCCAGCTGCTTGGCCTGGGTATCGCGGGCATCCTGACTGCCCCGGCAGGCGGCCAGAATCGCCACGTTCCAGCCGATATGGCGAATGCGGCGGGCACGCAGGCGCACCTCCCGCAGACAATCTTGCCGCGCATCCCCCGCAAGGTCGGCCAGATTGGCGACCAGCGCCGCCAGTGGTGCAAGGGCAGCACGGGCCTCGGCCATGTCGGACTCAAGCTCGGGGCTGTCGAGAGCAGGATAGATATGTTTGTTGTGCCACTGCTGAAGGTATCGGGTTGCTTGCATTGAAGGCTCGTTATGAAGATGTCAAACAGGGAGAGATGGCCGCCAGCGCTTCTCGCTGGCGGCCCCGAAAGATAATGCAGACGCTTATTTGGCTGGCTTGAGTTTGCTTATCAGCGTCATCGCCAGCACCAGCAGCAGGCCCGCCACCACACCGGCCACGGCGTTGAGCAGAGTCGGCGTCACCACTGCCAGTACGGCCCCTACAGTGGGCAGAGTGGCGACAACAGCGGCGGCGCCTTCAATGAGGTGATGGGCGAAAGGCCAACCATGCACCAGAATGCCGCCGCCCACCATAAACATGGCGATCGTCCCCACCAGCGCCAGCAGATGCATCAGCTTGGGCGCCGTACTCAGCAGTCCCTGCCCCACCGCGCGGCGCAGGGCGCTGCCATCGGGCTTTTGCAGCAGATGCAGACCGATGTCATCGAGCTTGACGATCAGCCCCACCAACCCGTAGACCCCGATGGTCATCAGCAGGGCGATACCCGCCACCACCGAGAGCTGCAGGGCGATGCTCGCCCCCTGCACAGTGCCAAGGGCGATGACGATGATCTCGGCGGAGAGGATAAAGTCGGTGCGGATCGCCCCCTTCACCTTCTGCTGCTCGAAGGCCACCAGATCGTCAGGAATGGGGCCGGCATGATGTTCTCCCTCCTCCTGATGAGGCAAAAACTTGTGCGCCAGCTTCTCGGCACCTTCAAAGCAGAGGTAGGCGCCCCCCAGCATCAAGAGCGGGGTAATGAGCCAGGGCACCAGGGCGCTGATGGCGATGGCGGCGGGCACCAGAATCAACTTGTTGCGAAATGACCCCTTGGCCACCGCCCACACCACCGGCAGCTCCCGCTCGGCACGCACTCCGGAGACCTGCTCCGCATTGAGGGCAAGATCGTCCCCCAACACCCCGGCGGTCTTCTTCGCCGCCATCTTGGTCATCAGCGCCACGTCATCGAGCACGCTGGCGATATCGTCGAGCAGGGCCAACAAACTGGTTCCGGCCATATCAGAGATTCCTTATATCAGTGAGAACAACCCCGGGAGAGAGGTGTGCGGTCTGATGACCATCAGGGTCAGCAGGGCCACCTCATGGCGATGGCAGGCCATCATCGGCCGCGCCAGGCAACCGTCGCTCGCCATCTGGGGTTACTTCTTTCGGGCAAAAGATGGCACAGTGTAACGAGAAGCTACCGTTTCGGCAGCACCCCGGAGCCATTTGTTATTGGCCCTCCTCAACACACCAGCAAGGAGTCCCCATGCAGCCCTGGCAACCTCTGCTCTATTTCTGGTTTGGCGACCCGGCCGACGACGCCCTGCGCGCCAAACGACAAGCCCCGCTCTGGTGGGGCAAAAGTAGCGAGACCGATGCCCTGCTGGCCCGGCGCTTTGGCGCGCAGGCAGAGGCGGCCGCCAACGGGGAGCTGGCCGACTGGGCCGACCTGCCCAGTGGCAGGCTGGCGCTGATCCTGCTGCTCGACCAGTTGCCGCGCAATATCCATCGCGGCACACCTACCGCCTTTGCCCGGGATCCGCTCGCCCGCGAGCAGTGCCTCAAGGGGCTATCCCTTGGCATGGATCGGCAGCTCTCGCCGCTGGAGCGGGTCTTCTTCTATCTGCCGCTGGAACACGCGGAGTCCCGCGAGCAGCAAGCCAGAAGCGTGGCCCTGTTTGAAGAGCTGGCCGCCGAGCAGGCGCACTCCCCAGTGAACGAGACCTTCGCGGGCTTTGCCGATTTTGCCCGCCGCCATCAGGTGATCATCGAACGGTTTGGCCGCTTCCCCCACCGCAACGACATACTGGGTCGTACCAGCACGCCGGAAGAAGCGGCGTTTTTGCGGCAACCCGGTTCGGGCTTCTAAACCGGCCAGCCATAAAAAAATCCCCGCCATGGTCATGACGGGGATTTCTCTTTGCACCGGCCAACCCTCTGGTCAGCTCAAGCCATGGTTATGCCTTGGCGGGAGCACTCTCGCCCAGCTCCTCGGTCTCGCCCAGACTGTCTTCGGTCTTGGCGACCACGCTGGCGGCGATGGCGTTGCCCAGCACGTTGGTGGCAGAGCGGCCCATATCGAGGAAGTGGTCGATACCCAGCAGTAGCAGGATGCCCGCTTCCGGAATATGGAACTGGTTCAGGGTCGCGGCAATCACCACCAGAGAGGCACGCGGCACCCCGGCCATCCCCTTGGAGGTGACCATCAGCAGCAGCAGCATGGTGATCTGCTGGGCGGTGGAGAGCTCGATGCCATAAGCCTGAGCGATGAACATCACCGCGAAGGTGCAGTACATCATGGAGCCGTCGAGGTTGAAGGAGTAACCCATTGGCAGCACGAAACTGGCGATACGTTTGTCACAACCGAACTTCTCCAGACGATCCAGCGTCTTCGGATAGGCCGCTTCAGAGCTGGCGGTAGAGAAGGCAAGCAGGATGGGTTCGCGGATCATCGCCAGCAGTTTGATGATGCGGCCACGCAGGAAGGCGCCACCCATGGCGATCAGCAGCAGCCAGAGGCAGGCCAGCGCGATGTAGAACTGGGCCATGAAGCTGCCGTAGGTAACCAGAATACCCAGCCCCTCTTTGGCCACCATGGCGGCAATGGCGCCAAACACGGCGAACGGTGCAAAGTTCATCACGTAGCCGGTCACTTTCAGCATGATCTCGGCAGCACTGGCCATCAGCACCACCACCGGTTTGGCCAGATCGCCCAGCGCCGCAGCGGCCAGACCAAAGAACAGGGAGAAGACCACGATCTGCAGGATCTCGTTGGTGGCCATCGCCTCGACCACGCTTTTGGGAATGGCGTGGGTCACGAAATCTTTCAGGGTAATCGCGCCGGCAGAGATGCCAGAGGTAGCGGCATCATTGGGCAGGGAGAGGGAGAGGCCCACACCCGGCTGCATCAGGGTGACCATCACCAGACCCAGGCTCAGGGAGAGCAGGGAGGCCAGCATGAACCAGCCGAGGGTTTTGGCACCGATACGACCCACAGTGCGGGTATCACCCATCTTGGCGATGCCGACCACCAGGGTGGTGAAGACCAATGGCGCGATGATCATCTTGATCAGTCGCAGGAAGATATCGGTCAGGATCGTGATGTTGTTTGCAAAGTCTGCCGCCTGATCGGCAGCAAACAGGCGATAGCCCTGGCCGGTAAGGATGCCAAGCAACATCGAAATGAGGATGGCGACCGTCAGTTTATTCATTTTCATGGGGGAGTCCCGGTTTTGATTGGTGCAAGCCGTTGACAGTGGCATGGGAGCCACTACAGTCCGTTTTTGTGATCCGAGCCGTTGATTCCTGGCGGCTGGTATGCTGGGAGAATGCCTAAAAGCAGGGGGTAAATCTAGAGGCTTACTCCAGAATTTTATGCTGCCGTTAGATGTATGTGATATGGATCTTGCAACAAACCAATATTAATCACCGTTTATTTTAATATCAGCAAGATATTTGGTGGAAAGCGACTGTTCATTAATTGCCCGCTTTAGCAACCGGAAGATAAGCAGGGCCGAGATGGTGTGCTGTACCTGCATCTGCGCCATGAAGGTGTCCGGCTCATCCTCGTCAAAGCCGAACATGGGGCGCTCCGGGGTCACCCTTATCGCATCGCGCGCAATGGTCAGCTCCTCCACCTGCAGCATGGGGTAACCCTCCCGCTGCGCCAGCTCCCCTGCCCGCTTGAGCACATATTTGCGGGCCGTCTCCCTGTCCACCAGACCGTTGCCGACAAACTCCAGCTGCCACTTGTCAGGCGCAAGGCGGGTCTCGGAAAAGCCGGTGCGACCGTTCCAGAACGACTTCTCCTGCTGATATGGCGTGGCACAGCCACCGAGCAGAAACGAGAGCAAAACCAGAGATCGCCAGATGGATGCAGAGAGAGACACGATAATCCCCGTCAGGGCAGAACAGTGCCGCTACTACAGCACAGCGCAAGGGGGATAGACAATCGCAGCAACGGCAAAGAGCAGAAAAGAAAAAAGGCCTTGTCGTTTGACAAGGCCTTTTCCGGGGAATGATGGTCGGCGTGAGAGGATTTGAACCTCCGACCCCTGACACCCCATGACAGTGCGCTACCTGGCTGCGCTACACGCCGACGAAGTCAGTCTGAGCTGACGGGGGCTGAGTTTATGGAGATGGCCCAGCCCTGTCAACAAAGAAACGCCGCCAATTCCCCGACAATGGTGCGTTCGCCTGCTTTGCGAACAATCAGCGGTTAAAGGTCAGCCGCTTGCCCAGGATCTGGTCAGTGACCTGCCCGTTTTGCCAGGCGATCTGGCCGTTCACCAGCGTCATCTCCACCGTGCTGTGGAAACGGTAGCCGTTGAAGGGCGACCAGCCACAGTGGTAGAGGATGTTGTCATCGTTGACCACATAGGGCTTGCCCAGATCCAGCAGCACCAGATCGGCAAAGTAGCCCTCGCGGATGTAGCCGCGATCCTGCACCTGAAAACGCTCGGCCACCGCATGGGAGGTCTTCTTGACGATGGTCTCCAGGGTGAACACGCCGTTATGGTAGAGCTCCAGCAATGCCTGCAGGGAGTGCTGCACAAGCGGCACACCGGACGGCGCCTTGAAGTAGCTGTTCTGCTTCTCCTCCCAGGTATGGGGGGCATGGTCGGTGGCGATGATGTCGAGTACGTCATTGCGCACCGCATCGAGCAGCGCGTGCTGATCGGCGGCACTCTTCACCGCCGGGTTGCACTTGATCTGGCTGCCGAGGGTGTCGTAATCGGCTTCGTTGAAGAACAGATGGTGAACACACACCTCGGCGGTGATGTTCTTGTCTTTCAGCTCACTGAGATCGTGACTGGCGGTAAAGAGCGACAGCTCCTTGGCGGAGGTCAGATGCAGCACATGCAGCTTGGCACCATACTGCTTGGCCAGCGCCACCGCCATGCTGGAGGATTTGTAGCACGCCTCGTCACTGCGAATGCGACCATGCTCGCCCATCGGCACATTCTCGCCCCACTTGGCCCGCGCCGCCTCTTCGGCTTTGGCGATGGTCGGGGTGTCTTCGCAGTGAGTAACGATCATCACCGGACTCTCGCGGAAGATGGCTGCCAGGGTCTCCTGATTGTCCACCAGCATGTTGCCGGTCGAGGAGCCCATGAACACCTTGACCCCGCAGGATTGCTTGGGATCGAGTCGCTTGATCTCTTCCAGGTTGTCGTTGGTGGCGCCCAGATAGAAGCTGTAGTTGGCAACGGAGGAGTTGGCGGCGATCTGGTATTTGGCTTCGAGGGCATCGAGGGTGGTGGTCTGGGGATTGACGTTGGGCATTTCCATGAAACTGGTGGTACCACCGGCGACGGCGGCCCGGGATTCACTGGCGATGGTCCCCTTGTGGGTCAGCCCCGGCTCCCGGAAGTGGACCTGATCATCGATCATTCCGGGGATGAGGTGGCGACCTGCGGCATCGATCACCACCGCATCGTGCGCGTCGATATCGGGTGCGATGCGGGCAATCCGTTCCCCCTCGATCAACACGTCGGAGGCATAGATACGGCCTTCGTTGACCAGGGTGGCATTCTTGATAAGCAGTTTGTTCATGGGGGGTTCCAGTTCCTTTGCCGATAATCGCGGGTCATAATAGCGCAAAACTGCCCTTTCTCTGTAGCAAGGCCTGACTGATGAAGTTATTTGTAAGAGATTTGACCGTGATCGACTCCAGCTACCTCTGCGAACGCCGCGGCATGGTAGGTGAGAGCTGGCTGGTAGATATCGAAATGAGCGGCGAGCTCAACGAGATGAGCATGTTGCTGGACTTCGGCCGGGTAAAGAAGCTGATCAAGTCGATCATCGATGACGAGGTGGATCACAAGCTGCTGGTCCCGACCGAGTGCCCTCTGGTGCATGTCGAGACGCTGGAAGATGGCGAGAGCTGCGTCGATCTGCTGCGCCCCGGCCGCTCCATCCACCTGCGCTGCCCGACCCAGGGTTTTGCCTTTATCCCTGCCCCGCAGGTCGACAAGGAGTCGGTCACCCGCTACCTGCTGGCGGTTCTGGCCAAGCGGCTGCCGGGCAACATCAAGGATCTGTCGCTGACCCTGCGTCAGGAAGCCATCGATGGCCCCTTCTATCACTACAGCCACGGCCTGAAGAAGCACGATGGCAACTGCCAGCGTATCGCCCACGGCCACCGCTCCCCCATCGAGATCCACATTGATGGCGAGCGTGATGGCGAGCTGGAGCTTAACTGGGCCGAACGCTGGGCCGATATCTATCTCGGCACCGATGAAGATAAAGTTGCCCTCGCAGAGCTGGCCCTCAGTGCCCGTGCCAACGTTCAGCTGGGTGAACACCACACCGGCTTCAAATATGTGGCTCCACAGGGGCTGTTCCAGCTGGCCATCCCCACCACCGAGGTGGAGATGATCGACACCGACACCACGGTCGAGCTGCTGGCCTGCTACATCGCCCGTGAAGTGAAGAAGATGGTGGGCGACAAGTTCGTCAAGATTGTCGCCTATGAAGGGGTCGGCAAGGGCGCCATCGCCTACGCCTGATCCTCTTGTCACTGTCACAAACAACAAGGCCCCGCAGCTGCGGGGCCTTGTTGTTTCAGCCTGTTGCCATCAGGCGCTCAGGCGGAAGCGCTTGACCAGGCTCTCCTGCTGCTCGGCGAGGGAGTCGAGCTGCTGGCTGGTCTGGGCCACCCGCTCGATCCCCTGATAGTTGAGATCCGAGATATCGGAGATGCGGTTAAGGTTGGTGGCGATGTCGGCGCTGGTCGCCTGCTGCTGCTCGGCGGCAGAGGCAATCTGGCTCGACATGTCGCTGATGAGCACCACGATCCCCTGCACCTCCTCCATGGCGTTGTTGGCGTGGGAGCTCTGATCCATGCAGCTGTCCATCTCGCGCGAGCACTCCTGCATCACGGTCACCGCTCTGGCGACCCCCTGCTGCAGGTTCTCGATCATCGTCTGGATCTCGCTGGTGGATTGCGCGGTGCGCCCCGCCAGACTGCGTACCTCGTCGGCCACTACCGCAAATCCGCGCCCCTGCTCGCCAGCACGCGCCGCCTCGATGGCCGCGTTGAGAGCCAGCAGGTTGGTCTGCTCGGCGATACCACGAATGACGTCGAGGATATTGCCGATCTGGCTGCTCATGCTGCTCACATCGCCAATCACCTTGCCGGTCTGTTGCAGCTTGCCCGCCAGCTGATGGGTGGTGGTGATATTGCCCGCCATCACCTTGCGCCCCATCTCGGAGGCCTTCTCCACATCCATCACCCGCTCCAGAGTCTGGTTGGCAGCCTGCGCCACCTCGCGTACCGAAGCTTCCATCTGGGTCATGGCGGCGGCGACCGAGGCGGTCTCCTGCCGCTGTTTCTCCAGATCGGCCCGCACCGATTCGGTGGTATGGCGGTTGCCATGGGCGGCATCGTTAAGCTGGGCAGATGCGTTGGATAGCTGGGCCAGCACCTCCCCCATCTGTTCGATCAGCAGGTTGAGCTGGCTGCCCAGCTGACCAAATTCGTTCTTGCTCTGAAAGCCGATGCGCTGGGTCATGTCGCCGCGAGTCACCTCGGAGAGGACTCGCAGCAGCTCCCGCAGCGGACGGCGGATCGCCTTGCCCAGGGTGTAGGCCACCAGCATGGCGATCAGAATGGCGACCACTATGCTCGCCCCCTGAGTCAAAGTGCTCTGGCGCTGCACCTCTTTGGCATGCTGGATACTGCCGTTCATCAGCTGCTGGCTGCTCGCTGTCATCCGCTCCAGCCGGTTCTGGATCTCGACGATAAGAGCGCTGGCCTGCTTGCTCTTCTCCCGCATCAGCTCCTGCTGCTTCATCAGCGCCAGATACTGGGCCAGCACCCCTTCGCTGGCGGTGGTGTCGCGCACGAAGCCGTGAACATAATGGCCCATGTCGTTCTCGAAATTCTTGAGCTCACCCTGCAGATCCTTGATGGTGCTGTTGAACCCCTCGATCTGCATCTTGTTGCGCTTGAGCGCCCCTTCGATGGGAGCCGGGATGGTCTGGTTGAGCGCATCCATGGTGGAAAGTTCGATGGCGGAGAGCTTGGTGGTCAGGGTCTCGGAGAGCATCTTGATGAAGCTGTCGTCGATGGTGATCATCATGTCACCCAGATTCTTCTTGAACTGGGGCAGACTGACCTGAAACTGCCCCTTGGCCAGATTGACCTTGTGCAATCGGGTGAGCAGCGCCTCGTGCTCACCCGGCAGGGTATCGGTCAGTTCCAGATAACTCGCCACCTGCTCGCCAAGGGCGGTCATCTCGCCCTGCAGCTCGGGGTGTTCGGCCACCTGCTGACGCAAGGCGGCCAGGGTCTTGTCGACCTGCGCCTTGGCCTGTTTCAGCTCGGCCACTTCGGCCGGCAGCTGTTTGGGGTCCTGCTCGGTCAGCACATCCCCGAGCCACTTGTTGGCACTGAGTAGGCTGATCTGGGTCTGACTGCTGGCGATCACCAGCGGCATCGACTGCTGGGTAACCTGTTCCAGCGCCCCGCCGAGGGTCTCCTGACTACGAAATGTGAGCAGTGAGCTGGCCACCATCACGGCCACCAGAATAGCGAAGCCGAGATAGACCCGCTGCAAGATGGAGAGATCCGACATTGATTGTTTCATTATTATCCCGCTGTATATGCAAAAGTCCCTTGCCTGAGTACCCCGTCCTTTTGATACCCTGCAGACCACCCTGAACAGGCGCTACAGATGACGTCCCTCCGGCTATCGGTATTTTTAACAATAACTGAAGGGAATGGGACATCAGCTGTGTCAAATCTCGGCTTGTGTCACACTTGCCGTGCAGCGCGGAGCCGCTTGGGATCCAAATTCGATTTTCTTTTTCTCATAAGGGAGTTAGCCATGGCGCAAGAAACCATTTTCAGCAAAATCATCCGCAAAGAGATCCCCGCCGACATCCTTTATCAGGACGATCTGGTGACCGCTTTCCGGGACATCCAGCCCAAGGCCAAGACCCACGTGCTGATCATTCCCAATGTGCTGATCCCCACCGTCAACGATGTGGAGCCGGAGCACGAGCAGGCCCTTGGCCGGATGTTCACCGTGGCCCGCAAACTCGCCGCCGACGCAGGTATTGCCGAGGATGGCTACCGCCTCATCATGAACTGCAACCGCCACGGCGGGCAGGAGGTCTACCACATCCACATGCATCTGGTCGGTGGCCAGCCGCTGGGACCGCTGCTCAGCCTGTAATGACTCGCTACATCACTACCTGCCGCAGCGCCCTGCTGCTCTGCGGCGCCCTGCTGTTGCTGGGGGGCTGCGCCTCCCGCTGGCAAGACATGTTCGTCTCCTACTCCGATCAGATGGTGCCATTGCGCAACCAGCTGCTGCTGGGCCATGCCGCCGAAGCGCTGCCCGAGGTGCGCGACTCCACCCTCGGCGATGACACCTTTGTCCTCGATCGCCTTGAAGAGGGGCGCATCGCCTGGCTCGCCGGTCAGGATGCGGGCAGCAAGCAGGCGTTTTCTGCCGCCGACAGCCGCCTTCAGTGGGAAGACAATCAGGCCGAATACCGGCTGAGCCACGGTCTGGATCAGGTGGGCAGCCTGCTCACCAACGACCAGTCGATGGCCTACCTCACCCCCGATTACGAACGCACCATGCTGCACCACTATCTGGCCCTCAACTACCTGCAACGAGGGGATGCCGATGGCGCCCTGGTGGAGGTACGCCGGGCCAATCAGGTGCAGGAGCAGGCCCTGAAACGGCGAGCTGACGAGGTGCGCAAGGCAAAGGATGAGAGCGAAGAGGCCGAGACCGAGGGGGAGATGCGCCAGCTGATGTCGCGCGGTGCACCCGAGCTCGACCGGCTGATCGGCAAGGTCAAGAACGGTTTTCAGAACGCCTATACCTTCTACTTCTCCGCCGTGCTCTATGAGGCAACGGGGGATCTCAACGACGCCTGGGTCGATTACCAGCGCGGCTACCAGATAGCTCCGGACAACCGCAGCCTGCAGGATGCCTTGCTGCGTCTGGCGGTGCTGCGCGGCGCGCCGGACGAGATCCGCGCGACCGAAAAAAAGGTGGGTCGCAAAGCGCCACCCTCCGCTAAAAATCAGGGCCAACTGGTGGTGCTGTTTGAAGATGGCCTGATCCCGGCGCGGCGCGAACTCTTCCTGCCGCTGCCCATCTCCACCTCCCGCGGCGATTTTCGCACCTTTACCGTAGCCATCCCCTATTACGATAATCGGGCCAGCGATACGGGGCCGCTCACGGTCACGCTCGGCAAACGGGTCGAGCAGACCAGCGAGCTGGTCAGGCTGGAAGCGCTGGCCGCCAAGGATCTGCAGGAGCGGCTGCCCGGTATGCTGACCCGCCAGGCGCTGCGGCTGGTGGCCAAGGAGCAGATGCGCCGCACCGCCACCAAAGAGGGGGGCGATGTGGGCAATATTCTGGTGGGGATCTTCAACACCCTCTCGGAGCGTGCCGATACCCGCAGCTGGCTGACACTGCCGGCGCAGGCATCGAGCTGGCAGGGGATGGTGCCAGCGGGTGAGGTGAACCTCACTCTGGGAGCGGGTGCTGCCCAGCGCCAGTTGCCGCTGACCATTCATAGCGGCCGCACCACCCTGGTCTGGGTTCAGCGCCTCGGCGCCGGCCTGACCACCCGGGTGATGCCGCTCTGAGCAAGACGATTAACCGGGCAGCCCCCAGTGCTGCCCCACTCACTCCAATCAAGGAGAGCAAGATGAAAGCATACGGGTTGGCCCTCGGGCTCGCGCTGCTGCTGACCGGCTGCGCCACCAACACCTCCGGCGTGGCGCTCTATGGAGCACCGGGCGCCGCAGCGGTGGCGGAGCAGCATCAAAACGTCAACGTCACCCTGACCGAGCTGAGCCGCCGTGAACAGAACGGACTGCTGCAGGTCAATGTGGCCGCCGCCAGCACCCAGCGTGGCGACAACAAGCTGCAATATATGTTCTATTGGTATGATGAGGCCGGTCAGGAGGTCGCCAACGACGGTCGTGGCTGGACACCGCTCAAGCTGCATGGCTATCAGACCCGCACCCTGTCTGCCCTGGCGCCGAGCCCGACCGCCCGCGGTTACCGGATTTATGTACGTGAAGTGATTGAGGAATCCTACTGATGAAAATGAATCATGCCCTGCTGATCCTGACCGGCGCCCTGCTGCTGGGCGGCTGCTCCAGCACCACGGTCAGCTACGGTGATCCGACCGAAACCGAAACGGTCACCGTCGATTACGGCTCAAGCGATCTGCAGGCTATTGCCGACAAGATGGCGGATTCCATGCTGGCCTCCCCCGCCACCAGCGAGATCACCGCCGGCGGCCGTCCGGTTATGTTCATGGACTCCATCCGCAACAAGACCTCCGAGCACATCGATACTGAAGCGATCACCGACACCATCCGCACCAAGCTGCTGCGGGCCGGCAAGTTCCGCTTCGTCGACATGAGCAAGGTTGCCGCCGTCAAGCAGCAGCTCGAATATCAGCAGAGCAGCGGCATGGTTGACCCGGCCTCCATGGTACGACTGGGCAAGCAGACCGGTGCCCGCTACATGGTCTATGGCAACCTCGCCAGCATCGTCAAGGACAATGGCAAGGTGAAGGATGTCTACTACCAGATGACCATGAACCTGATGGATCTGCAAAGCGGCGAACTGCTCTGGGCTGACCAGAAAGAGATCCGCAAGCAGGCGAAGAAGTCCACCTTTGGCTGGTAAGGCTAATCCGGTGATGCTCGCCCCCGACGTTTTGCTCGCCACGCTGCCCGTCCCATGGCGGGACGGGACTCTCGAGCCGCTCGGCGCGGGCCTCACCAACAGCAACTATCGACTGCGCCTCCCTTCGGGGCGCAGTTACTTTTTGCGCCAGGGCCACCCGGACCCGGTGCGCCTTGGCATCGACCGTGCCACCGAGTGGCGGCTCTATCAGGGCGCCATGAAGTCGGGTCTGGCACTGCCCTGCCATTACCAGGATCCCGCCAGCGGCCTGATGCTGCTGGAGTGGTGCGACGAGCCAAACTGGCTAGAGGCTGCGCCCTCCGTCGCCGAACAGCCCCGTCTGCTGGCTGAGGTGCTGCGCAAGCTGCATCGCCTCCCCCTTCCCTCTGTGGTGATGGCGGTACGTGCCCACGCCGCCGGTTATCGCGCCCGGCTGGCTCAGGTACCGACCTGGTTGCCGGCACTGGAGCGCAGCCTGCTTGCCAGCCGCGAACCCGACGATTGCTGGCGACCTTGCCACCATGATCTCAATCCGGCTAACTTGTTGGGTCACGCGCCCTGGGTTATCGACTGGGAGTACGGTGCGGCAGGCCATCCCGGCTTTGAGGTGGCCAGCATCCAGCGCACCCACGACTGGCCCGAAGAGCAGCGCCTGGCGCTGGAGGAGCACTATCTGCGCTCGCTACCACGTCATCAGTGGCCTGATTTTCAGAGTGAGGCGTTCATCCCCTGGGTCGACTATATCGGTCTGCTCTGGGCCCTGCTGATGGCGGAACAAGACGCTTCGCCCGACTACGACACACTGATTGCCCTCAACCGGCAACGACTGGAGTGACAGATGATCAACAAGGTGCGCTGGCACAAGCCAAAAACCTGGGGTCTGCTACTGCTCGGCCTGCTGCTGACCGGCTGCTCGACCCGGGTCATCTACTACTGGATTGATACCGCCATCATCTGGCAGCTGGACGACTATTTCGTCCTCACCTCCCCCCAGAAGGATCTGCTGAGCCGCGAGGTCAAAGGGCTGATGGCATGGCACCGCCAGCACGAGCTGCCCCGCTACGCCCGGGATCTCGATACCCTCGCCAAAGCGGTGGCCAGCCCCATGACACCGGAGCAGATCTCCACCAATCTCGATGCGGTGCAGCAGAGCCTGACCCGCACCCTGGAGAATGCCATTCCCCGTACCGTCAGGCTGGCGAGCACCCTGAGCGATGAGCAGGTGACCCGCTTCATGGCCGATCGGCTCAAGCGCCAGCAGGAGCGGCAGCAGGAGTTCGCCAGCGAACCCAAAGAGAAGATGCTGGCGGAGTTTCGCGACAAGATGAACCAGCGCCTCGAGTACTGGATTGGTGAAGTGAAACCGGCGCAAGCGCCACTGGTGGCCCAATGGGCCGAGTGGCAGTACGAGCTGATGCCCCCCTGGCTCGAGTTCCAGACCTCCTGGACCAAAGAGCTGGACAGGCTGATGCAGCAGCGTCAGAGCCCCAACTTCACCCGCGAGCTGACCGAGCTGCTGGCACAGGGGGATGGCATGATGGATGGCCGCTTCACCGGTTATACCGAGCAGTCGCGCCAGCGCACCGTCAACTGGCTCTGCGCCATGAGCCAGTCGCTGGATCTGGCCCAGCGGGCCCATCTCTACTCCCTGCTCAAGGGCTATGCCCGCGATTTCCAGCAGATGACCGGGAGCTGACCAAGGGGTTTCAGAATAATCCTAATTGGGCGGCAAGGGTTGTCCCGCCTGCGCCGCCTGTGGTAGTTTCCCCTTTCCATTTATCGGGAATACCCTTTTGCGCCTTATCGACAAAGTCAAACTGGGGCTGGTGGCACTCGTTGTCTCGCTCACTCTGCTTTGTTCCATCAATGTGATGGAAGGCCCGCTGCTACCCGATCAGCAACAGACCCAGAGCCTCTCGCAAGCGAGCGAGAGCGACGATGGTGTCATCAAGTTTGTTGCGACCAACCAGAATCACCTGCTGCGTTTTGAGCAGTCCCTGCGCAGCGACAACCAGCCCAAAAATGTGGTCTACGAACTGATCCAGAGCTGGTCTGCCCAGGCAATTCTGCTGGTGCTGCTTGGCTGGCTGTTGCTCGCCGCCCAGCTCTACCACAAGCAGCGCTTTCGCGATCCCTTCGCCACCATTCACCGCCACCGGCTGCAGCGCCAGTATCTGCAGTACCGCTTCACCCAGAGCTATCTGAGCGCCTGACCCCGAGGGGTTGGCGCATCCACTGTTTGCTCATCTCCTCCTTCTGACGGATCCCGCTTCGGCCTGATCCGCACTTGATGCATCCATTTTTCTGCGCCTTGCCGAGCCTTGATGCTATCGGCCTGCGCACCATTCTCCTGACAGAGGCCAATTTGCCATGAGAAAAACCAGTCATACCCTTCTTAACCGCATGAGCAAGTGGCAGTACGCCCTACTGCTGCTCATGCTGCTGACCTTTACCTTCTATTCGCTGCCCACCTTCTTTGGCGAGCAGCCCTCTCTTGGTCTGCACGGTCAGCAGAGCCTGACCACCAAACAGCAGATGCTGCTGACCGACAACCACCTGACCCCGGCCAAGATCATCGAACAACCGGAGCGGGTCGAGCTGGTCTTTGCCAGCCAGAGTGAACAGCAAAGAGCCAAACAACTGCTGGAGCAGCAGGGCCTCGACAGCGCTGCGCTGACGCTGGAGTTCCACTCCAACGCCCCGACCTGGATCAGCCGCCTTGGCGCCGACCCCATCAAGCTCGGGCTCGATCTGCGCGGTGGCTCCCAGCTGCTGATCGGGGTCGATGTCGATTTCGTCCTCGACGCCCAGACCAAGAATCTGGTCGACACCCTGCGCACCCGTTTCCGTGAAGCCAATCTGCGCGGAGCCGGCGTGGCCCGGGCCGATCTTGGCAGCGTCAATGTCACTCTGCCAGAAGCTGACGATCAGAGTGGCTGGCTCACCATCATCAAGGAGAGCGCCGGTACCCGTCAGGATCAGTGGAAAATGACCCGCAGCGGCAACCAGCTCAAGCTGGTGCTGAGCGAGGCCGAGCGCACCCAGCTCATCAACAACGCCGTGACCCAGAACCTCTCCATCCTCAAAAAGCGGATCAACGAACTCGGCATCGTCGAAGCTTCGGTACAGCGTCAGGGGCAGGATGGCATCCGCATCGAGCTGCCGGGCGTGCACAACCCCAAACAGGCGAAAGAGGTGATCGGGGCGACCGCGTCACTGGCCTTCTACGAGGCCAAGGCTGACAGCCACTTCTACATCGCCGATCGCAACGGTCAGGCCGTCGGCATGGCGCGTCGGCCAGTGCTGACCGGCGAGCACATCGTCGATGCCCGCGCCAACATGGGCGAGATGGGCCAGCCACAGGTCAACATCGTGCTCGACACTCTGGGCGGCAACAAGATGAACCAGTTCAGCCGCCAGCATGTGGGCAAGCCGATGGCGACCGTCTTCACCGAGTACAAGACCAATGCCCAGGGCAAGCTGCGCGCCCAGAGCGAGGTGATCAACGTCGCCACCATCCAGACCGCCCTTGGCAACCAGTTCCGCATCACCGGGATTGGCAGCCTGCCGGAAGCGCAGGAGCTCGCCATGTTGCTGCGCGCCGGAGCCCTCACCGCACCGCTCAAGATCCTGGAAGAGCGCAGTATTGGCCCGACCCTCGGGATGCAGAATATCGAAGCGGGCTTCACCGCCCTCGGGTTCGGCATGGCGGGCATGATGCTGTTCATGATGGCCTGGTATCGCAAGTTCGGCTGGGTCGCCATCACCGCGCTGGTCGCCAACCTGCTGATGCAGGTCGGCATGCTGGCGGTGCTGCCGGGGGCCGTGCTGACCCTGCCGGGGATCGCCGGTCTGGTGCTGACGGTGGGGATGGCGGTGGATACCCACGTGCTCATCTTCGAGCGGATCAAGGATCGCCTGCGTGACGGCGGCTCGCTGGCCAACGCCATCGACTTTGGCTATCGCTCGGCATTTCGCACCATCTTCGATGCCAACATCACCACGCTCATCTGCGCCGTGGTGCTCTACTCCATCGGTTCCGGGCCGTTGCAAGGCTTCTCCATCACTCTCATTTTGGGGCTTATTTCCAGCATGGTGACCGGGATCTGGGGCACACGCGCCATCATCAACCCCCTGTGGGGCCGCAGCAGCGAGCGCACGCTGAAGGTGTAACGGGGCGAAGCGCCCCCTGATGAGCGGATCCGGCACCGCCGCCGGCCATGGAGATGGCCAGCCAAATGCGCCGGATCAGAGACATTTCCCCCGCAGTGCCAAGGCACGTCGGGATGCGGCCGCCAGCCAGGCGCTGGCAGGCCAAGGAGAGAACTATGTTTAGAATGATTGTTGCCATGGGGCTGACCCGCTGGCGTTATATCGGCCTGTGGGCCTCTATCGTACTGACAGTGGCGAGCATCGCCATGCTGCTGGTCAACGGCCTTGCCCTCGGCCTCGACTTTACCGGTGGCACCCTGCTGGAGTTTCATATCCAGACCCTCAAGGAGGCCCATGAGCTCAACGCCATGCTCACCTCCCCGCTAGCAGGCGCGGTGGAGCTCAGCTCTGCCGGTGTCCCCGGCGAGTGGCTGATCAAACTGCCACCGCACGAACTGCCCTGGCAGGCCACCGAGCTTGCCACCATGCTGACCCAGCAACTGGGCATGCCGGTCGAGCTGCTGCGCACCACCATCGTCGGCCCGCAGGTGGGCGCCGAGCTGTTCCAGCAGGGGATGCTGGCGGTACTGGTCGCCTCCCTCGCCATCTCGGCCTATCTGGCGTTTCGCTTCGAGTGGCGTCAGGCCATCGGCATCCTTATCTCGGTGATCCACGATGCCATCGTGGCGCTGGGGTTGCTGGCGCTGTTCAACATCGAGTTCGATCTCAACGTCATCGCCGGTCTGATGGCGGTGATCGGCTACTCCCTCAACGACAGCATCGTGATTTCGGACCGTTTGCGGGATCTGCTGAGCTCGCGCACCCAGATGGGGATCCACGAATGTTCTGATGTCGCCATCAAGGCCACCTTCAGCCGTACCATGATCACCTCGGGTACCACCCTGTTTACCGTCGGGGCACTGCTGCTGTTTGGCGGCGATACCCTCTACGGTTTCTCCTTCACTCTGTTCACCGGCATTCTGGTGGGGACCATCTCCTCCATCACGGTGGCCTCGACCGTGCAGGAGCTGCTGGGTCTGAGCCCGCAGGCCTATCAGAAGAAGGGTGAGGAGCCGCTGGCAGAGGCGGCATAGCCGCCTTTTTTGCGGTTCTTTTTACGATCTGTTTTACCTCCCACCTTCCGGCCCCTGCACACAAGCAGGGGCCTCTTTCCAGCCCCCTCTGTTAACGCTGTTAGCTTCTTTTTGCGAAGAAAATTTACGAGTGAGTAGATTGACAGCAAAAGATGGAAAAACAACCACACCTTAATAACAAAAAAGTCATTTTATTACGGCGTACCCCGCAAAAGTGTGACTGAAAGCACTTTCTTTAGGTCTCAAAAGCGGCAAGATTGTAGTGATTTATCTACAAAGGGATACAAGATGTTGTTACAACCTGCCAATACAGCAAAGGCAAGACAGTTGCTGAACGAGACCATGGCTTTGGTTCTCGCCGGAGGGCGGGGTAGTCGCCTCAAACAGTTAACTGATAACAGAGCGAAGCCTGCAGTCCACTTTGGCGGAAAATTCCGCATCATCGATTTTGTGCTCTCCAACTGCATCAACTCCGGCATTCGCCGCGTCGGTGTGGTAACACAGTACAAATCCCACAGCTTGCTGCGCCACCTTCAGTCAGGTTGGTCTTTCTTGCGCTATCAGATGAACGAGTTCATCGACCTGCTGCCCGCGCAGCAGCGCGTGGACGAGGTCAACTGGTATCGGGGCACCGCTGATGCGGTCTATCAGAATCTGGACATCATCCGCGACCACGGTCCCAAATATATCGTCGTACTGGCAGGCGACCACATCTACAAGATGGACTACGCCGCCATGCTGCTCGACCACGTCAACATGGGCGCCAAGGTGACCGTTGCCTGTATCGAAGTGCCGCGCAGTGAAGCGAGTGCCTTCGGGGTGATGGCGATCGATGGCGATCGCAAGATCAACGCCTTTGTGGAAAAGCCGGTCAACCCGCCTGCCATGCCGGGCAAGGAAGATACCTCCCTCGCCTCCATGGGGGTCTACATCTTCGATGCCGACTATCTCTATCAGCTGCTGGATGAAGACATCACCAACGACGAATCCCACCACGATTTCGGGATGGACGTGATCCCCCGCGTGGTGCGGGAAGGGACGGCATACGCTCACCCGTTTGGCATGTCCTGCGTCGGCTGCAATGCCGAGAAGCGTCCCTACTGGCGCGATGTGGGTACTGTGGACTCCTTCTGGGAGGCCAACATGGATCTCGCCTCCGTCACTCCGGAGCTCGATATCTATGATCAGGACTGGCCCATCTGGACCAGCCAGACCATGACGCCGCCTGCCAAGTTCGTGCAGGACAGAAACGGCCAGCACGGCATGACCATCAACTCGATGTTCTCTGGCGGCACCATTGTCAGCGGCTCCTTTATCCTGAGCTCGGTGCTCTTTACCAATGTGCGGGTTCACTCTTTCTGCACCCTGGATCAGGCCGTGGTCTTCCCCGGGGTCGAGATCGGGCCGGGCTGCCGCCTGCGCCGGGTGGTGATCGACAAGGGGTGCAAGCTGCCGGAAGGGATGGTGATCGGTGAAAACGCCGATGAGGATGCCCGTCGCTTCTATCGCTCCGAACAGGGCATTGTGCTGGTCACCAAAGAGATGCTGGATAAACTCAAGGCGTAATATCACGTCTTGAACGGGGCTCTGGCCCCTATTCGAAGGGGCCATCAGGGCCCCTTTCTTGTTTCTCTTCGCTGTCGAGCCAGCTCCCCTTTATGCTTCTTTTGCCCTCCCCCTTGCGCAACCGTAAACATTTAATTACAAAAACTACTCCCCATCACGCGATGCCTCGCTATTTTATTACCATAACGACTATGTCAACGCGTTTTTATCTGCATAAATGGCAGTAAACCCGCTTGTTTCACTTGATTGTTTGTTTTTACTTGGTAAGGTGAGGGCGGTTGCGTAACAAAGCACGTACCAATGTAAACATAAATGTACGATTGCTTTTAGAATTCAGTCCAGAGAGAACGACATCATGCAAAGAGATCCCCTGAACAACATCCATATCCAGTCCGAACAAGTGATGATCACGCCTGCCCAGCTCAAGGAGAAATTACCTATCTCCGCCAAGGCGCTGGCATTCGTGCAAGGGGCCCGCAATACCATCGCCGATATCATCCACCGCCGTGACCACCGCCTGCTGGTGATCTGCGGCCCCTGCTCCATTCACGACATGGAGGCCGCCAAAGAGTACGCAACCAGACTCAAGGCCTTGCATGATGCCTATCAGGACTCTCTCTACATTGTGATGCGGGTTTACTTTGAGAAACCCCGCACCACGGTGGGCTGGAAGGGCTTTATCAACGATCCCAATCTGGATGGCACCTTCGACGTAGAGCTGGGGCTGCACCGTGCCCGCGAGCTGCTCTGCTCGCTGGCCGAGATGGAGCTGCCGCTGGCGACCGAAGCACTCGACCCCATCAGCCCGCAATACCTGGCCGAGCTCTTCTCCTGGTCGGCCATCGGCGCCCGCACCACCGAATCCCAGACCCACAGGGAGATGGCCTCCGGCCTCTCCATGCCGGTCGGCTTCAAGAACGGCACCGACGGCAATCTGGGCACTGCTATCAACGCCCTGCAATCGGCCTCCTCTCCCCACGCCTTTATGGGCATTAACCAGCAGGGCCAGGTCGCGCTGTTGCAGACCCAGGGCAACCCGGATGGCCATGTGATCCTGCGCGGTGGCAAACATCCCAACTACGACTCGGTCAATGTATCGCTGGCGGAAGAGGCGCTGGAAAAAGCGGGCCTGCAACCGGGGCTGGTGGTGGATTGCAGCCACGGCAACTCCAGCAAGGATCACCGTCTGCAGCCCAAGGTGGCTGACAACGTCATCCACCAGATCCTGGAGGGGAACCGCTCCATCATCGGGGTGATGCTCGAATCCAACCTGTATGAGGGCAACCAGTCGAGCGAGCAACCCAAGTGCGAGATGCGCTACGGTGTCTCCATCACCGATGCCTGCATCGACTGGGAGACCACAGAGGCGCTGCTGGCCCGTTGCCACAGCCAGCTGGCGGCGCCACTCAAGAGCAGAACTGGCGGTTAAGCCGTGATATCTTGATGCAACATATTGAATCACAAGGTGCTGCCGCTGGCGGCACCCACAGGGACTGAAGATGGCTGAAGAGTTGAATGCCCTCAGGGACAAGATTGATGTGGTAGACCGGCAGCTGATCGATCTGCTGGCAGCCCGTCTGGCGCTGGTGGGAGAAGTGGGCGAAGTGAAGAGCCGCCACGGCCTGCCCATCTATGCACCGGATCGGGAGGCCAGCATGCTGGCCCGCCGCCGTACCGAAGCCGAGGCACTGGGCGTACCGGGTGACCTCATCGAAGACGTGCTGCGCCGAGTGATGCGCGAATCTTACGCCAGTGAAAAAGATACCGGCTTCAAGTGCATGAAGCCGGATCTGGGCAAGGTGGTGATCATCGGTGGTCAGGGCCAGCTTGGCCGCCTGTTTGGCCATATGTTCACCCTCTCGGGCTATCACGTCGATACCCTCGAACAGGCCGACTGGCCGCGCGCTGACGAGATCCTCGCCGGAGCCGGTCTGGTGATGGTAGCGGTGCCCATCGACATCACCTGCCAGATCATCGACCGGCTCGGCAACCTGCCCGCAGATTGCCTGCTGGTGGATGTCACCAGCGTCAAATCAGCGCCGCTCGAGCACATGCTGGCAGTACACCGGGGGCCTGTGCTGGGGCTGCACCCCATGTTCGGACCGGATGTGGCGAGTCTCGCCAAGCAGGTGATCGTCTGCTGTCAGGGACGTGACGCTGCCGCCAGCCAGTGGCTGCTGGAGCAGATGACCATCTGGGGCGCCCGCCTGCAGCAAGTGGAAGCCAAAGCCCACGATGAGGCGATGACCTTTATCCAGGCGCTGCGCCACTTTGCCACCTTTGCCTACGGCTGGCACCTCTCGCGGGAAGGAGCCAATCTGGAGCGGCTGCTGGCGCTGAGCTCCCCCATCTACCGGCTGGAGCTGGCCATGGTGGGGCGGCTGTTTGCCCAGGATCCCCACCTCTATGCCGACATCATTTTGTCGTCGCCACAGAACCTCGCGATGATCCGCCGCTACTACCAGAACTTCGGTGAGGCGCTGGGTCTGCTGGAGCGTGGAGACAGGGACGGTTTTATTGAAGCTTTCAGCCAGGTTTCCGGCTTCTTTGGTGACCATGCCGACCAGTTCCTGCGTGAAAGCCGCACCCTGCTGGCACAAGCCAACGATCGCCGCCAGCACAGCTGAGCGAGCCTGCACCAATCGATTGCCAAGGGAAGATGCCTCTCATCTTCCCTTTTTATTGATACGCCCTTAATTGCCACGCTGTTTCTTGGCTCTCCATTTCTTGACTCGCCATCCAAAAGCCCTGGCCTAAACGCAGGTTGGTGATCCTGTTGCAGACCGCACTCTTCCCTTACCAGCACATCAACTGAAAATAGCGACATCGGTTTTCTTGCCTACTGCCAATGGTCGCTCGCTTGCTATCCATCTGACGGCAATCGGCAATCGGCAATCGGCAATCGGCAATCGGCAATCGGCAATCAAACATCGAATTGCAATACAACCGAACGGCCAAGCCACAGGCCCAATCAGCCATATCGGCTATTGGCCTCTTCTGCCACAGATCTGAGGTGGACTAAACCATTGCAGATACACGAAAAGCGATGACGTCCGTCCAACAGCTTCTCAATCAGACAACCCTTTAAGGTCGGCCAGCCCCCTCACTACGTTGAGCGTAACGCTCCAAACCCCGTCAACAGGCCGAGAAGATCGCCATAAATTTAATTTATGCATTTTCACCAAATGACCAAATTTTTGTTTATACCGCACATATATTTCTCCCCCAGCTCCTTCGCAGCCATTCTCCACCGGATAGAGGCCGTGCCCGAGCTTGGGCGGTTCACTCAACAGAACGTAACGCCTGTTAGCCTGAATACATTGATGAGATGCAGGAGCAGGAGCAGGAGCAGGAGCAGGAGCAGGAGCAGGAGCAGGAGCAGGAGCAGGAGCAGGAGCAGGAGCAGGAGCAGGAGCAGGAGCAGGAGCAGGAGCAGGAGCAGGAGCAGGAGCAGGAGCAGGAGCAGGAGCAGGAGCAGGAGCAGGAGCAGGAGCAGGAGCAGGAGCAGGAGCAGGAGCAGGAGCAGGAGCAGGAGCAGGAGCAGGAGCAGGAGCAGGAGCAGGAGCAGGAGCAGGAGCAGGAGCAGGAGCAGGAGCAGGAGCAGGAGCAGGAGCAGGAGCAGGAGCAGGAGCAGGAGCAGGAGCAGGAGCAGGAGCAGGAGCAGGAGCAGGAGCAGGAGCAGGAGCAGGAGCAGGAGCAGGAGCAGGAGCAGGAGCAGGAGCAGGAGCAGGAGCAGGAGAGATTAATCGTGACAACAGCTTTGGCAACTTGGGCCGCAATATGGCTTACCCAGCCACCCATTCAATCGCCACCAAGACAGCAAGAGGCCAAAAAGAAAATGGCCGGATATCAATCCGGCCATTTTATCGCTTGGTCAAAGACTCAAGCTTGGATATCGCTTGTCAGCAACTTCTTATTAGAAGTTGTACTGCAGAGCAACAGTCCACTCGTCGTCCAGCTTCTCGATACCCTGGATTTTGTACTCGGTGTAGGCTTTCAGCTTCGGAGTGAAAGCGTACTGAACACCCAGCAGGGTTTCGTCAACTTGATCTTTGTAGCTAGAGCCTGCCTTCTGGGCATTCTCTTTGGCTTCTTTGAAGTTATAACCAGCAAGGAAGGTCCACGCATCTACGTTGTAAGAGGCAGCGAACTCGTAGCCGCGGCCTTCATCTTTCACGCCTGAGCTCTTGTTCTTAACTTCACCTTCGGTGTAAACACCTGCGAAGTAGAAGCCATTGATTGCATAGTGTGCGCCAACAGCCCACTCGTCTTTCTTACCAGTTTGGCCGTTGACTTTATTTTGCAAGTCAGAGTATGCATAACCTGCATTGAAGCCCAGACCGAAATCGAAGTCATAACCAGCTGCTGCGGCATAAGCTTTCTTACGCTTAACGTCTTTACCCCAAACAGCATCTTCTTTAACTTTCTGACCGACGTCAGTTACTACAACAGCAACATCATCATTGGTTTGGTAGGAAACTTTGCCTTTGAAGCCACCGATAGCGTTGGAGTAAATGATCTGACCTTCTTGGCGACCATCGTAATAGTTACCGGCATCACCCCATTCGTTGAAGATATCGGTCGGCTCCAGAACGTCGTAGAAGGCAGTGTCGGTTTGACCGAAGATGATCTTACCGTACTGAGAACCGTCAAAACCGGCATAGATATGACGCGGGTCGATATCACTAGTTTTGCTACCAGAGTTTTCGGCAGCTACCTGCCATTCGGTCTTGGCGATAGCCGCCCAAGTATTGTTCAGAGCTACTTTACCGGACCAACCCAGACGAGTAGAACCAACCAGCTCAGCTGGTTTGTCGTTAGCATCGCCATAGTAGTTAGCCTGTACACGGCCGTATACGTCGAAATTGGTACCGTCTTTGTCATAGATCACAGCTGCGTTAGCTGCGGACGCAAACAGAGCCGGGATAGCAATAGCCAGAATTGTCTTTTTCATAGTTTCCAATGCCTACTGTAATTAAACACTAAGTCTTTGTTATTCCCTGTGTTAGCGATGTACTTTGCATCACTATGACGGCGAGACTAGCACCGGGTTTTCACAACCGCAACGAAAAAACTTGGAACTTTTTATGAAAAGCATAGTCACCGAGGCAGAAATGTGAGCCAGCTCTCACATTGTCTACCCACCAAAGGAAAACGTTTACAATGCTTTTTGCTGTTTTTTTATACTTGCACAGCCTGTTTTTTAGGTAATTGCAGCTAACTCCCTGATAAACAACCAACCTCATCAGACCAGTGCGAAATGAGGGTGATGAAAGAGCGCCCCTCGACCCCGACAAGGGGATACGGGTATCCTTGGCCTTTCCCCGCGCAACAACCAAACTGGCCTCCTCTTTATGCTGTCAACTCGCCTCAAAGCCACCATTCGTCAAACCTACCGCCAGATTTCGGATGGCTTGCCCGGTTTTGTGCCGCGTAAAGAACAGAATTTTCTGGTTGCCGAGATAGCCAAGACGCTGACCGGGGAGTATGACAAACAGCGCCGTATTCTGGTGGCCGAGGCGGGCACCGGTATCGGCAAGTCCCTCTCCTATGCTCAGGGAGCGATCCCCGTCGCGAGATTGACCCAGAAAAAGCTGGTGATCTCCACCGCCACCGTGGCATTGCAGGAGCAGCTGATCCACAAGGATCTCCCCTTCTATCACCGCCACAGCGAGTTGCCGTTTCGCTTTATGCTGGTCAAGGGGCGCCAGCGCTACTGCTGCGAACATCTGCTGGAGCAGGCTGCAAGCGGTAGCGAGATGGCCAACTTCGAATTCGACTTCGGCGCCCTGAGCAAACACAAGCCGTCCGAAGCCGACAAGAGTTGCTATCAGGCGCTATGGCAGGCCTACACCGAAGGCAAGTGGGATGGTGATCGGGACAACTGGCCCAAACCCATTCCCGACCTTTGTTGGGATCGTATCGCCGCCGATCGCCACACCTGCAACAAAGCGCTGACCCATCATCAACACTGCCCCTTCCACCGCGCCCGCAACGACATGGATGCGGCCGACGTGCTGGTGGTCAACCACGCGCTGCTGCTCTCTGACCTCACCATGGGTGGCGGCATCATCCTGCCGCCACCCGACGAGTGCATCTATGTGCTGGACGAAGCGCACCACCTGCCTACCATCGCCCGCGATCACGGCGCCTCCTCGGCCAGCGTCAAAGGCTCGCGCCGCTGGCTGGAAAAACTGGTGCAAAGTGCCGGCAAGCTGACTCGTACCCTCAATAAAGAGAGCCTCATCGACCCGCAATTGAAGTTGCAGGATGCCCTCGCCTCAATTCAACCCGACCTCAAGGCGGTGGAGCAGTGGCTCGCCAGCAATGACCGGCTGTTTGGCAGCGAGATGCACTACCGTTTTGGCGAAGGAGTATTGCCAGACCCGCTGCCGATGCTGGCGGAAAATCTCAAGGAGTCGAGCAAGAAGGCGCTGCGAGCGCTGGACAGAATGCAGGCAGCCATCGGTGAAGCCATGAAAGATGGCGAGATCCGTCGCAAAGAGGCCGAGCCGCTACTGGCCGAGAGCGGTTTTCATCTGCAGCGGCTGGAGAGTTTCTGCGCCCTGTGGGAGATGTTGGGGCGCCATATTCCCGAGGGGAAGACCCCGCTCGCCCGCTGGATGGCCAAGAGTGACGATGGTGACATCTGGCTGCATGCCTCCCCTATCGAGGTGGGTTATCTGCTGGAAGAGTGGCTCTGGTCCAGGTGCCTTGGCGCCGTACTGGTCTCGGCCACCCTGACCGCCCTCTCCTCCTTCAGCTATTTCCGCCACCAGGTGGGTTTGAAGGAGCACGACGGCACCCGCTATCTGCGCCTGCGCTCCCCCTTTGATTACCAGAAAGCCGAACTCTATCTGCCCAAGATGGCCCATGAGCCCAACTCCCCAGCCTTTACCGACGAGCTGATTAGCGCCCTGCCACGCCTGCTGGCAGGTAAAGAGGCAAGCCTGGTGCTCTTCTCTTCCTACCGGCAGATGAACGAGGTGGCCATTGGTCTCAGGGCAAAGGGACTCTCTTTGCTGGTACAGGGCGAAGCCTCCCGTAACGCCCTGCTCACCCTGCACAAGCAGAAGTGCGACGGCGGTCAGGCCAGCATCCTGTTCGGTACCGGCAGCTTTTCCGAGGGGCTGGATCTGCCCGGTCACTACCTCACCAACCTGGTCATAACCAAGCTGCCGTTTGCGGTGCCCAACTCGCCGGTGGAAGAGGCCACCGCCGAGTGGGTCGAGAAGCGGGGCGGCAATCCCTTTTTGCAACTGACGGTGCCGGAAGCATCGCGCAAGCTCATTCAGGCCTGTGGTCGCCTGATCCGCAAGGAGGCCGATCGGGGACGGGTCACAATTCTCGATCGTCGCCTGCTGACCAAACGCTATGGCAAGGGGCTGCTCGATGCCCTGCCCCCGTTCAAACGGCATATTGAATGACAAACCTAATCACGGTGCTACTCAATCCTAATGAGAAAAAAGATGATATCTGGGTTGATTTTGACCAACTCAAAGAGCAATTGCCGCAGTGGGCCAAACCTGTAAAAATGAGCCCCTGTTTTCAGCAGGCAATCGTCTGACTGTTCAAGGAGATGAAATGAAACTGACTGTTCTGGTACCGGCACTGGCTGGTCTGTTGTTTGCGGGTAGCGCTCTGGCCAATACCCAGGTCGAAGTAAGTGCCCCTTATGTTGCCCAGCTGATCGACGGCCAACCGATCAACCCCAAACTGCTCGACAAAACCAGCACTTTCCCGCTCAGCGCTGGCAAGCATCAGCTGGTTGTTGCTTTTGAAGGAAACTACTCAAGCCGCAACGACATCAAGCTGGTAACTGCCGAACCGCTGGTGCTCAACTTTACTGCCGCCGACAACCAGAAGCTGGTGCTGGACTTCAAAAAGCCCCGCAATGAAATGGAAGCCAAGCAGTTTGTCAAGGATCAGAAAGTCGCTCTGAAAGACGCCGCCAACGGTCAGACCGTGGCCAGCGAGCAGTTCGTGATGCCGAAAGTCGAAGGCTTCCAGCTGACTCGTGACTACCAGCAAGAGCTGATCAATATGGGCAAGGCATTCAACCAGCCCAAGACTGTCGCCATCTCCTCTGCTGCTGTTATGGCTGCCGCCAGCGCACCGGTACAGGTAGCGCCGAGCAAGGCCGAGAGCAATCCGGAAGCCCTGACCCAGCTGCAAAACTGGTACAACAAGGCTGATGCGGAGACCCGCAAAGCGTTCCAGATCTGGGTTATCCAGCAGCAGTAATTGGATGATTCATCCCGCATCGCCGGGAGAGACAAGGGGGAGCCAAGCTCCCCTTTTTCATATCTGCAAAGGCCCTGCCGTCATGTCACTGCGCATCTTCTATCACCCCCTCTACTCTGCCCTGGCCCTGCCGGAGCGCCATCGCTTCCCGCTGGCCAAGTATCAAGCGCTGTTTGAGCACCTTGGCAGCCTCTGCTATCCACTGGCTGAGGCAGCGCCCGCCAGCCGCGCACAGATAGAGAGCGTGCATGATACGGCTTATGTTGAAGCGGCCCTCGCCGGCACCCTCGATGCGAGCGCCATCCGCCAGCTTGGTTTTCCCTGGTCTCCCTTGCTGATTGAACGCACCCTGCGCTCGGTGGGTGCCACCATTGCCGCCAGCCGCCACGCCCTGGATCAGGGTTGCGGCCTGCAAATCTCCGGCGGTTATCACCACGCTCACCGGGATGTTGGCAGCGGCTTTTGTCTCTTCAACGATCTGGTGATCGCCGCCCAGACCTGTCTGGACGAAAAACGCTGCGAGCAGGTGCTGATCATCGACCTTGATGTCCATCAAGGGGATGGCAGCGCAGCCCTGTGCCAAGGGCGGCGGGACATCATTACCCTCTCCCTGCACGGGGAGCACAACTTCCCCCGTCACAAACCCGCCTCCCACATGGATTTCCCTCTGCCAAGCGGCATGGTGGACGATGCCTACCTCACCACGCTGGCAGAGGCGCTCAACCTGGCGCTGCGGCTCTACACCCCCGACCTCATCCTCTATCAGGCTGGCGTGGACGTACACCGGGGCGACGAGCTTGGCTATCTCGCCTTGAGCGATGAGGGAGTGCGCCTGCGTGATGCCATGGTCTTTGAGTGCGCTCGGCAGCACGGCTTGCCCATTGCAGCCGTACCGGGTGGTGGCTACCGGCGCGACTGGCAGCAGTTGATCCCGCTGCATATGTCATTGTTTGCAGAGGCAAAAAAGCGTTACGGCTAGCCGTTAATCTCTGATAACCACCGTTGCAGACAACAACAAGGCGGCTCAAGGGCCGCCTCTGCGTTATATCGCGCGTCATTGCGCCGTATTTATCCCTTATTCGGGAATCGAGGATGGCGCCCTGCTGCTCTCGTTCAGGCGTGGGCCACCGGCGTAGGATGTTTCCCCATGGGGCGCAGCAGCATCAGCAGATAGATAAACGACACGCCGGCGATCATGATGAAGAGCAAGTTGTCCGAAAGGTGCTGCATCAGGAGCGCAGTATAGGCTGGGCCGAGCAGGCTGCCGATGGTATAGCTCAGCAGCAGTGCCTGATTCATCGCCACCAGCTGATGGTGTTCGACCTTTTCGCAGGCCCACGCCATGGCCACCGGATAAAGAGTAAAACCGGCCGCGCCCAGGATAAACAGGGCCGGCCCCATCGCCACACCACTCAGCATGGCTGCGCAACCCAGGATCACCACCAGCACCTGCACCCGCAGTACCGGCAGACGCCCGAAGCGATCCGCCAGACGGCCGACCGGCCACTGCCCCAGAATGCCGGCACTCACCATCACCGCCATCCAGTAGCCGATCTCCCCATCGCTCATCCCCTGATGATTGAGGTAGAGCGGCATCAGACCATAGAGCGACCCTAGCACGATGCCGGAGATGATGCAGCCATCGACCCCGAGCCGCGCCTGACGCAGCCGCAGCATCGGCCAGACCCGGGTCGTTCCCTGTGCTTCGCTGTGCTCACTGACGATGCGGGTGAACAAGAGCGGCAGAATCGCCGCCAATACCAGTCCGGTCGCCCAGGGCAGCACGTCCATCAGGCCGGTCGGCAGCTTGCTGACCAGCAGCTGCCCAAGCACGGTTCCCAGGTAGTAGACCATCATGTAAGCGGCCAGCAGTCGCCCCCGATTTTGCGCGTTGCCGCTGCACATCAGCGCGCTCTCCACCACCACCCAGATCATGGCGCAGCCGATGCCGGCAATGAATCGCCAGGCGAGCCAGCTCCAGAAACCGAGGGTAATGCCGAGCCCGACACAACCTGCGGCAAAGATAACGGAGGAGAGGTAGTAGCTGCGGTTAAAGCCAAAACGCTTGATCAGGGTGCCCGCCAGCAGGGTTCCCAGCAGGTTGCCGCTGAAATAGGAGGAGCCGACCATGCCGACCTGCCAGGTCGGCAGATTGTCATGGGCAAGCCAGAGCGGCACCAGAGTATTGAGCACCGCGATGGAGAGGGTCAGCAGCAACAGGCCACAGAGCAGTAACAGCACTGGCCGGGTGTATGTGGTCATGGGTAGAACCGTGAGGAGAGTCAAAATGCGAGCGCATCATGCCACTGCCAAATCCATTGTCAATCGGCGCTGCAGCCAAGTCGCAAGGTTTTGTTGCACGCAGTGATTGCTGCGAGATGCAGCACCATTTAATGCCGGCTTTATCTTTTTGATTAACGTGAAATTTGGCCATGCTACCGGCATATTGCCAGTTGAAAATCCCCCCCTTCGGCCACCTTGGCTCTCTTTGGCGGCCATAAACAGAAGAGGCGGCCCCGTGGGCCGCCTCTTCTTTAATACCGAGCTCAATGCCGGTTAACGCTGACGCTTCTTGGCGTACTTGCGGCGGGCCCGCGCCTGGCGCTCCTCTTCCCGCTCCGCCTTCTCTTTGGCCTTCTGCTCGGCCTCGGCATCGGCCTCCACGATTTCTACGCTCACCATCTCCGGGGTCTCCAGAGAGATGCGGCCCAGCATCCCCGAGCGGAATTCGTTGACCAGGATCTCGGACGCCTTGTGCAGATCCGCCAGCCCCCCCTTGCGCATGAAGCCGCGTTGGCGGGCGATCAGATCCAGCAGCTCGATCTCGGTCTCGGGCAGCTCTTCAATCTGATAGCGCGCCTTGATCCGCTCCGGATAAGCCTTGAGGAAGTAATCGGCGGCGAACATGGCGATGTCCGCATAGTCATAGACGGTATCCTTGATAGCCGCCGTGATGGCCAGCCGATAACCGCAGGAGGGCGGGTTGAGCTTGGGCCACAAAAAGCCCGGGGTATCGGTCAGGATGACGTGGTTGTCGAGCTTGATCCGCTGCTGGGACTTGGTCACCCCCGCCTCGTTGCCGGTGCGGGCGATGATGCGCCCAGCCAGGGTGTTGATCAGGGTGGATTTGCCCACGTTGGGAATACCCATGATCATGGCGCGCACGCCGCGCAGCTCCAGGTTGCGCTCCGGCAGCATCTCGTGGCAGAGGGTCAGCAGTTGCTTGATCTTCTCGGGCTCCTGCTGGGTCAGGGGCAGTGCCTTGATCCCCTTCTCCTTTTCCATGTGGGCCACCCACAGCTCGGTGATCTCGGGATCGGCGAGATCCGCCTTGTTGAGCACCTTGATCACCGGAGTATCGCCGCGCAGCTCGGGCACCAGCGGGTTTTCGCTGGAGAAGGGGATGCGGGCGTCGAGCATTTCGATGATGACATCGACCTGGGGCATGACCTCGGCAATCTCTTTGCGGGCCTTGTGCATGTGACCGGGGAACCAGTTGATGGACATATCCGTTACTCTCATCTAGGGACTGCGGGCGCGGGCTTGCAATGAAGCGAGCGGCGAGCGGTGGTGGACGCAGGGCGTCGCAAGGGGGCGCATTTTACCTGCACCTGCCCCGATTTGACAGGCCATTCTAGCCCGAAGGTCCTAAACCGGCCAGATTTCCTCCCGTTTGTCAGCTTTGTCAGGCTGCGCTGCAGAGTCCGATTATTGATAGATAAGTGATTGATACAACATCACATTCAGATATCACTTTCACCGGATTGTCATTCACTCTCACTAAAAGTGTCATCTGCGACCTCTAGGCTGCGCTCAGGTTTTACAAGGAGCGAACCTCGATGAAAAAAATGGCAGGTGTTGCAGTGATGATGGGGGCCGCACTGGTCGCCGGCTGCAACTTAGAGAACAACTCGCAGGAGAACAAACCCGGCTCTGGCGCCCGGAACGTGATCTTCTTCCTCGGCGACGGCATGGGGCTCAACACCCTGACCGCCGCCCGCATCTACGGCGTTGGTGAAGAGGGCAGCCTCACCATCGATACCCTGCCGGAGACGGCCTTCATCAAGACCTTCTCCCACGACTCTCAGGTGACCGACTCGGCCCCCTCCATGTCCGCCTACATGACCGGGGTCAAGAGCAACAACGGCGTCATCAGCATGGACAGCGACGCCACTCAGGAGAGCAACTGCAGCAAGAGCGCCGGCAAGCCGGCCACCACCCTGCTGGAGCTGGCCAAGGCCGCCGGCCGCGGTACCGGCGTAGTCACCACCACCCGGGTGACTCACGCCACCCCGGCTGCCACCTATGCCCACCTCTGCAACCGGGATCTGGAAGCCGACATCGCCGTCCAGCTGGTGCCCGGTGGCGCCGGTTACAACAGCGCCCTTAAAGGGGGGGTAGACGTGGTGCTCGGCGGTGGCAGCAGCTTCTTCCTGCCCAAGGCCGACAAGGGCAAACGCGAGGATGGCCGCAACCTCATCAATGAGATGAAGGCCAAGGGCTACCAGTTTGCCAGCAATCTGGACGAGCTGAACAAGGCCGAGGCAGGCAAGCCGCTGCTGGGACTGTTTGGCGCAAGCCACATGAAATATGACCTGGATCGCTCCGCCAGCGAGCCCTCCCTGGCCCAGATGACCCTGGCCGCCATCAAGCAGCTCAAAGAGAAGAAGCAGGGTTACTTCCTGATGGTGGAAGGGGGCCGCATCGACCACGCCCTGCACGACACCAACGCCAAGCGTGCGCTGCAGGACACCCTCGCCTTCGACAACGCCATCAAGGCGACCCTCGACGAGGTGAAGAAAACTGATCCCGAGCTGAAAAACACCCTGATCGTGGTCACCGCCGACCATGACCATACCCTGGTGCTCAACGGCTACGCCAAGCGTACCGGCAAGACCACGGCCGATAACCCCGGCGTGCTCGGGCTGGTGAAGAACTACGAAACCGGCGAGCCGAGCAAGGATGCCGACGGCATGCCCTACACCATCATCGGCTTTGGCAACGGCTACAACCGGGTAGACGGGCCGCGCAGCAGCGTGGCACCGCTGGATGACGCTACCGTCTCCGCCAACGACTATCACCAGGAGGTAGTGGTCAAGGTGGGTGAAATCGGCAACGAGACCCACGGCGGCACCGACGTCTTCCTCGGCGCCATCGGCCGGGGAGCGGATAGCTTCCACGGCTCACTCGACAACACCGCCGTGTTCGGCAAGGTCAAGGCTGCGGCCGGGCTGTAAGGAGCATTCCCATGAAAAGAGCCATCAACCAATCCATGAAGCAGAACCTGCATAAAACCCTTATCAGCACGGCCCTGCTGGCCGCCCTCTGTGGCGCGACCCAGGCACAGGCCGCCGATGCCAAGAACGTCATCCTCTTTATCGGTGACGGCATGGGCCCCACCGTGCTCACTGCCACCCGCCTCTACAAGGTGGGGGAAGAGGGCAATCTGGAGATGATGAAGCTGGCCCGCAGCGCCCGCATCAAGACCTTCTCCAACGATGCCCAGACCACCGACTCGGCCCCCTCCATGGCGGCCTATACCACCGGGGTCAAGATGAACAACGAGGTGATCGCCATGAGCAGCGACACCAAAGCAGTCGCCCCCGGCAAGGACGCCAACGGCAACAAGGGCGTCAACAACTGCGCCAGCGACAACGGCAAGCCGGTGCCCACCATTCTCGAGCTGGCCAAGGCAGCGGGCAAATCGGTGGGGGCCGTCACTACCACCGAGCTGACCCATGCCACCCCGGCCGCCACCTACTCCCACATCTGCCATCGGGATGCCACCTACGCCATTGCCGCGCAGGCGGTACCGGGCGGCGCCGGCTTCAACCAGGCTCTGGGGAGCGGGGTCGATGTGCTGATGGGGGGCGGCGCCAACCACTGGACACCCTACAACAGCACCAGCAACAAGGGGGGCCGCGCCGACGGGCGGGATCTTACCGCCGAGCTGACCGCACAGGGCTATCGCTACGTCACCACTCGCACTGACCTTGCCAAGGTCGATAGCGGCAAGCTCATCGGCCTGTTCAGCGCCAAATCCCACCTCGACTACGAGCTGGATCGGGTCGCCAAGGGGGCGGCCAATACCCAGCCGTCGCTCTCCGAGATGACCGCCAAGGCGATCGATCTGCTGAGCCAGAACAGTCAGGGTTACTTCCTGATGGTGGAAGGGGGCCGGATCGATCACGCCCTGCACGGCACCAATGCCAAGCGCTCGCTCACCGACGCGGTGGCGCTGGACGACGCGGTCAAAACGGCGCTCGGCAAGGTGGATCTGAAAGATACCCTGATCGTGGTCACCGCCGACCATGACCATACCATGACCATCAACGGTTACTCCGCCAAGGGCAACAAGGTGCTGGATCTGGTGAAAAATGGTGACGGCTCGACCCAGAACGACGCGGATGGCAAGCCGTTCACCACCCTGGTGTTTGGCAACGGCCCCAACCGTCCCGACGTGCGCCCCACCCTCACCAGCGATCAGGTGATGGCGGACGACTACCTGCAAGAGACCGGGGTCAAGCTCGGCTCCGAGACCCACGGCGGCGGCGATGTGATGTTGTTCGCCGACGGCGCCGGCAGCAGCCGCTTCAAGGGGACGCTGGACAACACCCGGGTGTTCGGCAAGCTCAAGGAGGCGCTCGGCCTGTAAACGATAGGGCCCGGCGCGGTGCCGGGCCCTGCTCGTTCGAGCGATCACTCATATGCGATATTTACTTCCGCTGTGGCTGCTCGCCAGCAGCCTCTCTTGTCCCCTCCTTGCCGATGAAGTCCCCGATCTGGCCGCCCGCATCCGCTATCAGGACAGGGTCACCAGCAGCGATGGCATCAGCAAGGAGAGCCAGTGGCAGGAGAAGTGGCTGCGGGTTGGCGATCAGGTGTGGAGCCAGCGGCTCATCCCGCTGCCCCTTGCCCGCGCTTACCACGCCGCTCACGATGCCACCCCGGGCCACAAGCACTTTACCCAGCAGATGGCGGCGCGCTGGGTAACCCGCGACCAGCAGGGGATGCTGCAACTGCGCTACGCCGACAGCTGGCACAACCAGCTGGTGGAGGTACCGGAGGAGGAGTACGGTCAGGTGGCTTTCAAACCCGACTGGCCGCGGATCCGCCACCTCATCAACCCGGCCCTGTTGCAAGAGATGACGCCCCTCGATGAAAGCGCCCCCGAACAGGCGCGCTGGTATGAAAAACGCGAGGGCAACCAGCGTACCCGCATCCTCTGGTCTAGCCGCTGGCAGTTGCCGCTGGTGGTGGAGTCAGCGAGCCTCGATGGCTATCGCAGCTACCGGATGGAGGTGACCCTAAAAGCGCTGCCCAAGAATTTGCCCTGGCAGCAGCTGGAGGGGTATCAGACGCTCGATCTGCGGGACTTCTTCGATTGAGATGAGGCTCCATAGCGGGCTGACTTGTCTCTGCGGGATGTTACACTCTGTGTACTCATCCCGGATCAGGTCTGCCATGCGTCTCCCCTTGCTCCTGCTGCTCTGCACCTCGCTCCTGCCAGCCTTTCACGCCCGGGCCATGGTGGTGGTCGCGGCTGAAATTCCCCCTTACGTGATCCGCTCTCACCAGGGGGCCCCGAGCGGCATGGCCATCGAGGTGCTGGAGGAGGCGGCCCGTCGCCTCAAGGAGCCGCTGACCATCGAGCTGATGCCGCTGGCTCGCGCCCTCAGCCAGACCCAGCACCGGCAGGATGTGCTGCTGGTACCGCCGGTGAGAAGCCCCCAGCGCGAGCCGCTGTTTCTCTGGATTGCCCCCTTGCTGGACGAGGCCTTCGTGCTGGTGACTCATCGCCAGCACCATCCCCAACCGCTGACAACCGGCGATCTGCCCGGTCTCACCATCGGCGTGATGCGCAGCTCCTATGGCCAGAGCTTGCTGCTCCCGTTCCAACGGATCAAACAGGAAGAGGTGGCCGAAGAGGTCAACAACGCCAGCAAGCTCGCTCGGGGCCGTATTCAGGGCTGGGCGGTGGCCTGGAACAGCGCCCGCTACAACCAGCTGCAGGCAGGCTTGCCGCTGGCGGATCTGGTTCGCGGTGAAACGTTGAAACAGGCTGCGCTCTACCTGGCGGCCAGTCCCCATTTTCCAGCCAAAGAGGCAACACGCTGGCGCGACACCATCGCCGCCATGCGCGATGACGGCAGTCTGGCCCGCATCATCAAGCAGTACGATTACCAGGCACCCTGACAAACTTGTCAGGATAATTGCCAAAGCCGTCCAGAATGGTTATGGTAGCCCCATGAAAAGATTCACTATTTCCTCTCACAAGCTCACACCCTGCTGAGCCCCCGCCTCGCTCCTTCGGCCGCGAGTCGCTTGGGGGCATGGCACTTTCTCGATCTCTCGACACCCTTGTGATGGCCAGCCTGCGTGAGTGGGCCTGGCCCTGTAAGCTATTGATAAGGATTATCTTATGAAACAACCGCATCTCGTTATCTCCAGCCTTGATCTGGATCGGATTGAACAACTGCTCGGCAACCATCCCCAGCACCTTGCCCTGCAAGAGGAGCTGGATCGCGCCGAAATCCGTGAACCGGCCGATATGCCGCCCGATGTCGTCACCATGAACAGCAAGGTACGCTTCAAGATGCAGAGCAGCGGCAACGAGTTCTGCCTCACCCTGGTCTACCCGCGCGATGCCAAGGGTGACGAGAGCAACATCTCGGTACTGGCACCGGTGGGCAGCGCCCTGCTTGGTCTGAAAGTGGGCGACAGCATCGCCTGGCCGGGCCCGGCCGGTCGCACCATCGAGGTGGAGATCCTTGAAGTGGTCTATCAGCCGGAGCGTGCCGGCGAGCTGCACCGCTGATCCCGGTTGCGGGCAGGCCAGCCCGAGAGGCCTGCCCGCACAGCCTGATCCCGATCAAGCGTCCCCTGCTTATCGGGTCGATTTTCCCCCTATTCCCCCCCGCCCCTTGAGCCTGACTCCGGGGGCAGGTATCTTGTTGGCCGCGTCATGGTCATGACGCACCGAATTTCAGGCTGACATCATGATAAACATTGCCCTCATCGACGATCACCAGATCGTCCGTTCCGGTTTTGCCCAACTGCTCAATCTGGAGCCCGACCTGCAGGTGGTCGCCGAATTTGGCTCCGCCAGCGAGGCGCTGGCCGGCCTGCCCGGCAGTGGCGCCCGGGTCTGCGTCTGCGACATCTCGATGCCCGACCAGTCGGGGCTGGATCTGCTCAAGCAGCTCCCCTCCGGTCTGGCGGTGGTGATGCTGTCGGTACACGACAGCCCCGCCCTCATCGAGCAGGCACTGCAAACCGGTGCCAAAGGATTTCTCTCCAAGCGCTGCAGCCCGGACGAGCTCATCGCCGCAGTGCGTACCGCCGCGCTCGGCGGCTGCTACCTCACCCCCGACATCGCCCAGAAGCTGGCCAGCAGCAGCCGGGATCCCCTCACCAACCGGGAGCGGGAGATTGCCCAGCTGCTGGCGCAGGGGCTGGAGGTGAAGAGCATCGCCGAGCAACTTGGCCTCTCCCCCAAGACGGTGCATGTGCACCGCGCCAACCTGATGGACAAGCTCAAGGTCAGCAACAACGTCGAGCTGGCCCACCGCATGCTGGATAGCTGGTGATCCACCGTCTTGCCAGCTATGTCGCCATCACGCTGGCGGCCTGCTTCATCTTTGCCGCGGGCTGGTTTTGCCTGTGGAGCATCAGCCTGCATCTGGCGGGCGGCCCGGCACTGGCTGTGCTGCTGTTCCCCTTCGGCCTGCGCCTCGGCCTGCTGCTGCAAAGTCCCGGTCGCTACTGGCTGCCGCTGCTGCTCTGTGAAGGGGGACTGCTCTACTGGATCAATCTGGAGGTTGGGCTGCCCCACTGGCAGTGGTTGCTGATCGGCAGCCTGCTCACCCTGCTGCCGCTGCTGATTGCCCGCCGCCAGCCAGTGCGCAACGACTGGCAGCAACTGCTGTTGCTGCTCGCCACCGTCTCGGTGGCAGCCCTGCTGCAATCCCTGCTCTGGCATCTGGCGGGAGAAGATGGCCTCTCGGCCCTGCTGCTCACCCTCACCGGCGGGCTCACCCTCACCTCCACCTGCATGCTGATCTGGCACTACCTTACCCGCGCTACCTGGGTGCCGCTCGGCCCTGCGCTGGTGGATCAACCGGTAGACTGGCGCTTTCGCCATCTGGTCTGGTATCTGCTGTTATTCGTGCTGAGCCTCTGGCTGCAGCTGGGGCTGCCCAACTCACTGGTGCGCTTCACCCCGTTTTGTCTGGCCATCCCCATCATCGCCATGGCGTGGCGCTACGGCTGGCAGGGGGCGCTGCTCGCCACCCTGATGAACACCATCGCTCTGCTGGCGAGTCAGGCCTGGCACGATCATCCCCTCGATCTGCTGCTCTCCCTGCTGGCCCAGAGTCTCACTGGCCTGCTGCTGGGTGCCGGGATCCAGCGCCAGCGCGAGCTCAATCAGGCGCTGACCCGCCAGCTTGCCCACAATCGCCAACTCACCGAGCGGCTGCTGGAGACCGAGGAGAGCATCCGCAAGGAGGTGGCGCGCGAGCTGCACGACGACATCGGCCAGACCATCACCGCCATTCGTACCCAGGCCGGTATAGTGCGCCGCCTCGCCCCCGACAATGCGGGGGTGGGCCAGAGCAGCGCCCTGATCGATACCCTCTCCCTTGGCATCTACGACGCGGTGCGCGGCCTGCTCGGTCGCCTGCGCCCGCGCCAGCTCGACGACATGACCCTGGAGCAAGCGGTGCGGGCACTGCTCAGAGAGCTGGAGCTGGAGCGCCACGGCATCGTCACCCGGCTGGAGTGGCAGCTGGCGGATGGAGATCTCTCCGATGCCCAGCGGGTCACCCTGTTTCGGGTCTGTCAGGAGGGGCTCAACAACGTGGTCAAGCATGCCAACGCCCACTCGGTGACAATCCGGGCGCGGCACGGTGAAGAACAGCTGCAACTGGTGCTGGAGGATGATGGTCGCGGCCTGCCGCAAAGCCGCGCGGCGCAGGGCTATGGTCTGCTCGGTATTCGCGAGCGGGTGCAGGCGCTGGGAGGCACCTTGCAGCTCTCCTGCGTCCACGGCACCCAGTTGACGGTCAACCTCCCCTGCCGCAAGCGGGAGGAGAGCCATGAGTAACCTCGCCCTTCATCAGGGAGGAGCCCCATGCTGAGCTTTATGAGAAGCGCACCGGCGCAGCCGCCGATCCGCGAGCAGGCCGAGATCGACGCCACCTATCGTCACTGGCGGCTGCATCTGCTGCTCACCATGTATCTGGGCTATGCGGTGTTCTACTTCACCCGCAAGAGTTTCAACTTCGCCATGCCGGACATGCTGGCGAGCGGCATGCTGGACAAGTCAGACATCGGCATGCTCTGGACCCTGTTCTACATCACCTACGGCTGCTCCAAGTTCTTCTCCGGCATTATCAGCGACCGCGCCAATCCGCGCTATTTCATGGGGATCGGGCTGATGGCCACCGGCGTCATCAATATCCTGTTCGGCCTCTCATCCGCTCTCTGGATGTTTGCCGCCCTCTGGGTGGCCAACGCCTTCTTTCAGGGCTGGGGTTGGCCCCCCTGCTCCAAGCTGCTCACCAGCTGGTATTCGCGCAGTGAGAGGGGTGTCTGGTGGTCGGCCTGGAACACAGCCCACAACGCCGGCGGTGCGCTCATCCCCCTTATCGTCAGCACCCTGGCCCTGCAGCATGGCTGGCGCTACGGCATGATAGTGCCCGGCCTTATCGCCATCGCGGCTGGTCTGCTGCTCTGCTGGCGGTTGCGGGATACCCCGGCCGCCATGGGGTTGCCGTCGGTGGGCGAGTGGCGCAAGGATGCGATGGAGCTGGCCCAGCAGACTCAGGATGCGGGGCTCTCCCATCGCCAGATCCTGCGCAAATATGTGCTCGGCAACCCCTATATCTGGCTGCTGGCCTGCTGTTACGTGCTGGTCTATGTGGTGCGCACCGCCATCAACGACTGGGGCAACCTCTACATGACCGAGCAGCGCGGCTTCAATCTGATGAGCGCTAACTCGGCCATCTCCATGTTCGAGGTGGGGGGCTTTATCGGTGCACTGGTGGCGGGCTGGGGATCGGACAAGCTGTTCAACGGCAACCGTGGCCCGATGAACCTCATCTTTGCGGTAGGGATCCTGCTGGCGGTGGGATCGCTCTGGCTGATGCCCTTCTTTAGCTATGTGATGCAGGCGGCCTGCTTCTTCACCATCGGCTTTTTCGTGTTCGGCCCCCAGATGCTGATCGGCATGGCGGCAGCGGAGTGCTCCCACAAAAACTCGGCGGGAGCGGCCACCGGCTTTGTCGGCCTGTTTGCCTATATGGGGGCGGCGCTGTCAGGCTATCCGCTGGCCAAGGTGATGGAGATCTGGCACTGGAACGGCTTCTTCGTGGTGATCTCGGTGGCGGCGGGCGTCTCGGCCCTGCTGCTGCTCCCCTTCCTCAAGGCGCAGGCACCGCGCCCCCAACCTGCCGACACTATGTGATACCGGACTGGGCGGGAGTTACGCCTCCCGACCAGCCTGACAGACCCGGTTCTTGCCCTGCCGCTTGGCGCAATAGAGCGCATGGTCGGCCTGAGTGAACAGAGGATCAAAATGCCACTCCCCGTGCCAGTGGGAGAGCCCCATGCTGACCGTGATGGAGAGGCCGCCCATGTCGCGGTTCGCGACCGCCTCCAGCAATCCCTCGCAGCGTTGCAGGGCCAGCACACCGGGCTGCGAGAAGAGCAGCACAAACTCCTCGCCACCGAAACGGCTGCACACCAAATCGGGCTGGCTACCCAGATAGGCGCCGAGCTCGGCCAGCACCCGATCACCTACCTCGTGGCCATGCTGGTCATTGATCTGCTTGAAATCGTCGATATCGAGCACGGCCAGCGCGCCGCCGTCACCCAACTTCTGCTGCTTCAGCTGATCCATAAAGCCACGCCGGTTGAGCAGGCCGGTGAGAGGGTCGTGGCTCGCCTGCTGGTGCAGCGCCAGCGCCCGGTACTGGGTACAGAGCAGCAGCACCCCAAAGGTGGAGAGATAGCTCCCCATCAGCATGGAGAGGAAGGGCAGCACATTGACTCCGCTCTTATCCATCAGCATCTGCACGTTGTCCTGCCACAGGAACCAGAGCCGCATCAGGTAGAAGGCGTAGAGCAGGATATTGACCACGGTAAAGACCATCACCGCCGGCAAATAGTCGGGGTAGCCGTGACGCCAGACCAGATAGACGATCACCGCCCCCAGCACCATGTAGCTCAGGCAGGCCAGCATCACCCGGGACTCCATCCCCCCCTTCACGATGCACCAGCTCAGGATCACCAGATAGACCAGCATGAATAGCACACCGGCACGCCAGTTCGGAGGCTGGCCGAAAAAGCGCTGCAGCGCCAGCGGCATCAGCGCGATGCAGAGCGTGATCAGGGTGTTGGCCAGCCAGATGCCGGATGGGCTGGGGAAAAATGCCTGCAACGAGAAGAGCGTCTGGGCCACCAGCGCACAGAGTGCAGACCACCACCAGTAACCGATACCGGGGATCTCCCTGTGGGTAGACCAGATGATGGAGAGGGTGATAAAGCCAAGACTGTAGCCACCCAACGCCATCAGCATCAGGGTAAAAACGTCCAGTTTCAGCAGCAGTGAGAGCGCCATACAAGAACCAGTTTCAGAAGGTAACTGAGTATATGAGAAGCGTTTGCCAAGACCCAGAGGGGACTGACTGTTTTCACAATAAAAACATATTGTTTACTGTCTCTGTGGCCTGCTTGCCCTGTCGGGATCGCACCACCGCAGGTACAGAAAAAGTCAGAGTACAAAACAAGTCACAAGCGAACCCCATCATATGTAACAAAAGGTATTGAACACAATTTGGGCTTGAACCGGCCACGTTAGATAGATATGTTGTTTTCGTGTGATTTTATGAGTGAAGCGGTGAGCAAAAAGCGCCTCTAACCTATTGAGTATTCTGACACAATTGGTTTTTGGTACATTTTTCGCTCAATTTCGATTCATAGCATCCCATATGGGGCTTTTCCCCGACCCAAGACATTCATCCTGTCTTGCCTGTTGCCGGATGCAGCAGTCTCTTGTGCCACGGAGTCGCACGGGATCAGGTTCAAGGCCGAACACAACATCGACAGAGACGTCACCCATGATCAAAAAACTGATTATTTCTACCCTGCTCTTCTGCGGGCTGGCGACCGCCGCCCCCGCCACTACCCCCACCTCAACCCTGGATGCCGTGCTGGAGCGCGGTGTGCTGCGGGTTGGCTTCGACGCCGGCTATCAACCTTTCGAGATGACCAACAAACAGGGCCAGTACATCGGCTTTGACGTCGATCTCGCCAAGATGGTCGCCAAGGAGATGGGCGTGAAGGTCGAGTTCGTCAACACCGCGTGGGACGGCATCATTCCCGCGCTCCTGACCAACAAGTTCGACGTCATCATGGGCGGCATGACCGTCACTCCGCAGCGCAACCTGCGGGTCAACTTTGCCGATCCCTATATCGTGGTCGGCCAGACCATAGTGGTGCGCAAGGACAAGGCAGCCGAGATCAAATCCTTCACCGACCTCAACGACCCGAAATACAAGATTGCGGTCAAGCTCGGCACCACCGGCGAGCAGGCGGTCAAGCGCCTCATCCCGAAAGCCACCCTGCTGCAGTTTGAAACCCAGGATGACGCCAAGCTGGAAGTGATCAACGGCAAGGTCGATGCCTTCGTCTACGACCTGCCCTACAACGCCATCTTCGCCTCCCAGAACAAGGGCGCCGTGGTACACCTCGACAAGCCGTTCACCTTCGAACCGCTGGCCTGGGCCATCCGCAAAGGAGATCAGGACACCCTCAACTGGTTCAACAACTACCTGCGCCAAATCAAGGGCGATGGCAGCTACGACCGCCTCTACAAGAAGTGGTTCGAATCCAACGCCTGGCTGAGTCAGCTCAAATAACCTCAAAAGGGGGCGCCTTGCCGCCCCCTCTCGCAACACCCCACACAATAACGAGAAGAGGTTGTGACTGTGCACACACCCAAACCGACAAGACAGATGGAAAAACAGCCCAACCCGCTACTCTGGCACGGCGTCTTTTTGCTGATGCTGCTGGTGGCCGTGTTCGGCATCTACAAGGCGGTGCAATCCGTTGACTACACCTGGCGCTGGGAACGCATTCCCCAGTACATCGCCTATCAGGCCGAACAGAAGAATTACGCCGAGTTTGACGGCACCGTGGTGGCCGGCACCACTGCCGCAGAGAAAGGCAAACTGTTCCTGCAAAACGATCTCGACCCCAACCAGCGCCAGCCCATCGCGACCAGCGGTGTGCAAGTCAGCGAAGGGGATACCGTCTTTCGCGGCGATGCCCTCGATATCCAGCTGAGCTGGACCGCCGGCCCCATCGCCTGGGGCGTCTGGATGACCATCAAGCTCTCGCTGGTGGCGGGCATCTTCGCCATTTTGCTCGGCACCCTGGCCGGACTGGCCCGACTCTCCCCCAACCCGGCCCTGCGCAATCTGGCCGTCACCTATGTGGAGCTCATTCGCGGCACCCCGCTGCTGGTGCAGATCTTCATCGTATACTTCTTTATCGGCACCGTGCTGAACCTCGATCGCTTCACAGCCGGGGTCGCGGCACTGGCCGTCTTTACCGGTGCCTATGTGGCGGAGATCGTCCGCGCCGGCATCAGCTCCATCCACAAGGGGCAGATGGAAGCGGGTCGCAGTCTGGGTCTCACCTCGGCCCAGACCATGCGCTACGTCATCCTGCCGCAGGCGTTCAAGCGGGTACTGCCGCCACTGGCGGGGCAGTTCATCAACCTGATCAAGGACTCTTCGCTGGTGTCGGTCATCTCCATCACCGATCTGACCAAGGCGGGGCGCGAGGTGGTGAGCTCTACCTTCAGCCCGTTCGAGGTGTGGTTCACCGTGGCGCTGCTCTATCTGGTGCTGACCGGTACTCTCTCCTTTCTGGTGCGCCGTCTCGAGGTGAAATATGCGAAAAGCAACTGATCCCATCATCAAGGTGCAACAGGCGTCGAGAAGTGCAGCCATCAACGGCACCCCCTTCGCCTTCCCGGTTCGTTTTCTGGAGGCGAAATATGCGTACAGCAACTGATCCGATTATCAAGGCGACCGGTGTAGAGAAGTTCTACGGCAGCGAAGTGCATGCACTGAAAAACGTCAGCACCGAGGTCGCCGAAGGGGAAGTGGTCGTGATCGTCGGCCCCAGCGGCTCCGGCAAGTCCACCTTTCTGCGCACCCTCAACCAGCTGGAGACCATCAACGATGGCGATATCGTGGTGGACGGCATCTGCCTCACCCAGCCGGGCGATGTCAACAAGCTGCGGGAAGAGGTGGGCATGGTGTTCCAGTCCTTCAACCTCTTTCCCCACCTGACGGTGCTGGAGAACATCTGCCTCGCCCCGCAAAAAGTGCGCAAACTGCCCCGCAAGGAGGCCGAAGATCGCGCCAAGGCCCTGTTGCTGAAAGTGGGGCTCTCGGCCAAGGCGGGCAGCTACCCCTCCCAGCTCTCCGGTGGTCAACAGCAGCGGGTGGCCATCGCCCGGGCGCTCGCCATGCAGCCGCGCATCATGCTGTTTGACGAGCCCACCAGCGCGCTCGATCCCGAGATGGTGGGGGAAGTGCTGGATGTCATGAAGGGTCTAGCCCGCGAAGGGATGACCATGGTGGTGGTGACCCACGAGATGGGCTTTGCCCGGGAAGTGGCGGATCGGGTGCTCTTTATGGAGAGCGGCGAGCTGCTGGTGGATGAGAAGCCAACGGAGTTTTTCGACAATCCCCCCTCCCCGCGCCTGCGCCAGTTCCTGAGTCAGGTGCTGTAAACGCAGACCCACAGCCAGTTAAAATGGCCAGTAAAAAAGTGAGAGGAACCATGGTTCCTCTCACTTTTTCTTTGCGGATCGGATGACACCACACCCACTCGCTGCTGAAGCCGCTCCCGCGGTTAGCGGTTCAGCGCGGGGACTTTCCCAGATAGCGCTCGACGATGGGCTTGATCCCGTCGCGCTTTTTGAGCTGATAGAGCCCCTTGTCAAACTGCTCGATAAAGCTCTCCTTGTAGGGAAAATCCCCCTTGCGACTGTAACCGAGAAAACCCTGCTCCCGACTGAGCACGGGCCCCTGTTTGAGCAACGAGATATCGGTCACCGCCAGCTGATCCCCCTTGATCATGGCGAGCAGTTCATAGAGCAGAGAGAGGCGATCGTTGATGGTGCAATCCACCCGCCCCCGCACAATCTTGAGCAGGTTCTCCCGGTTGCTCTTCACCTCCTCCACATCGATTTTCTTCTCCTTCACCGCCTGCCAGAAGGCATCGCCACCGACGGCAAAACCGGCATTCATGCCAAAACGCAACCCTTGATAGTCGAGCGGAAACCTTGCCTGCGGGGTATTGGCAGCCACACTGGCGCCGCACATCACTACCAGCTCTTCATCAAGCAGCGGCTGGGAGTAGGGCCAGATATAGGGGCGAGTATCCGGCATATAGTAGGGTGGAAAAATAGCAAATGCGCTGCCCTGCTCCACCATGCTCAGACCGCGGCGCCATGGCATCGGTTTGAGCACCACCTCATAGTCGGGCATGGCGGAGGTTACCTCACGGATGATATCGGCATAGATCCCCCGCACCTCTTTGCCCTCCTGCCAGGAGTAGGGGGGATAGCTGGCATCCGCCACTATCTCCACCCGGGTTTTAGCCTGTGCCAGCAGGCAGAATCCCAGCAACAGATAAACACAGATACGCATCGCCCAATCCTCTGACGCTCAATCTGCATCAAGCATAGTCAGCGGTCACCATCCACCGGATTGAATTGCGGCCTCACTGCAAACTCGCCAGAGCCATCGGGCAAGAGGCTCGAAAATGTTAATGAAATATTGCTTTCATCCTTTATGCTGGAGAGCAATTGCTCTGAATGGATACCTGCTCATGGATGTGCAACTGATCCTGCTCTACCTATCCCCGATTTTTCTGGCTTTTATCGGCTGGGAGATGGCCTATCTGCGCAAACATAGCGCAGCTTTTCCAACCGCCACCTACCAGTGGAAAGATCTGCTGGCCAACGCCACGCTGGCCCTGATGCATCAGGGGGGCGATGCATTGGCAGCCATCGCCATCGCTTATCTGTATGACACCCTCTGGGGCTGGCGACTGTTCGATATCGAGCTGAACTTCTGGAGCGTATTGCTGCTCTTCCTGCTGCAGGATCTCTGTTACTGGCTGTTCCACTTCACCAGCCACCATGTGCGCTGGCTGTGGGCCTCCCACGTGGTACACCACAGCTCGGAGCGGCTCAACCTCTCCACCGCCTTTCGCCAAAGCCTGATGTATCCGGTCTCCGGCATGTGGCTGTTCTGGATCCCGATGATTGTCATCGGCTTCCCGCCCGAAGCGGTAGTGGCCACCGTGCTGCTCAGCCTGGGTTTTCAGTTTTTCGTCCACACCCAGGTGGTGGGCAAACTCGGCTGGCTGGAGTGGATCTTCAACACCCCCTCCCACCACAGGGTGCACCACGCCAGCAACGCCAAATACATAGATCGCAACTTTGCTGGTGTGCTGATTATCTGGGATCGGCTGTTTGGTACCTTCGTGGAAGAAGACCCGGCCGAGCCATGTCGCTTTGGCATCACCAAGCCGATCCACAGCTTCAACCCCCTCACTCTCACCTTCCATGAGTGGCGCGACATGCTGCGTGACGCCCGTGGCCTGCCGTGGCGACAAAAACTCGCCGTGCTGTTTGGCAAACCGGCCGGGCCTGCCAGCCGCTGAACCTTCGCCCCGAATAGCAAGTCCCTAATAACCAATCCCTGATAACAAAAAGAGCGCCCTGTGGCGCTCTCTTTTATGGTCAGTCACCTCTTCGGTGTCAGAGATGGGCGAACGACCAGACTGCGGGGATCAGGCTCAGCAAGGTCACGCCGGCCAACAGCCGCTCGCGGCCACTCAGGCAAAGATCTGTGCCCAGCTGACGACGGCTGTAGAGAAACAGCAACAGACCCGGCCCGTAGAGCAGCAAGGAGAGCAGCAAATACTCCACCCCGGCGGCATAGAGCAGCCAGAAACCGTAACCGCTCGCCACCAGTGCCACCGCCAGCATTAACCTCCTGCCTTGCATGCTCTCACCCTTCCTGCTGAACGAGAGCTTGAGCAAGAACAACCCGATCAGCAGGTAGGGCACCAGGATCATCGAGGTGGAGATAAGCAGCAGACTGGTGTAGCCCTTGCCGAGCAGCCACACCAGCAGCAGGCATGTCTGCACCGTCAGGCTGGTGAGCCAGAGCGATGCAATGGGAGTGCCGTTGCGGTTCTGGCGCCGGAAGATGGCAGGAAACGCGCCGTGGCGGGCCGCGCTGAACGGCACCTCGGCCGAGAACAGCGTCCAGCTCACATAGGAGGCGAGCACCGAGACGATAAGACCGACACTGATGAGCAGCTTGCCCCAGGAGCCGGTCATCTGGGCCATCAACCCAGCCATGGAGGGGTTGGGCAGGGCCGCAAGCTCCGGGCGGCTCAATATTCCCAGCGCCAGCACCGAGATGAGCACATAGAGCAGCAGCGCCAGTACCACGCCGAGCACGGTGGCCGTCCCCACATCCCGCCGGTTTCTGGCGCGGGCCGACAACACCGCCGCCCCCTCGATGCCGGTAAAGACCCAGAGGGTAATCAACATGGTGTTGCGCACCTGCTCGGAGACCGGCACCGCCAGAGTGCTGCCCTGCTGATCCGCCGCGAAGGTGACCGGGTCGAACCAGTAGCAGGCGAACAGGATAAACAGCAGCAGCGGCAGGCTCTTGGCCAGAGTCGCCACCAGATTGAACAGCGCCGCCTGCTGCACGCCACGGGCCACCAGCAGGTGTACAGCCCAGAGGATGCAGGACTCGCCGACAAACGCCGCCAGAGTATTGCCACCACCAAACCAGATCTGCTCGGGGGTATCGATAAAACTACCCAGCGCCGCAAAGGCGATGACCAGATAACCCACCACACCGATGGTGGCACAGAGCCAATAACCCCAGGCGGAGAAGAAGCCCACCAGATCGCCGAAACCGGCGCGGGCATAGCTGTAGATGCCGCCGTCAAGATCCGGCCTTAACCGCGACAGGTAAAGGAAGCTCATGGCAAGCGCCAGGATGCCCACACCCGTCACGCCCCAGCCGATCAGCACGGCGCGGGCGCCTGCCACCTCGGCCATATTCTGCGGCAGGCTGAAGATCCCCGCCCCCACCATGGAGCTGAACACCAGCGCGGTGAGAGACCAGAGCCCAATCTTGTTCTCTTTCATGGGGACTCCTTAGCGCAACCGGCTGCTCAGCGCCTGAATATGCTCGGGGCCGATACCACAGCAACCGCCGATCAAATTCGCTCCGGCCGCGCGCCAGCGCTCGGCCCAGCCGAGATAATCCAGCGGCCCCAGATCTTCGCGGATCTCGTCCAGCCCGTCGTTGGCGGTGGCCTCTTTGGGCTGCGGCGGGAAGGCGTTGGCATAGGCACCGAGGCGAATGTCGATGCGACCCAGCGCCTGCAATCGGGTGCGGGCAACCTTGAGCGCCCCTTCGATCACCTCGGGCTGACAGCAGTTGAACAGGATGGCGTCCACTCCGGCCGCCACCAGCGCGCTAACCGCATCAGCCACCCGCTCGCCGGAGCGCAGTCGCGGCTCGTTGCCCGGCGCCTCATCTTCCAGCGTGAAGGAGACCCAGAACGGCTTGCCGTCATCAGGCAGCAGCGCTTTGAGGGCCAGTGGCTCGGCAATCAGGCTCATGGTCTCGGCCAGCCAGATATCCACATAAGGGGATAGCGCCCGGATCAGCGGGATAGCCAGCTCGCTCACCTTGTCCGCCTTGAACAGATCGGCACGGTAAGAGCCAAACAGCGGTGGTAGGGAACCCGCCACCTGCACGCTGCCCTTCTGCTCGTCAGCCACCTCGCGGGCCAGTTGCCCAGCCAGCGCTGCCAGCCCCTCCCCATCGGCAAAGAAACGTTCATCGCCGATATGAAATGGCACCAATGCATAGCTGTTGGTGGTGATGACCCGGGCACCGCTCGCCACATAGGTCTGATGCACCTCGCGCACCGTCTCGGGGGCCTCCATCAGGGCCAGCGCCGACCACTCCGGCTGGCGAAACGGCGCTCCTCGCCGTGCCAGCTCGCGCCCCATGCCCCCATCCAGCACCCACAATTCCCTGGTTTCCATCTGTCGTGTCTCTTTGTTATTTGCGTATGTGTCTTGCTGATCTGCGGTTTCATGTTGAATCGCAACAGATCGTCCGGCTTCATCCGGGTGAAGTACCCGACGATATGGCCATAAAAACATATGGATGTTTAGATGGCCAAATCAAGATAAAACAAAGTGCCACTAACGGCAATCCGTCGCAGCAGAAATCAGCATGCACACGGCGAGACAAACGCAGAAATGCAAAAGGCCACCCGAAGGTGGCCTTTGTGGCGATATGGTGAGCTGGCCGCTTAATGTCCGGCCAGTACCCGCTTGATCTGTTTCACCCAGTCGGATACCCGACCATCCTGCGGCAAGCGGCGCCAGATCTGCTCCCACTGGGCAGGGCTGAGCGGGCGGCCCAGACGACGTTGCACACCGGCATAGAGGTAGTCGTGCGCCGTGGTGGTGGCATGGGTCGAGGTGAGGAACTTGTAAACCGGATCGGTCAGCCGCACATCTCGCATACCGAGCAGCGGATAGTCATTCTTCACCGCCGCCAGCATGGTTTCACGCATGGCCGACTCGATGTAGCCACGGGCAAACAGGGCGGTCACCGACTCCAGCGATCCCTGCTCCGGCCCGTGATACTCCTCGTCAAACACCGGGCTGGGCTCAGCCACAGCGCTCTGCACCACCGCATCGGGGTCCGGCTGCGGCACAACCACGGCGGGCTTTGGCGCCACCGGTTTGGCAGTAACGGTCGCCTTGCGCGGTGCACTCTGGCTACAGGCGCCGAGTGCCAGAGCGAGCACCACACAGGCGATCGCACGGGAATGAGACTGCATTTTCATGACTCCTGAAAGCTCCTTTTACGCATCCTGAGCAAGCTTGTCGGTAACGACAGCGGGTTCAATCCGGGTGACCAGCAGCTGATCGATCTTGTAGCTGTCGATATCCACCACTTCGAACTTGTAACCCGCATATTTGACCGAATCGGTCCGTTTGGGGATCTTGCGCAGCATGTACATGATAAAGCCGGCGATGGTCTCGTAGTTCTGATCGTCAGGGAACTCTTCAATATCGAAGGCACGCATCACGTCGGAGATAGGGGTGACCCCGTCCACCAGCCAGGAGCTCTCGTCCCGCTGCACAATCTGCTCTTCCACCACGTGGGTAGCCCACTCGCCCATGACGGTACTCATCAGGTCGTTCATGGTGACGATACCCACCACCAGCGCGTACTCGTTCATCACCACGGCAAAGTCGCCTCTGTGGTTCTTGAAGTACTCCATCGCCTCGTAGAGGTTGAGGGTATCGGGAATGATGATGACGTTCTGCACCAGCGAGCCGCTGTTGAGATCGATGCTCTGGCCACCGATGACGCGGATCAGCAGCTCTTTGGCATCGACAAAGCCCTTGATGCTGTCGAGGTTGTGGTCACAGACCAGAAACTTGTTGTGCGGGTGCTCGGCGATCTTGGCCTTGATGCTCTCTTCATCCTCTTGCAGGGTGAAGTAGATGAGGCTCTCGCGCGCGGTCATGGCGGAGGTCACGCCAAGGGACTGCAGCTCGAACACGTTCTCGATGAGCTGATGCTCCTCGCGCTGGATGACCCCCGCTTCGGCACCGGCATCCATCACTGCATAGATATCATCCGAGGTGATCTCGTCGTTGCGCACGGTGGAGACCCGCATCAGACGGAACAGGGCGTTGGCCAGTCCGTTGAAGATCCACACCAGCGGCATCAGCACGGTGACAAAGAAGAGCATGGGACGCACCACCACCACGGCGATCTGCTCGGGCATGATCATGGCCAGGCGCTTGGGCATCAGGTCGGCGATGAGGATAAACATACCGGTGACGAACACGAAGGACGCACCGGAGCTGATCTCGCCAAGCCAGGGGCCCTGATAGAACTCGGAGACGATCCCCTTGATGGCGGGGTTGAGGGCAGACTCACCCAGGATACCGCCCAGAATGGCAACGGTATTGAGGCCAATCTGCACCACGGTAAAGAAATTGCCCGGCTGGGCCTGCAGTGCCAGCACCTTTTCGGCCTGACGATTGCCTTCATCAGCCATCACCTGCAATTTGATTTTGCGGGAGGCCGCGAGGGAGATCTCGGAGAGGGAGAAGAACACACTGCCGCCAACCAGCAGCATCAGAAAGAACAAACTATCGGCAAAACTCATGATTAACCTAATTGCTACGCCCGCCTTAGCACAAGACGGCAAACTGGGCCCGGGAGACCGGACCGTGAGTCCATCCGGGACTCACACAGGGGGAGTATTCTATCAGAAAACAGCCAGTTGGGGGCTTTATCTTACTCCGACCAGTTATGCAACAAAAAAGGCGCCTGACGCGCCTTTTTATTCACTTTTCGCTTAGCCCTTGCCCAGCAGGGTGCCCAGATCGTCCGCCTTGGTGTGGCGCACGTCCTTGCCCTTGACGTAGTAGACGATGTACTCGCAGATGTGCTGGCAGCGATCGCCAACCCGCTCGATAGCCCGCGCTGCCCACAGCACGTTGAGCACCTGCGGTATGGTGCGGGGATCTTCCATCATGTAGGTCATCAGCTCGCGGATGATGGACTCGTACTCGCGGTCTACCTTGTCATCTTCCTTGTAGACCGCCAGTGCCGCGTCCAGATCCATCCGGGCGAAGGCATCGAGCACGTCGTGCAGCATCTTGATGGTACGGCGGCCCATGTTCTCCAACGACACCAGCGGCGGCTGCGGCTTGTTGGCGTTGTCGGTCAGCATGCGGGCGATCTTGTCCGCCACATCGCCAATGCGCTCCAGATCGGTGATGGTCTTGATGATGGCCATCACCAGACGCAGGTCGGAGGCGGTCGGCTGGCGCTTGGCGATGATACGGGTGCACTCCTCGTCGATCGCAACTTCCATGGCGTTGACCTTGTGGTCATTGGCCACAATCTTGCGCGCCGCTTCCAGATCCTGGTCGTGGATCGCCGCGATGGCGTCGGTGAGCTGCTGCTCTACCATGCCACCCATCACCAGCACCTGGTTGCGCACACTCTCGAGCTCGGCATTGAACTGACCGGAGATATGTTTATTGAGGTTCATATTGTCCATACAAATAGTCCTTGATGCTCCGATTATGCCTTAGCCGTTGAATTGACTGCCAATCTGTTTGTGGTGGTTCATCCTCTCCTCTCCTTAACCGTAGCGACCGGTGATGTAGTCTTCGGTCTTCTTCTTGGCCGGGGTGGTGAAGATGGTGTTGGTATCCGAGTACTCAATCAGCTCGCCCATGTACATGAAGGCGGTCTGATCCGAGACCCGCGCCGCCTGCTGCATGTTGTGGGTCACGATCACCACGGTGAACTGGCTCTTGAGCTCGTTGATCAGCTCCTCAATGGTGAGGGTGGAAATCGGGTCGAGTGCCGAGGTCGGTTCATCGAGCAGCAGCACTTCCGGCTCGATGGCGATGGCGCGGGCAATCACCAGACGCTGCTGCTGACCACCTGAAAGACCGAAGGCGTTGTCGTGCAGACGATCCTTCACCTCATCCCACAGCGCCGCGCCGCGCAGGGAGCGCTCGGCGGCATCGTCCAGGGTACGGCGATCGTTGATCCCCTGCAGACGCAGGCCATAAACCACGTTCTCGTAGATGGACTTGGGGAAGGGGTTGGGGCGCTGGAACACCATGCCCACCCGACGACGCAGGGCGGAAACATCGACGCTCTTGTCATAGATGTTTTGACCATGCAGCTGGATCTCGCCATCGATGCGGCAAATTTCCACCAGATCGTTCATCCGGTTGATGCAGCGCAGCAGGGTCGATTTACCGCAACCGGAGGGGCCGATAAAGGCGGTCACCTGACCTTTGGGGATCTTCATGTTGACGTTGAACAGCGCCTGTTTGCTGCCGTAGTACAGGTTGAGATCCTTCACCTCCAGCGCGGTCTGCTCCGGGCTCAGGTTGAGCAGGTCGGTCGCGGTATGCTGGGTCGCGGCGGTCGTTACGTTGATCATCTGTTACCTCAAAATCTGTCGGTGGCGGCGGGCAATCTCATCGCCCGCGGCCGGAACGCTTGGCTGGCAGGGGACCTGTCTCCTGCCCGTCTCTGTGGTGGCTGGCCTATCAATGTTCCAGCGACCGGAATTTCTCGCGCAGGTGGTTGCGAATACCGATAGCCGTCAGGTTGAGACCGACGATCACCGTCACCAGCAGGAAGGAGGTGGCGTAGACCAGAGGACGCGCCGCCTCGACGTTGGGGCTCTGGAAGCCGACGTCATAGATGTGGAAGCCCAGGTGCATGAACTTGCGCTCCACATGCAGATACGGGAAGTTGCCATCCATCGGCAGGGTCGGTGCCAGTTTCACCACCCCCACCAGCATCAGCGGCGCCACTTCACCGGCCGCACGGGCAATCGCCAGAATAAGGCCGGTCATGATGGCCGGGCTCGCCATCGGCAACACGATGCGCCACAGGGTCTCGGCCTGGGTAGCACCCAGCGCCAGCGAGCCCTGACGGATGGTGCTCGGGATCCGCGCCAGCCCCTCTTCGGTGGAGACGATCACCACCGGCAGGGTCAGGATGGCCAGGGTCAGCGCCGACCAGATCACGCCGGGTGAGCCAAAGGTCGGGCTCGGCAGCGCTTCCGGATAGAAGAGGCGGTCGATGCTGCCCCCCAGGGTATAGACGAAGAAGCCCAGACCAAACACGCCGTAAACGATGGAGGGCACGCCCGCCAGGTTGATGACCGCGATGCGGATAAGCTTGGTCAGGCTGTTCTTGCCCGCATACTCGTGCAGGTAGACCGCCGCAATCACGCCGAGCGGGGTCACGATGATCGCCATCAGGAACACCATGAAGACGGTGCCGAAGATGGCCGGGAATACCCCGCCCTCGGTGTTGGCTTCACGGGGATCGTCGGAGACAAACTTGCCGATCTGGTGGAACCAGTAACCCACCTTGGCCAGCAGGCTCATGTCATTGGGCCACACCACATCCAGTACCTTGGACATCGGCATGGTCACCAGCTCACCACGCATATCCTTGACGGTGATGCTGTCTCGGTCAGCCTGACTGCGCAGGGAGAAGAGCTCCTTCTCCAGCACCTGATAGCGATCGTTGAGAGCCTGACGCTCGCTCGCCAGCTGGGCTTTGAGCTGATCGGTCAGGTTATTCTCAAGCTCGGCCTTGCGCTCCTTGAGGCGCAGCCGCTCCAGCTGATAGTTGATGCTGCCGATGTCCCCTTTCTGCAGGTCGTTCGCCTGTTCGGAGAGGCCATTGGCCCGCGCCAGCACCCGCTGCAGAGCGGCGTGCAGATCCGTGGTGATCTCGCGCCCATCCTCTTTGACCGAACTGATGTAGCCGTAGAAGTTGCCGTTGGTGGCACGCTCAATCATGGCGAGCTCGACCGGCTGACTCTGTGACTTGATGTCGGTCTCCAGCACCCAGCGGAAGTCCAGATCGACAAACTCGCGGTTGCCGGTCTTGACCAGATAGCGGGTCAGCAGCTCGCGCTCCTCCCCCTTGAGCGGCAGGCCTGCGGCGCGCAAGCGCTCCACCGGCACCAACTCGCGATCATTGATCTCGCCGATCAGCACGCTCTTGTTGCCACTCGCATCTTCCAGCTGCCACTCATAGATGGGGTGAGGCCAGAAGTAGACCAGACCACGCCAGCCGATGAGCAGCAACAGCCCCAGTACCGCGACCAGACTCAGGCTGACGGCGCCGCCGGTCATCCAGATCCACGGGGCCCCTGATTTAAACCACTTACCCATTGTCATTCCTTGGTCCTTACAGAGAGCTGTATTTTTCACGCAACCGCTGACGGATGAACTCGGCCAGGGTGTTGAACAAGAAGGTGAACACGAACAGGACGAAGGCTGCGAGGAACAGCACCCGATAGTGGGAGCTGCCCACTTCCGACTCCGGCATCTCTACCGCAATGTTGGCGGCGAGGGTACGCAGCCCCTGGAACATGGAGAAGTCCATGATGGGGGTATTGCCGGTGGCCATCAGCACGATCATGGTCTCGCCCACGGCGCGGCCAAGGCCCATCATCACCGCCGAGAAAATACCCGGGCTGGCGGTGAGGATCACCACCCGGCTCAGGGTCTGCCACGGGGTGGCACCGAGGGCCAGCGAGCCCTGGGTCAGGTGCTTGGGCACCGAGAAGACCGCGTCTTCAGCGATGGAGAAGATGGTCGGAATAACTGCAAAGCCCATGGCGATGCCGACTACCAGCGAGTTGCGCTGGTCGAACTTGATACCCATGTCGTGGGTCAGCCAGATGCGCGAATCACCGTGCATAAAGGCATTCTCGATGAGCGGACTCAGCGCGAACGCCCCCCAACCGATGAAGAGCAGCACCGGAATGAGCAGGATGGCGTGCCACCCCTCCGGCAGCCAGGTGCGGCTGCGTTCCGGCAGGTAGTTCCACACCAGCGCGGTCAGCAGCATTCCCGCCGGCAGCAGGATCAGCAGCAGCACCACGCCGGGCAGAGAGCCCTCGATGATGGGCGCCAGCCAGAGACCAGCCAGGAAGCCGAGGATAACGGTCGGCAGGGCCGCCATGATCTCGACGGTCGGTTTGACATATTTGCGCAGCCCCGCCGACATGAAGTAGGCGGTGTAGATGGCGCCCGCAACACCGAGCGGCACCGCAAACACCATGGCATAGAAGGAGGCTTTCAGGGTACCGAATACCAGCGGCACCAGGCTCAGCTTGGCTTCAAAGTCGTTGCTTGCGGAGGTGGATTGCCACACATACTGGGGCTCGGGATACCCTTCGTACCACACCTGTTGCCACAGGGCAGACCAGGTCACCTCGGGATGCTCGTTCTCCACCGCAAACAGCTTGAACGTATCGCCCTGCTGGGTCAGCAGCAGGTTGTGGCGCGGCGAAATGGCCAGCGCAGAGAAGGCGCCGCCATCGACATGCTCGCTCAGCAGCTTGGTCTCGCCGGTGGCGTGGAAGAAGCTGACAGTGCCATCCTTGTCGGCACTGATGAAACCCTTGCGAAAGTGCTCCGGGGTCAGCTGCGCCACGGCACCATCACCCTTGAAGTCACGGATCTGGGTGAACTGGCGTTTGCCATCCTTTGCCACTTCAAACCACTGGGAGATGACACCATTGTCATTGCCCACCAGCAGGGAAGAGGCACCGGAGAGCAGCTCGACCCGGGTCACGTTGGCATTCGGGGCATTGATCTCCAGCACGTTGCGCACCGAGATATCGCGCAGGTTCTGGATGTCGTAGACAGAGAGGCGGTTGCCCTCGCGCACGAACAAAATGCGCAGGTTGGGGGTGAGCAGCATCTGATCCACATGGCGCGGCAGGGAGGGAATGGTGTAGTTCTGGGCACTCCACTCGATCTCGCCGGAGAGGAAGTTCTCCTCACCGCTCATCACCGTCATCACGCCACGACCATCTTCGGTCACGGCGGCGGCGGCCATCTTGTCCTTGGTGGCTTCAAACACCATGGTCTTGAGCGCCTTGCCCTCGGGATCCACTACCACCGGCTCTTCGCCGAAGGGGTACTGGAGGCTGGGCTCAATGACGCGCACATCGTTGGGATAGGAGACCTTGAAGGAGGGCTGTACCACTTGCGCCTTGCCGTCGGCAAAGCCGTAGGCGATCAGCTTCTGACCCGGTGCGGGCGGCGCCACGGCAGTGACGTCACCGGCTACCTCAGCCTGACCGAGGGATTGACCGACCTTGATCTTGCCATCGCCCTGCACGGCGAAGAAGTTGACCTGCCCGTTGTCGCTGAAGCGATAACCGATCTCGTTCTGCTCCTCCACCCCGAGCCAGGCGGTCTTGCCGCTTGTCGGCAGGGTAAACGAGGCGGTCGGCTCCATCGTGGCGCCATTGAAGATGGGCTTCACCACATAGAGCAGGTAAAAGAAGATAAGCAGGAGCGCCACCAGCACCAGCGCCCCACCCGTGGTGACGCCGTACTTGGCCAATTTGTCCTTGATGCGGCGTTTTCGACTCCCCGCCATACCCAGGTGTAACGATTCCGATGACATGCAAAACCTCAATGTAAGCTAGGCTTGGCGGCATTATATGGCGGTTGCATGACAGTTTTGTTACACCCGCCACCTTAAATAAGCAGGATAAACAGGGGCACGGAATACAAGGGGAGATAGGGTGTAAAGGCGTAATAACCGATTGTTTTTAAAGTGGTTATAGAAATGGCATACGGCGGGTTAGTGCATCCCGCCGCCGACCGGTTCAGGCGGAAGCCTCACCCGATTGTTGCAGCGCCAGTTTGGCCGCCTTTTTCTCGGCGCGGCGCCGTTTGAAGAAATCGGAGAGCTGGGTCGAACAGGCCTCGGCCAGCACACCAGCAGTCAGCTCGACTCTGTGATTGTGGCGCGGGTCCTGCAAGATCTCGAACACCGACCCCGCCGCACCCGTTTTGAGATCCCGTGCGCCAAAGACCACCCGCTTGACCCGGCTATGGATGAGGGCACCGGCACACATGCAGCAGGGCTCAAGCGTCACATAGAGGGTGGTGTCGAGCAGGCGGTAGTTCTCCAGCCGGCTACCTGCCGCGCGGATGGCCATCACTTCGGCATGGGCACAGGCATCGTGCTCGCTGATGGAGCGGTTCCACCCCTCCCCCACGATCTCGTCACCCAGCACCAGCACGGCACCAACCGGGATCTCGCCGATCCCCTCGGCGCAGCCCGCCAGTGCCATGGCGTGACGCATCCACTTCTCATCCGTTGCGGCCTGTTCCGGCGCATCGGCCCCCTCTGCTGGTTTCACGGCCATGCCTCTCTGTCTGTTCAATCTCTGCATTGGTATTCCATACTGCCGCACTCTTCAGCCGAAATTATGAATATCTTGCATGAAAAGTGGCTGCTGCGGGGCGGCGATTATGCCAAAACTCCCTCCTCCGCCCAAGCCGCATCTTGGCTGCGCAATAAAGAAGCAGTCGGCATCTCTATGATAAAAAAGGAGTTGCACCCATGAGTGCAGATCATTAGACTTCCTCCCCGTCAGCTCAGACTGACCTTGTCGGCGTGTAGCGCAGCCAGGTAGCGCACTGTCATGGGGTGTCAGGGGTCGGAGGTTCAAATCCTCTCACGCCGACCATCATTCCCCGAAAATAGCCCAGTCAAACGACTGGGCTATTTTTTTGCTCCCGTTTTTGCTCTGACCAGCCTTCCCTTTCCCGGCCTTTTGCCCGATTCAACCCGCGCCATCATCGCCAGGAACAAAAAATGTACAGGATCGCTTGAATCTTTTTGATGCGCTCATTAATATGCGCAACTTTCCGCCGGTATCAAGACAGGGAGGTGGAGGCACAAGTGAAGGGATCACTGGCCGGCTTGCATTCAACACGGGAGCAAGCATGAACCAGACCACCGATTTCACCCCGCTCATTCCGCTCTACCCTGTTCCTCACGACACCTCCTGCACCCCGCAGGTTGAAGAGGAAGAGCTGGTCATCCAGCTGGATGTCATCGATCTGGCCGAACCTGACGATGACTACTGAGCCCGTCTGCGGGCGATTTTCCCTCTCTTTGCCTGATTTTTTCCCTGCTTTTCCCCGTCTTATGCCTCTTGAGACGTACTGCCTTAAAAAAACGACAAACCACTACCAAAACATGATTAAGCAGTGTAATTGACTGCCATTTAACCACCGCTCCCCCCCCGGGTTAATCCCCATCAGCTGATACAAACCTACGTTATTGCGCTCCACTTTCAATGCGGCAAGCCGTCAGCGCCAACAGAGCCCTGCGAAAGCCAGACAGTTTTAAACGAACGTTCACTATCCAGCATCAACGCCATCAGCCTATTGATTGAAATATTTAAACGCACTTCATACAGCTGTTTTTCAAAAGCCTGGAGTAAGGTCGGGATTTGTTTTTGCATTTGTAATTTTATTACGTAATAAGTTACGAATCACATGACAAGAAGGGTGACCGGACGAGCCATCGCCCGGACAGAAAAACCAGGAGCATAACCATCTGTGTAGAGCTTTTGTACCAATCCAATAACTCAATTAAAAACATCAACTTAAACATCGACCCCAAACAGGCGTTTTAAAAAAACTGTTGACGTAATCGACAATATTTCGCACCTTATCAATCGTGTTATCCCGTTGTTGCGGGAACGTTTCAGGAACAGGGATTCGACTTTAGTCGTAGTTAGTAAGTTCAAAATGTAATTCTCAAAGGAGTGAACCTTATGTCGGCACCGGCTCAGACCCACTGTAGCGCCCGCCTTCGCATCCAGGGCGAGATGCTGCCCGAATACGCGCAAATTCTGACGCCGGACGCGGTGGCGCTGGTCTCCGAACTGGTGGAACGTTTTGCTCCCCAAAGAGGGGAATTGCTGAAACAACGTGTGGCACGTCAGGCCCGTATCGATGGCGGCGAGCTGCCGGACTTCCTGCCGGAAACCGCCCACATCCGTGACGGTGACTGGACCATTCGCGGCATTCCCGCCGACCTGCAAGACCGCCGTGTGGAGATCACCGGCCCGGTCGAGCGCAAGATGGTGATCAACGCCCTCAACGCCAACGTCAAGGTGTTCATGGCGGACTTCGAGGACTCACTGGCTCCCGCCTGGAACAAGGTGATCGAGGGCCAAATCAACCTGCGCGATGCAGTCAACGGCACCGTCTCCTACACCAGTCCGGAAGGAAAGGCCTACACCCTGAACCCCAATCCGGCGGTGCTCATCTGCCGGGTTCGTGGTCTGCACCTGCCGGAAAAACATGTCACTTTCGATGGCGAGCCCATCCCCGGTGGCCTGTTCGATTTTGCCCTCTACTTTCTGCACAACTATCAGGCGCTGCTGGCCAAAGGCTCCGGCCCCTACTTCTACGTGCCCAAGCTGCAGAGCCATCTGGAAGGGCGCTGGTGGAGCGAGGTATTCGCCTGGACCGAGGACAAGTTCGGCTTGCCCCGCGGTACCATCAAGGCCACCGTGCTGATTGAAACCCTGCCGGCTGTATTCGAGATGGATGAGCTGCTCTATCAGATGAAGGATCACATCGTTGCGCTGAACTGCGGCCGCTGGGACTACATCTTCAGCTACATCAAGACCTTGAAGAACCATCCGGATCGGGTCCTGCCGGATCGCCAGGTGGTGACCATGGACAAGCCGTTCCTCTCCGCCTACTCGCGGCTGCTGATCAAGACCTGTCACAAGCGCGGTGCGCTGGCGATGGGTGGCATGGCCGCCTTTATTCCGGCCAAGGACGCAGCCGTCAACGAGCAGGTCTTCGCCAAGGTCAAGGCCGACAAGGAGCGCGAAGCCAATAACGGCCACGACGGTACTTGGGTGGCCCACCCTGGCCTCGCCGATACCGCCATGGCGGTATTCAACGCCACCATTGCGGCTGGCGCCAAGAACCAGATCGGCGTGCTGCGCGAGCAGGATGCCCCCATCACCGCCGCCGACCTGCTGGCCCCCTGTGAGGGGGAGCGCACCGAGGCCGGCATGCGCACCAATATCCGGGTTGCCCTGCAATATCTGGAGGCCTGGATCAACGGCAACGGCTGCGTGCCCATCTACGGTCTGATGGAAGATGCCGCCACCGCCGAGATCTCCCGCACCTCCATCTGGCAGTGGATCCGCCACGGCAAGAGCCTCGCCAACGGCAAGGTGGTGACCAAGGAGCTGTTCCGCCAGATGCTGGCCGAGGAGCAGGAGGTGGTCAAAGCCGAAGTAGGTGCCGCCCGCTGGCAATCGGGTCGCTTTGCCGAGGCCAGCGAGCTGATGGAAGAGATCACCTGCGCCGATACCCTGATCGATTTTCTGACGCTGCCCGGTTACGAGCGGCTCTGAACTCTGGGCCCCGAGCGGGGCTCGCCAATAACAAGTCAATGGAAACGTGAAATCAATGAAAGAGGGAACTGATATGGCACTGACCCGTGAGCAACAGATCCAGGCTATCGAGAAAGACTGGGCGGAAAACCCCCGCTGGAAAGGGATCAAGCGCGGCTACAGCGCCGAAGATGTGGTAAACCTGCGCGGCAGCTTGCAGCCGGTGCACACCCTGGCCCAGCGCGGTGCCGACAAGCTGTGGGGCCTGATCCACGGCGACGCCAAGAAAGGCTACGTCAACTGCCTCGGCGCCCTGACCGGTGGTCAGGCGGTGCAGCAGGCCAAGGCGGGGATCGAGGCGATCTACCTCTCCGGCTGGCAGGTGGCGGCGGACAACAACTTGTCCTCCACCATGTATCCGGATCAGTCCCTCTACCCGGCCAACTCCGTACCGTCCGTGGTGGAGCGCATTAACAACTCCTTCGCCCGTGCCGACCAGATCCAGTGGGCCAACAAGGTCGGACCGCAGGATGAGGGCTTTATCGACTACTTCCTGCCCATCGTGGCCGATGCGGAAGCCGGTTTCGGCGGCGTGCTGAACGCCTTCGAACTGATGAAAGGGATGATTGAAGCGGGTGCCGCTGGCGTGCACTTTGAAGATCAGCTGGCATCAGTGAAAAAATGCGGCCACATGGGCGGCAAGGTACTGGTGCCGACTCAGGAAGCGGTGCAGAAGCTGGTTGCCGCCCGTCTGGCAGCCGATGTGTGCGGCACCACCACCCTGGTGATCGCCCGTACCGACGCCAACGCCGCTGACCTGTTGACCACCGACGCTGACCCGTACGATGCAGACTTCCTGACTGGCGAGCGCACTGCCGAAGGGTTCTACAAGGTACGTGCCGGTATCGATCAGGCCATCGCTCGCGGTCTGGCTTACGCCCCCTACGCCGACATGGTGTGGTGTGAAACCGCCAAGCCGGATCTGGACGAAGCGCGTAAATTTGCCGAAGCAATCAAGGCCAAGTTCCCAGATCGCATCTTGGCCTACAACTGTTCCCCGAGCTTCAACTGGAAGAAGAATCTGGACGATGCCACCATCGCCCGCTTCCAGCAGGAGCTCTCCGACATGGGCTACAAGTACCAGTTCATCACCCTCGCGGGCATCCACAACATGTGGTTCCACATGTACGAGCTGGCTTACCAGTACGCCCGTGGCGAAGGGATGAAGCACTACGTCGAGATGGTGCAGGAGCCGGAATTTGCCGCCGCCAGCCGTGGCTACACCTTCGTGGCCCACCAGCAGGAGGTCGGTACCGGTTACTTCGACAAGGTGACCACCGTCATTCAGGGTGGCCAATCCTCGGTCACCGCGCTGACCGGTTCCACCGAAGAAGATCAGTTCCATTGATAGGCAGAGTCCCTTGAGATAGCCCTTGAGATAGCCCTTGAGATAGCAAAACCCCGGCCTGAAGCCGGGGTTTCTTTTTATCTGCCACTCAAGCGAAAGTCAGGCGCACAACCGCACACCGCCGAGAGGATCAGAGCTCGAGGATCTCTTTGACAAAGGGAATGGTCAGCTTGCGCTTGGCGCGAAATGAGGCGTTGTCGAGCTGATTGAGAGTGGTAAGCAGAGTGCGCATGTCGCGCGAGAGGCGGTTGAGCAGGAAGCGGCCCACATCGATGGGCAATTTGAAGCCCCGCAGCTCGGCACGCAGCTGCAGGGCACTGAGCTTGCCTTCATCATCCAGCTCTTCGAGATGGAAACTCACCCCCCAGTCAAGGCGCGAGGCGAGATCCGGCAGCTGCAGCCCCAGCTTGCGCGGCGCGCTGCAACCGGTGACGATCAGCGTCCCTTCCCCTTTCTCCTGCCAGCGATTGTAAAAATCAAATAGCGCCCGCTCCCAAACGGCATTGCCGGCGATGGCCTCAATGCTGTCAAGGCAGACCAGCGGCAGACTTTCGAGGGCATCAAGCATGCTGGGATCGAGCTGTTCAAACTGATCGAGGGAGAGATAGGCGGCCGCTGCATCGCGGGCATTGACCTCGGCACAGGTGGCATGGAGCAGATGGGAGCGCCCGGAGCCCTTGGCTCCCCAGAAATAGAGGAAAGGCGACCCCTGACCGATGGCCGCATTCTTGAGGGCGGTGATCAGATGAGCATTGGTGCCGGGATAAAAACTGACGAAGGTTTCATCATCCGGTAGTTGTACGGCTAGGGACAGTTGGGCCGGTTGCTTCACTCGTTGGGCTTTGACTGTGACATTTGTGGCTAAGTGTACCATCGCAATGGCAGATAGAGAACCGCCCGGACAAGCTGGGCGGTAGACAAAAGCCTTGTGAAATCAGGGCTGCGACCATTGGTAACGCAGATTGCTGCCATTATCGTCAACCTTGTGCAAGCGGCTCTCCAGCTGCAGGGCGCGCACCAACTCGCTCTGATCCCCCTGCAGGATGAAGTTGAAGGTGACCTGATTGCCTTCCAGCTTGCCGATCTCCACCTTGCTGACGTTGGCCATCCCCTGCAGCATCTTCTGCACGGAGATCATGCTGTCCACATCGGATAGGCCATCCACCACCAGGGTCTGACTGGTTGCCGGCCCCGAGATGCGAGCGCCGTAGTTTTTCACCAGCCAGGTCGCCAGGGTATCGGCAAGCCCTTGCGCCACTTCGACCTGGGTACCCGTGGTGTTGCCGCGGGTCAGTTCGGCCACTTCACCAGCGGCCTTGGGACCGTAGAGTCCCCAGTCGATGCTCCACTTGTCCCCTTCCGGGGTCAGCTTGCCCAGCACCACCATCTCGGCGCCATAACGCTGACTCGCCTTGAGGATGGGATCGGCAAAACGGCCCCATACATCGGTGGCACTGACCGCCATGTTGTCGTCGAGATCCATCAGGGGGATGCTGACCGGCAGCCCCAGCGCCAGGGTCTGTTCGCGCAGTGCCTGTGCCCAGCCATCGGTAGACTGGTCTGCCAGCAGATGGCGCTCACCCTGATCCACCACCAGCCAGAGGGCCATCTGGGGACGAGCCGGGCCAAGCAGGGCGAATTTGCTCTCGGAGACCAGGCTGTTGACCTTGTCGCTCTTGAACTCGGCCTTCAGATACTTGACCGAATCGACATCCTGATAGCCATAGCTCTTTACATAGTCGCCCGGCGCAGCCAACGCCTTGACCACGGCAGGCTGGGTCAGAATGTCCCGCTTGCCGGTCACCTTGATCAACACCTCGCCCAGCGCCTGACCCTGAGCAGCCACCATGTCGCCGGTGGTCGGGGCCTTGCCCTGATAGAGGTCGGTCACCTGAGCGGCCGAGGCAATGAATGACAAGCCGCAGCAGAGGGCGGTCACAACACGTTTGAACATGAACAGAGTCTCGAAATGGGAGATGGTGCTTATGGTAGCGGCAAGGCGCGTCCTGCGGCAAGGCTGGGACAAAGGCCATAAACAGCGAAGCCGGCAGGACGCCGGCTCCGTCAGCCGCCTCGGCAGAGGCGGCGTGTCACAGCAAATTACTTGGTACCGAAGATCTTGTCGCCGGCATCGCCCAGACCCGGCACGATGTAGCCTTTCTCGTTCAGGCCCTGATCGATGGAGGCACAGAACAGCTCCACGTCCGGGTGAGCAGCTTCCAGCGCCTTGATGCCTTCCGGCGCGGCAACCAGCACCAGCACCTTGATGGACTGGCAGCCTTTCTTTTTCAGCAGATCGATAGTGGCGATCATGGAGCCACCGGTGGCCAGCATGGGGTCGATGACCAGCGCCAGACGCTCTTCGATGTTGCTGACGATCTTCTCGAAGTAGGGAACCGGCTGCAGGGTCTCTTCATCGCGGTAGATACCGACCACGCTGACGCGGGCACTCGGCATGTGCTCCAGTACGCCATCCATCATGCCAAGGCCGGCACGCAGGATCGGTACGACGGTTACCTTCTTGCCCTTGATCTGGTCAACTTCTACTGGCCCATTCCAGCCATCGATGATAACCTTCTCGGTTTCGAAGTCAGAGGTAGCTTCATAGGTCAACAAACTGCCCACTTCTTTGGCCAGTTCACGGAAACGCTTGGTGCTGATATCGCCTTCACGCATCAGACCGATCTTGTGTTTGACCAGGGGGTGTTTGACTTCAACGACTTTCATTATTATCTCCTCTAACCTGCCGCAAAAAAATCGCGGAATCATACAACAAAAGCCACCGCTTGTAGAGCAGTTTTGCGCAAAAACGCGCAAACGATTTCCTTTCTGGTTTTTCGCCGCCACTGTTAGAATACGCCCCGAATTTTACCCTCCACTTCTCACATGACGGGGACTACTCGTGACTGACAAAACCTCACTGAGCTACAAGGATGCTGGCGTGGATATCGATGCCGGCAATGCACTGGTTGAACGTATCAAGGGCGTGTCAAAGCGCACTCGTCGTCCTGAAGTCCTTGGTGGTCTTGGCGGCTTTGGGGCCTTGTGTCAAATCCCTGCGGGCTACAAGGAGCCGGTGCTGGTCTCCGGCACCGACGGTGTGGGCACCAAGCTGCGCCTCGCCATCGATCTGAAAAAACATGACACCGTGGGTATCGATCTGGTAGCCATGTGCGTCAACGACCTGATCGTACAGGGTGCCGAGCCCCTCTTCTTCCTCGACTACTACGCTACCGGCAAGCTGGATGTGGACACCGCAGCCGCAGTGGTCACCGGGATCGGTGCCGGTTGCGAGCAGTCCGGCTGCGCCTTGGTGGGCGGCGAAACCGCCGAGATGCCGGGCATGTATGAAGGGGAAGACTACGATATCGCCGGTTTCTGCGTCGGCGTGGTGGAGAAGAGCGAGATCATCGACGGCAGCAAGGTCGGCGAAGGGGATGCCCTGATCGCGCTGGCCGCCAGCGGCCCCCACTCCAACGGTTTCTCCCTGATCCGTAAAATTCTCGAGGTCTCCAAGGCAGATGTTCATCAGCCGCTGGGTGACACCACCTTGGCCAACGCCCTGCTGGAGCCGACCCGCATCTATGTGAAACCTGTGCTCAAGCTCATCAAGGAGTGCGAGATCCACGCCCTCTCCCACATCACCGGCGGTGGCTTCTGGGAGAACATCCCCCGCGTATTGCCCGCCAAAACTCAAGCGGTGATCGACGAGCAGAGCTGGCAGTGGCCGGCGGTGTTCAGCTGGCTGCAGCAGGCTGGCAACGTCACCCGTCACGAGATGTATCGCACCTTCAACTGCGGTGTCGGCATGATCATCGCCCTGCCTGCCCATCAGCTGGAAAAAGCCCTGACCCTGCTCAAGGCAGAAGGCGAGAACGCATGGCACATCGGTCATATCGCCAAAGCAGCAGACGGTGAGGAGCAGGTCGTCATCAAATGATGCGGATCCTCGTCCTTATCTCCGGCAGCGGCAGCAATCTGCAGGCGATCCTCGACCACTGTGCCAGCGGCAAGATTGCCGGTGAGGTGGTCGGCGTCATCAGCAACAAGGCCGACGCCTATGGCCTGATCCGCGCACAAGAGGCAGGGGTGGCAACCACCACCCTCAGCCAGCAGCAGTTTGCCAACCGGGAGGAGTATGACGCCGCCCTGCTGGCGCTGATGGCTGACTATCAGCCGGATCTGGTGGTACTGGCCGGCTTTATGCGCATATTGAGTGGTGATCTGGTTCGCCACTTCGCCGGACGGATGATCAATATCCACCCCTCCCTGCTGCCGAAATATCAGGGGCTGCACACCCACCAGCGCGCTATCGATGCTGGTGATAGCGAGCATGGCGCCAGCGTCCACTTCGTTACCGAAGAGCTCGACGGTGGCCCGGTGATCCTGCAGGCCTGCGTTCCCATCTTCGAAGGAGATGAGGCCGATGAGGTGGCAGCACGGGTACAGGTGCAGGAGCACAGTATCTACCCGCTGGTGGTGCAGTGGTTCTGTGAAGGGCGCTTGCAGATGCGAGATGGGTCTGCCTTTCTCGATGGCAAGCAACTTGGCCCGGCAGGCTATGCCTGCGAGTAACCGCTAACCACAGCAAGCAAAATACAACAAGGGAGGCCCAGGCCTCCCTTGTCATTTCCATAGATCAACGCAATGACCACGTTCATCTCCGATGACGCCGCTACGCGGCTAATCAGACCGGATTGTCGATATCGATAAAGGTGACATCCAACCCGTGCACGGTCGCCAGCCACTCTCCCAGCGCCTTGACGCCGTAGCGCTCTGTAGCGTGATGACCGGCGGCGTAGAAGTGCATCCCCATCTCGCGAGCGGTGTGGATGGTCTGCTCGGAAGCCTCGCCAGAGATAAAGGCGTCGATGCCCTGCTCTGCCGCCAGATTGATGTAGCTCTGGCCGCCGCCAGTGCACCAGGCCACGGAACGGATTAGCTCGGGGCCGCTGTCGCCACAGTGGAGCGGCTCACGACCGAGACGCTCGGCAATCAGTTTGGCAAAATCGCTGCCGCTCATCGGCTCTTCCAGCTTGCCCACCATGGCGACGCTCTTGCTGTTCCACGGCTCCAGACCGCGACGCACCTTGATATCGAGCAGCTTGGCGAGCTGGGCGTTATTGCCCACCTCGGGATGGACATCCAGTGGCAGATGGTAGGCAAACAGGTTGATATCGTGGGCCAGCAGGGTCTTGATGCGACGCTGCTTCATACCGGTGATCTGGGCCGGTTCACCGCTCCAGAAGTAGCCGTGGTGAACCAGAATGGCATCGGCATCGGCAGCCACGGCCGCATCTATGAGGGCCTGACTGGCGGTCACACCGGTCACCACCTTGCGAATGCGCTCGCGCCCCTCGACTTGCAGACCATTGGGACAGTAATCCTTGATGGCGTGGGGCTCAAGCAGGTGGTTGAGTACGGTTTCCAATTTTCGATGAGAGATCATAAGGGTCCCTTTATAACGGCGCGATTCCCTGTTTTACCAATAAAAACAAGGCCCCGGCTCAAAACGCCAAGGGCCCTATGATAATCGAGAGCCGCCATCAAGACCATGACGGTTCCCACACAGTGGTACATCCCCCCTACGAAGGCTACCAACCTGACTCAGGCGGGCAAGTCGATACCGGCATCCCGCATCTGGGCCAGCTTGTAGCGCAGAGTGCGCGGGCTGATCCCGAGCCGGTCGGCCACATCCTTGCGACTGCCATTGCACTCTTGCAGGGTGTCGAGAATGATCTGGTGCTCCTGCTGCTTGAGTTCGCTGCCGAGACGATCACAGCCATAAGCGCGCTCTGCAACGGCAAACTCCATCTCCTGCTCGTCCACCTCTTCCAGAATGAGGTGGCCGCAATCGATCACTCCATCAGGGCTGAGGATCAGCGCTCGCTGTACCACGTTGTCGAGCTCGCGCACGTTGCCGGGCCAGGGATGAGAGAGCAGCCGCTCGCGCGCCTGCGGCTCCAGCTGCGGGGTGGGCAGCCCTTGCTGGCTGGCATGGAGAGCCAGCAGATGTTCAGCCAGTGGCAAGATATCTCCGGGTCGCTCGCACAGGGCTGACCAGCGCAGCGGAAAAACGTTGAGACGGTAGTAGAGATCTTCGCGAAACAGGCCATCCTGTACCGCCCTCTTGAGATCCCGGTTGCTGGTGGCGATGACCCGCACATCCAGCGGGATCATCTTGCGGCTGCCGAGCCGCTCTACCTCTTTCTCCTGCAGCACCCGCAACAACTTGGCCTGCAATCCCAGATCCATCTCGGTGATCTCGTCGAGCAGCAGAGTCCCTCCCTGTGCCTGCTCGAACTTGCCGGGGCACCCCTGCACCGCGCCGGTAAACGCCCCCTTCTCGTAGCCAAACAGGGTCGCCTCCAGCATGTTCTCCGGAATGGCGGCGCAGTTGATGGCGATAAAGGGCTGCTCGGCGCGGTTGGAGTTGTCGTGGATGTAGCGGGCAAGTACCTCTTTCCCCGTACCACTCGGGCCGGTCACCATCACGGTGGCCTCACTTCTGGCCACGCGGGTCGCCAGCTGGAACAGCTCGGCGCTCTTGGGGTCGCCATACACCACGGCTCGCTTTTCTACCTTCTGGGCCGGCACATAGCGACTCACCTGGTTGAGCAACACCTCGGGCGAAAAGGGTTTGGCCAGATAGTCGATGGCCCCTTCCCGCATGGCACGCACCGCGCCGTCGATGTTGGCGTAGGCAGTCATCAGGAGTACCGGCACCTGCGGATACTGCTGGCGAATAGTAGCCAACAGAGTCAGGCCATCCATTCCTCCCATCTGAATATCGGAGATCACCATGTCAAACGGCTGACGGGAGAGCGCCAGCAAGGCCCGCTCGCCGCTGTCGACTTCACGGCACTCATAGCCGCCAAGCAACAGGGTATCGACCAGCGCCTCGCGCAGGCCATTGTCATCTTCCACTACCAGGATCCGGGCCTGAGTCATGCTACACCTCCCACGACAGCCAACCTGGCCGCATTGATATGGCTCCCTCTCGGCCGGCACAACTCCTTAACAAGGCTCATGCTGCACCTCCAAGTTGAACCTGCTGCTGATGCAGGGGGAACGACAGAGTAAAACAGGTGCCCTCTCCGGGAACCGAGGCCACACCGACCTCGCCCTGATGGGCACGCACGACGGATTGCACCACCGCCAGCCCAAGGCCGGTGCCCTGGGAGCGAGTGGTAAAGAAGGGTTCGAAAATCTGGCTGAGCAGGTGGGCAGGCATCCCCTTGCCATTGTCGATCACCCGCATCTCGACCCGGGCACCGCTGCGCACCGCGCTCACCAGAAGTGACGTTGCCCCCGCCTGCTGGGCGTTGGCGATGAGATTATTGATGGCTCCGGAGAGGGCACTGCTGTTGGCCAGCAGGCAGAGATCAGGCTCCGGCGCCTCCATGTGCAGCTCGCAACCCTGCTGGGCGCAGAACGCCTCTGCCCCCGCCTGCACTTCAGCCAGCAGACCCTGCACCGAGATGGGGGTGACCACCTGGTTGTCGCCATTGCGGGCAAACAGCAGGATGTCGTTGATCTGCTTCTCCAGGTCCTGCAGCCGGGCCATCAGCTTTTGCTGAAACTGGGTTCGGGATTCGGGCTTGAGGGTGCGGTTGGCCAAGTTGGCGGCATAGAGCATGGCGGCAGAGAGCGGGGTGCGGATCTGGTGGGCCAGCGAAGCGGCCATATTGCCAAGGGCCGACAACCGCTTCATGTGGTTGATGCGATCCTGCAGCTGACGGGTTTCGGTCAAGTCGTTGATAAAGACCAGCTGGCCCGCCTGATCCTGCAGCGGCTGAGTCGAGAGCTGGACCCGGCGACCATCGCGCAGGGAGATCTCGTGACCATCATCCTCGCGCGGCTCGAAGCAGCGGGTGATGACATGACGCCAGAGCTCCCCCTCCAGCGGCTCTCCCAGCAGGTCTATCGCCGCCGGATTGGCACGGGTGATGATGCCAGTGCCATCAAGCAACAGCACCCCGGTCGGGAGCGCCTTGAAGATGGCGTAAAGCTGGCTCACTTCGTGAGACTGGAGTGGGATATCCTGCTGTTGGGCTGTCATAAACCTGACCTCAAACTGGCGACCTGGTCAGGTTATTCAATTTCCATGCCACTAAATTAATCTATTAAAACCAATAGATTACTGCTCTGCGTCAAGGCTTTGACCCTCAGACGTCCTTGCTCATCCCGTACTTTTTCATCTTCTCGACCAGGGTAGTACGACGCATGCCGAGCAGATCGGCGGCGCGGGCCACCACCCCGTCCTGCGACTCCAGCGCCTGGCGGATCAGCTCCACTTCGAGGTCGGCCAGCATCTCCTTGAGATTGACCCCCTCCTCCGGCAGCTGCATGGTACGGGGCGAGGAAAGCGGATGGTCGATCTCCGGCGGATCCTGAAACACCGCGGCCAGCGCATCCCGCTCATCCATCTCGGTCAACCTTTCATCACGCGGCTCGCTTGGCAGCAGGCGGTAGCGGCTCGGCAGATCGGCCACATCGACAATCTGCTGCGGATAGAGAATGAGCAGCCGCTCCAGCAGGTTGGAGAGCTCGCGCACGTTGCCCGGCCAGGGATACTGCATCAGCGACTCCATCGCCCGCTGGGTCAGACGGATGGTGCTGTGGTGCTGTTCGGCATGACGGTTGAGCAGCTCCTGTAGCAGCAGGGGGATATCGTCGATGCGATCCCGCAGCGGCGGGGTTTCGATGGGGAAGACGTTGAGGCGATAGTAGAGATCCTCACGAAAACCCTGGGTGCGGATCAGCGCCTCCAGATCCCGGTGAGTCGCGGCGATGATACGCACATCGGCCTGAATGGGCTTGCCACCACCGACCCGATCAAAGAGCCGCTCCTGCAACACCCGCAGCAGCTTGACCTGCATCGGCATCGGCATGTCGCCAATCTCGTCGAGGAACAGAGTGCCCCCCTGCGCCAGCTCGAAGCGGCCACGCCGCGCGGCGATAGCGCCGGTAAACGCCCCCTTCTCGTGGCCGAACAGCTCGCTCTCCAACAGCTCCGCCGGAATGGCACCGCAGTTGATGGGCACGAACGGCCCCTGGCTGCGGCCAGAGAGTTCGTGAATGGCGCGCGCCACCACCTCTTTACCGGTACCCGACTCACCGAGGATCAGCACGTTGGCATCGGTCTCGGCAACCTGGCTGATGAGGCGACGCACCTCCTGAATCCCCTTCCCCTTGCCCACCAGCAGGCGCAGTAAAGCCTGCCCCTTGTCATGGGTCTGCTGACGGGGATGCAGAGAAACAAACGCCTGACAGAAGTGCAGGTGGCGAGTCAGCGACTCATAGGTAAACGGCGCCTCGGCAACCCCGATGAAGTTGCTGTTGGGCAGGTCGGCCTCGACCAGAGAGATAAAGGGGGTTCGGGGAAATGCGGCCAGCAGATCCGGCAGAACACGGGTGCCGAGCTCGCCGGCCAGTACACCTTGCAGGGGGCCGGAGGAGTCGATGGCGACATCCAGATCGCCTTCAGCCACCTCTTGCCACGGGATCCCCATAAACGAGAGCACTGTTCCCAACTGCTGACGCCGCTGCGCATCGGCATCAACAATCAACACGCCCATCTCCACCATATCAATCCCTCGCGACGACCGAATATAATTCATTGTTTTATATAGATATAAAACATATATCACTTATTTTATTTCAGACAGACAAAGTGCCAAAATTCCGACACTTTGTCAAAAATTGTCGTATTCAGGCTAAGTGTATCGACATAAAACGGGGATAAACGAAATGGCTACGGTATTTTTTTCGCAGGGAATATTCAGGTGATACCGCCTTGCCGGCGGCGGTATCACTCAGATGCAGCAGTTCAAGGGTGGATATGGTGGCGCGGGGTCGCGTAGCGGCACTCGGGGAAACGGCTGCAGGCCAGAAAGAGGCGGCCGGCATGGGGCCCTTTCTTGGCTTCACGCTCCACCAGCGGCGCATCGCAGCGAGGACAGTGGTGCACCTCTTCATCTTCGTCTTCAGACGGATCGGCAAACAGGTTGTCGGCAAGCTCCGGCTCCATCGCGGGAACTGCAACGCTCGGCGCAGGGCGCTCCAGAGTTGGGAAGTGAAGCGGCTCTTCATCAATCGGGCGAACAGTTGCCTGTGGCGAGCCACCGCGGAGCGGCGTGCCAAGGTCGACCCCGTCCAGCAACAGAGGATTGAAGGTGGGTTCGCGCCGCTGGCCCGGCAGCAGATCATCGACCACCGGCTCGCTGGTTTTGACCAGCAACGGCAGAATCTGTTCGCGCAACTCTTCCACCTGATAACCGCTGCTGGCCGGAATTTGCAGCAGGGGCAGACCGGCGCTGTCGCAGGCAGTTTTCAGAAACAGATCTCGCGCCTTGCGCTTCTGATGACGGTGAGAGCTGTCATCCAGCTCGATGGCGCAGATAAACGAGAGGTCGGTCGGATGGCAGAGCAGATAGTCAAAATGCTTGCCGCTGATCTTGTTGAAGTGTTGCTGCCATTTGCTCTTGCCGAGTCCCGCTTGCGGAGTCAGCACATCGGCCACCCGCACCTTGGCAAGCACTCTGGCCTTGTCGCCTACCGCCAGATCCAGAACCCCGAGAAAAGAGCGCTCGGCCGGAGTGAAGAGAGTCTCCTGCAGATCGTAGGGCAGCTGCTTCTGCTCCTTGTTTCTGCTCCAGAAAATCGCCAGCACCAGCAGGGCCAGCAGCAGTAATCCCGACAGGATGAGGGTATTCATGAGAGCACAATCCAGTTCACAACACGAAAGGGGGAACACTTTACCACAGCCAGCGTCACGCAAGGCAGCAGGCAAGCGTATGGAAAGTGTAAAAGTCCCTGCTTTTTCTCCATTTGCCAGCGGACGGGGCTTCATATGACCAGCCACAGCAGGCACAATGCTGGAGAAACCCAATTCCAAGGAGAGCAGGATGCAAAAGCAATTGGTGGTCACCGTGATCGGTGCAGACAAACCAGGTATCGTTGAGAGTCTGGCTGCCGTCATCAGTCGCGAGCAGGGCAACTGGCTGGGCAGTGCCATGAGCGAGCTGGCCGGCCAGTTTGCCGGCATCCTCCATGTGGCCGTGCCCGAGGAGCACTACCGCAGCCTGTGCGAAGCGCTGGCCCTGCTGCCCGGCCTCACCATCAGTTTTGCCGAAGGGACCCCCACCGCCGAACCGGCCCATCAGGTGATGATGACGGTCACCGGCAATGATCGCCCCGGCATCGTCCACGAAGTGGCGAGCATCCTGCGGCAACTTGATATCAATGTGGCCGATCTCACCACCGGCTGTGAACCTGCCCCCCACTCCGGCGCATCGCTCTTCTACGCCCATGCACTGGTTGCCCTGCCAGACGGGCTGGAGATGGAGAGTCTTGTCTCTGCGCTGGAGTCTCTCTCCGATGATCTGGTGGTCGATATTGACGAGGCGATGCCCGAGTAATATTGCTGTCACTTTTCTGTCATATATTCACGTCATACCTGCCGCGCAGAGGCGAACTGATTAGAGACCAGAGGCATAACATGAGCACCGACAAGCTGTATGAAGAGAAAGAGCTGAGCTGGCTCTCATTCAATGAACGGGTGTTGCAAGAAGCGATGGACAAGACGGTCCCCCTCATCGAGCGGGTCCGCTTTTTGGGGATCTTCTCCTCCAACCAGGATGAGTTTTTTAAAGTTCGGGTGTCGGACGTCAAGCGCCGCATTCTGATCAACGAAGTACATGGCGGCGACGATGAAGCCAAGGTCCTGCTGCGCGCCATCCAGCAGAAGGTGATGGCCCTTGGCGAGGCATTCGACAATACCTACAAGGAGCTGCTGATCGCCCTGGCTCGCCACAACATCTTTCTGGTCAACGAAAACCAGCTCTCCGACGCCATCCAGAAGTGGCTGCGGGTGTTCTTTCGGGAGAAGGTGCTGCGCCACATCATCCCGATCTTGCTCAACAAGGAGGTCAACCCGGTCAAGTTCCTGAAAGACGAGCACACCTATCTGGCCATCGAGATGAAGAAGAATGGCCAGGTGATCCAGTACGCGCTGGTGGAAGTGCCGACCGATGACCTGCCCCGCTTCTTCCAGCTGCCGCCGGAAGGGACCCGCCGCAAGAAGCAGATCATCATTTTGGACAATGTCATCCGCTTTTGTCTCGACGAGATCTTCAAGGGATTCTTCGACTACGACGAGATTGCCGCCTATGCGGTGAAGCTGACCCGGGATGCTGAATATGACCTCTCCGACCAGCTGGACTTGAGTCTGGTCGACAAGATGAGTGATGGCTTGAAGCAGCGTCTCACCGCCATGCCGGTGCGTTTCGTCTACGAACGGGAGATGCCGGCGGCTATGATAAGCTTCCTCAAGCTCAAGCTGCAGATCAGCTCCTACGACGCCATCATGCCGGGTGGGCGCTATCACAACTTCAAAGATTTCATCGGCTTCCCCAACGTGGGCCGCGACTATCTGGAAAACCCCAAGCTGCCGGCCATCGATTGCCGCGACTTTGACGGCTTCGTCAATGCCTTCGATGCCATCACCAAGCAGGACATCCTGCTCTACTACCCGTACCACAAGTTTCACCACTTTACCGAGCTGGTGCGTCAGGCAGCGTTCGATCCAGCGGTCAGCGCCATTCGCATCAATATCTACCGGGTCGCCAAGAAGTCGCGGATCATCCACTCCCTCATCGATGCGGCCAACAACGGCAAGAAGGTGACCGTGGTGGTGGAACTGCGCGCCCGCTTCGATGAAGCCGCCAACATCGACTGGGCCAACATTCTCACCGATGCAGGGGTCAAGGTGGTGTTCGGGGTGCCGAGCCTCAAGATCCACTCCAAGCTCTGCCTCATCACCCGCCACGAAAACGGCGAGGCGGTGCGCTACGCCCATATCGGGACCGGCAACTTCAACGAGAAGACCGCCAAGATTTATACCGACTTCTCACTACTGACCCGCCATCCGGACATCACCGCCGAGGTGGAGAGTGTGTTCGAGTACATCGAATACCCCTACCGGCGCTACAAGTTCAACCACCTGCTGGTCTCCCCCATCAACAGCCGGCGTCAGCTCTATCGCCTCATCGACAACGAGCTCTCCAACGCCAAGGCGGGGCAACCGAGCGGCATCACCCTCAAGATCAACAACCTGGTGGACCGGGATCTCATCAACCGGCTCTATGCCGCCGGTCAGGCCGGGGTGCCGATCCAGATGATCATCCGCGGCATGTGTGCACTGCGCCCGGGCGTGCCGGGCCTCAGTGACAACATCAAGGTGATCAGCATCATCGATCGCTTCCTCGAGCACCCACGGGTGATGGTGTTTCACAACAAGGGCAACCCCCAGCTCTATATCTCCAGCGCCGACTGGATGAGCCGCAATATTGACGGCCGGATCGAGGTGGGCACTCCCATCTATGACGAGCGGCTCAAGCAGCGCATCATGGATATTCTCGAGCTACAACTGAGTGATACCTGCAAGGCGCGGGTGATCGATGCCGACCAGCAGAACGAATATGTGAAGCGGGGCAACCGCCGCAAAATCCGCTCTCAGGTCGCGATTTACGACTATCTCAAACGTATCGAGTCAAACAATGGACAATAGCCTCTACGCCGCCGTCGATCTCGGCTCCAACAGTTTTCATATGGTGATCGCCCATCTGAGCGAAGGGCGTTTTCGCATCGTCGATCGCATCAAGGAGCGGGTACGGCTGGCGGAAGGAATGGATGCCCAGAAGCGAATGAGCCCGGAGGCGATGGAACGCGGCCTCGCCTGCCTGTCACTCTTTGCCGAGCGGCTCACCAACATCAAACCGGATCAGATCCGCATCGCCGGCACCTACACATTGCGCCGGGCCAGCAACGCGCGCGAGTTCGTCAGCGAAGCGGCCAAGGTGCTCAATCACCCCATCGAGATCATCAGCGGGCAGGAAGAAGCACGGCTCATCTATCAGGGTGTCGCCCATACCCAGCATATCGAGGGTCAGGTACTGGTCATCGATATCGGCGGCGGCAGCACCGAGCTCATCATCGGTGAAGGGTTTGAGCACAAGGTCCTCACCAGCCGCAAGATGGGCTGTGTCAGCTTTACCCAGAGCTTCTTTGCCAGCGGCAAGCTGAGCGACAAGCACTTCACCAATGCCGTGCTGGAGGCGCAGCACCAGCTCGCCCCCATCGTCAACCAGTACCGCAAGCTGGGCTGGCAGAGCTGTCTTGGCAGCTCAGGTTCGATCCGCACCGTGCGCGACGTGCTGCAGGGTGAAGGACTGACCGATGGCAGCATTACGCTGGAGGGGCTGGAGCGCCTCAAGGCCCTGATGATCGAACACAAGCGAGTCGATAACCTCAAACTGGTCGGGCTCACCGAGGAGCGTCAGGAGGTGTTTGCCGCCGCGGTTGCCATCCTGCTTGGCCTGTTTACCTCGCTGCCCATCGAGCGGCTCGACTACTCTGACGGTGCCCTGCGTGAAGGATTGCTGTATGAGTTCGAGGAGCGCTTGCAGCACCACGATATCCGCGAACGGACGGCGCAAGCGCTCGGCACCCACTACCGGATGGACAAAAAGCAGGCCGCCCGGGTGGAGCAGAGTGTGCTGACCCTGTTTGATGCCTTGCAAGGTCCCTGGCAGATGGAGATAGAGCCCTATCGCGCCATCCTCGGCTGGGCGGCACGACTGCACGAAATTGGCCTTGCCATCAACTACAGCGGCATCCACCGCCACTCCGCCTATATCCTGCAACACACCGACCTGCCCGGCTTCAACCAGGACGATCAGGCATTGCTGGCCGCGCTGGTACGCTTCCAGCGCAAGGGGCTAAAACTCTCCGAGCTACCGCCCCTGCCCAACCACGACCTGCAAACCGTGCTGCGCTGCATCCGCATTTTGCGCCTCGCAGTCGCCGCGCACCACAAGCGCCAGGACAACCTGCTGCCTGAGTGGAAAGTCGCGGTACAAGGGGATCAGCTGGTAGTGACCCTGCCAATCGACTGGTGTGAGGAGAACCGTCTCCTGATGCAGAATCTGGAGAAGGAGCATCGTTATTGCCAGGAACAAGGCTGGCCTCTGTTGTTCCAGCTCGGCTGAACCGCAAAGAGAGATGTAAAAAAGGCAGCCCGTGGGCTGCCTTTTGCATTCTCAGGTTCTGACTTACTGCAGCTCGGGCAGCAGCAGCTTGGCAATCTCGAAGTAGATGATAAGACCGGTACCATCCACCAGCGTCGCGATAAAGGGAGCCGATACGACCGCCGGGTCGATACGGAAGCGGCGCAACACCATGGGGATCACCGACGCCACGGTGGCGCTCCAGAGCACGATGGCGATGATGGTCAGAGTAACTACCATGCCAATCTGGGGCCCTACCCCCAGACTCCAGGCTCGCACCCAGGCCGCCAGCGCAATAGCGGCCGAAATGAGCAGACCGGTGGAAAGCTCCTTCTTCAGCACGGTGCCGAGGTTGCGCAGACTCACCTCCCCGACCGCCATGGCACGCACTATGGTAGTGGTGATCTGGGTACCGCTGTTACCACCGGTACCGATCAGCAGAGGGATAAAGAATGCCAGGGCGATGGCAGCTTCCAACTGCTCCTCGAAAGCCCGTAGCACTGTGCCGGTATAGGCTTCGGCCACAAACAGAATGAGCAACCAGCCCACCCGCTTGCGCCACAACTGCCAAGGCGTTGCCTGCAGATAGGGGGTATCCAGCGGCGATGAACCACCCTGCATCTCGGCATCCTCGGTGGACTCGAGCTCCAGAATATCGGCGGCATCATCAACGTGGAAAATACCGACCAGCCTCCCCTGATCCTCGACCGGCAACACCGACAAGTCGCGGTCAATCAGCAGGCGCGCAGCCAGCTCCTGATCCGCCCGGGCGTTGATCCGCACTGTTTCACGGTCCATCAGAGTTGCGACGCTGGCCAGCGGGTCAGCGATCAGCAGAGTCTTGAGCGAGATGCTCCCCTGCAGACGCCCATCCGTGTTGACCACATAGATGTGGCGAAACAGCTGGGCATTGTCCCAGGCATCGTGGATCAGCTGCTTGGCCTTGCCCACGGTATCCTGTTCGCTCACGGCCAGATATTCATGACGCATGTTGGCCCCGACCGACTCGGTAGGCCAGTCGAGCAGGGAGTAGTACATGGCCTGAGCCTGGGTCGGAAAACGAGCCAACAGCATGGTGCGATCCTGACGGCCGAGCTTGCGCAGGATAGCCACCATCTCACGACGGGGAATGGCTTCTTGCAAGACACTGACGATGCTGCCATGCATGCGCTGCAACAGACGTCCCGCACTCTCTGCCGAGAGAGAGGCGATAAGTTCAGCCCCCTGCGGCACAGGCAAGGTATCAAAGATGCAGTTGAGCTCTTCCGGACGCAGGGTCAGCAGTTGATCGGCGCGCTGAACCGGATCCAGATTGTGTTCCAGCCAACCCTGAAGGCTGGCGAGATCGAGCAGTTGATGACGGTTGAGAATGGTGTGTGTTTTCTTCATCACAAATAATCCCATGTGATTTCAGGCGAGCCTGAGCGCGAACGGAGATCCGTTCGCCATCTGAAAGAAAACAGCAATTTGATTGACGAGTAATAGGCAGGAAATGACGCCGTTCGGCGTGTCATCATCCCCACGTACCAGCTTTAGCACTGCATAACGTATCCGGCATGCCGGAAGCCACTTGGGTTTACACCTTAATCCGATGAAAACTGTCCTGATCTTGGGCGTCTCTGGACGTCGTGAGATCAGTGGCCTGTGTTTATACAGGAGCCTCGCCTAACGAGATGCTGCAATTAAACTTGCACAACGCTCTGTTGTGCGGGCGGCATAATTGTCCAATCACACAACAAGGTCAACCCCGGTTTAGCCAGAAACCGCCATAGGTAACAGCTTGTTACAATTACTGGCTCAATCATGGCTCAACGATGGGATAGCCCAATATGCAAAAAGGCCCTGATAGGGCCCTTTGTAGATTCAGCGGATGTAATCAAACAGGGTCAACCTGCTTATCTTGCTGAAGGAGAGTTGTGACGCACTCAGCGCTGCATCCTCTTTCGCCAGCGTGGATATTACCTCGTAGAGATCGGCCTCAGAAACCTTGGCTCTCGCCTCGGTGTTCAGGTTACTCAACCCTTCGTTGGAGCTCATCACCTGTTCAAGGCTGTTCATCCGGCCGCCCAGTTCACCTAGTCCATGATCAATGTTCTGCCGAGCATTCTTCATATGAACGGTTACATCGGCCACCTTGCTCTGAAACGTATCGGCAGATACGCTCGGATCACGCAGCGTATTGATAAAGTCAGACATGCCATTGAGGATGTTGTCATTCTTTGGCGGATTGAGCGAAAACTGCTGTGCCGTCCCACCTGCTGGCAAATCGAGCGTCAACTCGAGACCGTTAAACGGAATCTTGGTACCGGGCGTGTAATTTCCCGTCTGCAACGTAGCACCACCGGAATCCTTGATCTGATAGGTATCGGGAGGCCCTATTGTGGTGGAAACGGTGTAGTCATTGCTGGCCAGCGCCGAGTTGTAGTTTGCCTGAAAAAAGTTATCAAAATTGCCTTGGTCCGCGATGCCCACCTTGATATTGGCAGTCCCTGCACTGGCTGTGCGCCTGGTCGCCACGATCTCGAAGAGATCCTGCCCTGAGTCATTGGCGGCAATTTTGACGGTCGGCGAGACCTGGATCTCGCGCTGCCCGGTATCTCCCTGATAGATGAACTTGCCGTTGGTATCTCTCACGTAGGGCTGGGTCTTGCTCTGGTTGCCCCCGAAGATATATTCCCCCTGAGAGTTCTTGCTGTTCATCAGATCAAACATCTGCTGTTGCAAGCCCTCCAGTTCGCTGGCAATCGACTTGCGATCTTCCATGCTGATGGAGCCGTTATTTGACTTCTGGATCAGAGTTTGAGCACTCAGCATGGCGTTATTCAGAGAGGTCAACACCGTCTCTTCATGGCCAAGGCTGTTCTCCAGCAGGCTGCCATTAACTCCATATTGTTTGAAGAGGTCAATCTCCTTGGTCAGCGCCATTTTTTGGCTCATGCCAGCCGGGTCTTCGCCCGCCGTCTGGAACTTATTGCCGGTCTGCAGCTGCTGATAAGCGGTATTAAGCCGCTCATTGGCACTGTTGAGGGAATAGATATTCCGGTCGTAAATCATGTTGGTCGTAATGCGCATGACGTTACCTCACGGAAGCAAGCAGTGTATCGAAAATGGTTTTGGCGGTACTGACGATCTGGGCTGATGCCGCATAGGATTGCTGGAACCGGATCAGATTGGCCGCCTCCTCTTCAAGGTTGACCCCGGAGACGCTCTCGTAAATACCGCTACTCTGGATCAGCTTGGACTCATTGGCCTTGAGCAAGGTCTTCGCCTGGCTGGTATTGTTACCCACCGACATAACCAGACCTGAATAGGCTTCATTGAAAGTCATCTTGTCATTGGCTGTACCGCCACTACTGCCTTTGCGCACCAAATCCTTGTTTTGCAGCTCCGCCAGTGCGAGACCGTTGCTGTTATCGGCAAAGCCATTACTATTGTAACTGAGTGTGAAACTGTCACCCGCGTTGACAGTACCGGTAATGCTGAACTCGTAGCCAGGAGTCTGTTTGGGATTGGCATAGACTGCCGCCCCAGCAGGGAAAGGGTTGACGATTGCCGACATCAGGTTCTGCCCCTTGCTGCTCGCAGGGGCCGTGCCGATCAAGGTGGTACCATCGGCTTGAAATACCTGATAGTTACCACTGGCATCAATTTTGACTACCTGAGGCGCCGTCGCACTCAGGCTATTGGTACCAAAACCGGAACCGGCTCCGGTATTGAACACCCCACCCAGCTTGATATCTGCACTACCACCGTTATTTGTGGTCTTTTGCGCTTTGAGCGGAGAAGCCAAAGCCAAATCTTCCGGTCTGGTTATATTTTGCGTTATGCCAGCGGCGGCACTCTTGGCTGGTTGCAACAGCAGCTTGTCGCCGGCAACTGGCGCGCCGGTCAAATCCACCGAAATACCGTGGCCCGGGATCTGGAAAGTGGCTGGTGGCATACTCCCCGTTGCAACCGAAGTTGCATTGCCATCCTTGTCCAGTGAAAAGACCTCATAACCTGTGGCGCTGCTAAAGCGGATCTCGTAGTCAAACGGGGTCACTTCTGTTCCCTTGCCGGGAACAAAACTGACCGTAGCACCTGCAGTACCGCCGTTGGAGTTGTAAGGCAACCCCTTGCTGGTGGGCAGGGTGAAAATATCGCTACCCAGCTCGTTATCCAGATCCATCCCCAGCCGGTTTTGCTGGTTCATGGCATCGGCCATGGCAATAGAAAGTTGTCCCAACTCGCGCTTGGTCGGCTCCAGATCAGTACGAGCCTTGAACAGCCCACCTACAGTCCCCCCGAAGGTATCGTGATCGATAAGCGCCTGATTATCACCCAGGGTCAGTTGCAGCTCCTGGTTGCGCGAGTCAGGATCCCCTGCCACCACCTTGAACTGAGCCACGCCACCATCGAGGATTAATGAATGACCAGTGCTCATATTGACCAGCATACTGCCGTTGGCCTGGGGGATGGTGCGAATATCCATCTTTTCGGAAAGCTGACGAATTGCCTCATCACGCTGGTCAGACAGCATCAGGTTCTCTTCCGGTGAGCCCTGGGTCCGTATAATAGCCTGGTTCAGGTCATTGATGCTGGTAAGCAGGCTATTGACCTGCTTGGTCTCGTCCTCAATGCGGGTGCTGATGGTGTCACTCTGCTTGTCGAGCTGGGCCGAAAGGGTGTGAAACCGGTTAACCATGCCGCTCAGTTCGGTCATGGCGACTTTGCGGCCACCAGTGTCGGCTGGTGACTCATTGGCAGAGTGGAAAGCATTGAAATACGAGGTCATAGCAGCCCCTACGCTGTTGCTGGTATCCCCAAGCAACCTGTCCACGGAGGAAAGCTGATCATAGTGAGTCAAGGATGCATAGTAAGCAGAGGTATCACGACGCACCTCCCCCTGCATATAGCTGTTGAGGATCCGCTCGGTCTTGATGTCGCCAGTACCCAGCCCAACAGAATTGGTATACACCAGCGTACGCTCACGCACATAGCCCTGGCTATTGACGTTCACTATGTTGTTACTGGTGCTCTGCAGCAGGCGCTGCTGTGCCAGCACACCTGATGAACCAATTCCAAGCAGATCGCTTGCCATATGTTACAGCTCCATCTCGTTGTATTGCGCAATGGCATCGCTGCGCAATACCTGTTTCAGTTTGTTGGCGTAGTGAGGATCCGTGGCATAACCGGCCTTTTGCAGCGCTTCAAAATAGTGATCCGGGCTGTCTACCTTGGCCAACGCCCCCTTGTAACGGGAGCCAGAGGTGAGAAAATCCACGTAATCGTTGAAGCTCTCTTCAAAAGAGTCGTAGGAGCGGAAGGCCGCTTTTTGGCGCGATGCAACCCCTTCCTCATACTCGAGCGTACTCACCACTGCCTTGGGCCCCTCCCAACGGGGATCAGCCTTAATGCCAAACAGGTTGTGAGTTACGTTCCCCTCGCCATCCTTGATCACCCGCTTGCCCCAGCCACTTTCCAGCGCGGCCTGAGCCACCAGTACCGCCGGACTGAGCCCCAGCTTGTCAGCCGCTTTCTTGGCCAGTGGCATCAAGCGCTGCACAAACTCTTCCGGGCTATCAAACTCTTTGCCATCGGCACTGCTACCAGCCTGGGCGGCAATGCCCATCGGCGGCACGGTACGGTGAGGGCGTACCGGCATGGTGAGCGCAGGTTTATCCTCTGCCATCCCCTTTTCAGCAAAATCCTTGCCAACTTTAGAGGCTTCAATCAAATCATTGGCAGCCCCGGTGGGCGGTTCGTAGGGTTTGTAGGCACGCTCCGTGCGCTGCGGCATCTTGAGCACCCGTCCATCCTTGTGGGTAAAGGTGGCTGGCGAAAGCTGCCTGGCCACCATATCAGCAAGACCTAACCCACCTTTATTGGTCATATCGGAAACACGCTGCTCATCCAGCATCCCTTCATAAAACTGGGTATAGCTGCTGTTGAACGGGCTATCCTGGGTCAACACCTGATTGGCCTGCCGCATCCCCTGAAAAATCATCTGGGTGAAAATTGACTCGAACTGGCGCGATGCACTCCGGAGCGCTTCCGCCTGCCCCTCTTTGCTGTTGCTCATCTGGCGGAGACGATCCAGGTTTTTGACGTCCTGTACGACCCCGAGATTGATACCGCTGTTAGTGTCAAAGTCCGCCATTTTGCTTACCTCTTTGCCGCCCGTGGCAACCCCTTGCCGCTTGTTACAATATGATCAGCTGTCCTTCGATAGCGCCTGCCTGCTGCAGCGCCTCGAGGATGGCCATCAGGTCACCGGGAGCAACCCCGACCTGGTTGACGGCCCGAACCAACTCATCCAGCGTGGCGCCGGTATCAAACTTGAACATCCGCCCCTGCTCCTGCTTGACGTTGATGGTCGAACTGTTGGTGGTAGTGGTCTGCCCGCCAGAGAGCGGATTGGGCTGGGAGACCTGCTGGTTTTCAGCAATGGTGACGGTCAATCCACCATGGCTGATAGCCGCCGGTTTCAACCTGACTTCACTGCCAATGACGATAGTGCCGGTTCGCGAGTTGACGATGATCTTGGCCGCTTCATTGGCCGGATCCACTTCCAGATTCTCGATGGTCGCGAGATAGGAGACCCGCTGACCCGGATCTCGCGGCGCATAGACCTTGACCGATGTGGCATCGAGTGCCTGCGCGGTATTGGGGCCGACCAGATCGTTCACCACATCAGCCAGTCGGCGTGCAGTAGTAAAATCCGGGCGATTCAGGTTGAAGGTGATGGTATCGCCCTGACTGAACGCATTGGGGACTTCCCGCTCGACGGTTGCCCCGTTGGCAATGCGTCCGACGGTCGGGGTATTGATCACCACCTTGGAGCCATCCGCCCCTTCGGCGCCCAGACCACCAACTACCAGACTGCCCTGGGCAACCGCATAGACCCGACCATCCAGCCCCTTGAGGAAGCTCTGCAGCAAAGTACCGCCACGCAGGCTTTTCGCCTCACCAATTGCCGACACTGTAACGTCAATGGTCTGGCCCGGCTTGGAGAAGGGCGGCAAGTCGGCATGAATAGCCACCGGTGCCACATCCTTGATCTTGGGCTTGATGTTGTCCGGCACCTTGATGCCAAAGTTGTTGAGCATGGTACGGAAAGTCTGCTCGGTGAAGGCGTTGTTCTTCTCGCCAGTACCGGGCAGACCGACCACCAGCCCGTAACCAATCAACTGGTTGGTGCGAACCCCTTCAACCGAGCTGATGTCCTTGATCCGGGCGGCATGAGCCATACCCAGCGGCAACAGACAGCAGAGGAGTGCGGCAAGACGGAGTGACTTCATAACATCTCCTAGAGCGGCCACCAGGGACCATTGAAAAAGCTGGTCAGCCATCCCTGTTCCTGGGTATTGGCCAAATCACCGGTACCACCGTAGTAGATACGGGCATTGGCAACTTTCTGTGATGAAACGCTGTTATCAGACGTCACATCTTCTGGCCGGATAAGACCGGTAATACGGATATATTCGTTGCCATTGTTAAGCATGATCCACTTCTCGCCACGCACCAGCAGATTGCCGTTGGGCAATACCTTGGCCACGCTGACCGAGATATTCCCCTGCAGGCTATTGCTCTGATCCGCCTTGGCTTGTCCCTTGAACGCGCCGGTTTGGCCGATGCTGGCCGAGAGGTCATAGGGCCCCGCCGTCACCGGCACGCCGCCCAAATTGACCCCATCCAGATTGAACTTGTTGTCTTTGCCACTCTGGGTGTTGGCTTTTTTGGATGCCGAGGTCGATTCGGCCAGCTGGATGGTGATGATGTCACCCACCTTGTGCGCCTTGATATCCGAATAGATGCCGTTGACCTGCTCCGGCTGAAAGATCGCCCCTGTCGGTCTCACCGAGACCGGCTCCGACTCCCCGTAAACGGGGGAAAACTCGGGATCATCGGGTTTGGGAGTATTGGGGGTCGAAGTACAACCACCCAGCACCAGCAAGCCCAGCATCCATACGGCTTTCATCATGCACCTCCTAATACTTAGGTACGCTGGATAAGGAATGACATCATACCGTCCACCGCCGAGATAACCTTGGAGTTCATCTCGTAGACCCGCTGAGCCTGGATCAGGTTCACAAGCTCCTCGGTCACATTGACGTTGGAGGTCTCCAACATCCCCTGTTTCACCACGCCCATACCGTCGGCACCCGCAGTCCCCTGAATGGCCGCGCCACTGGACTGGGTTTCCACAAACATGTTCTCCCCCATCGGCTGCAGACCGCTAGCGTTGACGAAATCGGAGAGCGTGATCTGACCGACAACCTGAGAAGCACCATCCCCTTTAAGTTGGACAGAAACCTGACCATCTTCGCCGACAGTCACGCTCTGGGCATTTTCCGGGATCTGAATCTCCGGTTGCAGGGTGTAACCGTTGCCAGGGGTCACGATAGTCCCTTCACTATTGAGGGTGAATTGACCATTGCGAGTGTAAGCAGAGCTGCCATCCGGCAACTGAACTTCAAAGTAACCGCGACCACTGATCATCAGATCCAGAGAGTTATCTGTGGTTTGCACGTTACCCTGGCTGTGATCTTTCTGAGTCGCCACCACTTTGGCACCGGCCCCCAGCATCAAGCCTGAGGGGCGTTCGGTATCAGCCGAGGAGCGGCCACCGGGCTGGTTGATGTTCTGATAAAGCAGATCTTCAAAGATGGCCCGCGACTTTTTAAAGCCCACGGTGCTGGCGTTCGCCAGGTTGTTCGAGGTAACCGAAATATTGGTCTGCTGAGCATCCAACCCGGTCTTGCTGATCCAGAGTGCAGGATTCATAGGTAACTCCTTGATTAGCTGATACGCAGCAGCTGGGTTTGGGCCTCGTCATTCTCTTCGGCCGTTTTCATTAATTTGATCTGGGTTTCGAACTGGCGCTGCAGTTGAATAAGGTTGGTCATCTCATCCACCACATTGACGTTGCTTCCTTCAAGAGATCCGGCAATCAGACCGACAGCGGCAGAAGCTGGCTCATTCTGACCATCCTTGCGGCGAAACAGGCCATCACTCCCCTTCTCTACCGCATTGGCAGCCGGGTTAACCAGTTTGATCCGCTGAAAATCCTCTGACAGGTTAGCCGCAGCACCTTCGGGACGACCACTGATGGTGCCATCACGGTTGATCTCAAGCTTCTCCATCGGCATCGGCAACACGATGGGTTGGCCACCATCATCCACCACGTTCAGACCGGTTGAGGTCTGCAGATTGCCAGTCGCATTCACCTGCAAATTCCCCATGCGGGTATAGGCCTCACCCCCTTTGGGGTCCTGCACTGCAATCCAGCCCGGGCCATCAACAGCCACGTCAAGATCCCGACCCGTTGTCATCAACATGCCATGCTGCAAGTTCTGACCGGGACGCTCCGTCATGGCAAATACCCGGCTAGGCAAGCCTTCCCCAAAGGCCTGCATGCTGCGGGCCTGCTCGAAGTCGGACTTGAAGCCGGTGGTATTGGCATTGGCGAGGTTATTGCTGCGAATAGCCAGGCTATTCATGTTCTCTTTGGCCCCGGACATGGCGATGTAAAGCAGGTGATCCATGGGATTCTCCGTCAAACAGATGACTCTGATGAGGAAGTAGCAATTTGAGTGCCAACAGGAGAAATTTGAGGGATATTGTGGGGAGCCTAGAGTCAGAAATACAGAGGGGGACATCAGTCCCCCTCTTAAATGGTCAGTAGACCAATTAACGGATCTGCAGGATGGTCTGTTGCAGCGAGCTGTTGACTTCCAGAGAGCGGGAGTTGGCTTGGAAGTTACGCTGGGCTGTGATCAAATCCACCAGCTCTGAGGTCAAATCCACGTTGGATTGTTCCAGTGCCGAAGACTTGATGGTACCGAATGTGCCCGAGTTGGGGGTACCCGGCAAGGCATCGCCAGAGAGCAGCGACTGCCGCCAGGAAGTATCGCCCACCTGAGTCAACCCTTGCGAGTTGGCAAACTTGGCCATCGCGACCATGGCAACCTTGATAGTGGTGGCGTTGCTATAGGTGGCAGAGACAATCCCATCTGGAGTGATCTCAACCTTGGTCAAACGACCGACGGTCGAACCATCCTGTGACAACTTGTTGACTTCAAACGGTGACGCATACTGGGTCACTGTACCAAACGAAATATCAACCTGCTGGGTAGGATCTGCACCGTTAGTGATAATACCGGCGCCAGCAGGGGGCGCAACACCCAACTGCTCTGTCTTGATGGTTGCCGGAACTGTCGGTGTGATCATTTTACCATCAGCACCAAACGTAATCTGTGCGCCCTGCGGGGCCTGGTTCAAGCCCGCAGCCATAGTCGGGGCAGCACCACCAACGATATCGATCGGTTTATCTCCTTGATACAGATACATCCGCCAAGAAGTAGGGGTGGTCGGCTTGCCCGGGTTTGCAGGATCAGCCTCTTTAACAAAATACTGGGTTATTGTATGAGGCTCCCCCAACGAGTCATAAATCACTACAGAAGTCGATGATGAATAGGTCTTTGAATCCTTCGGGTCAAATGTTGATGCTGGGCCAGCACCGAAGCCGGATGGTAAAGGATCTGCTGTAGATGGCAGGTTGAAACTGGCCTCAATTTTGCTGGTTTTCACCGGCTCACCTGCACGATCCGGAATCTGGATCGGCTTGGTTGCATTGATACTGACTGCCTTCGGGGTACCATCCGCATTTATCTCATAACCTTGCAGATATGAACCTTGGTTGTTGACCATATAGCTATTTTCATTGAGCTTGAAAGCACCTGCGCGGGTATAGGTGCGATCCAGATTGGTCAGACCATCGGAAGTAACAAAGAAACCGTTTCCTTGGATCGCCAGATCTAGCCCATTATTGGTAAATTGCAGCGCCCCTTGGTGGAACTGCTGAGCAACGGCACCGGTAGCAACACCATTACCGACCTGAGTCTTGCCATTGACAAAAATGGAGTTGGCGTAAACGTCCGCAAACTCGGCTCGAGACTCTTTAAAGCCCATGGTATTGACGTTGGCAATGTTGTTAGCGGTGACGTTCAAGTCTTTTTGTGCCGCGTTGACACCGCTTAAAGCATTGTTAAATGACATATCCAGCTCCTTAGATCGATGATGTCGACGTGGTCTTGGATGACGTTGTCTTGGAGGACGTGGTCGTCTGATTTGAATTAATTCCTGACACCTGCAGGATGTTGTTTAAATACTCTCCACCCAGTCCCTTCAAATTGAGACGGGTCGGGCTTGTAGCGGTTCCCAAGGCAACACTCTCCACCTTGCCATAAGCAAAAGTGGTAATACTTTCCGACTTGCCATCAAGGTTGCCACTGGCTTTAAGTACATATTTTCCTGATGCAACCCGCTTACCATTTTTATCTGTTCCATCCCATGCAATCTCGACGTTACCCATCTGATCACCTTCAAGGGGAAACTCTTTGATAACCTGCCCCTTCTCGTCTTCGACGGTAATTTTGACACTGGCATACTTGTTCGTCGTACCAACCGCAACGACACCAGTTAAAGAACCTTCCTTATCCAAAAATCCGGTACTGCTTTGCAGCAACACATTCTGTCCAACTAGGGAAGAGGCTTGCAGAGCTTGGCTGGAGATCATCTGTTCATTAAGCTTGCCCATCTGAGTGGATAAGCTGCTAATCCCCTCCGAGGTGGACATGGACGCCATCTGAGAAAGCATCTGGGCATTATCAACAGGCTTGAAAGGATCCTGATACGAGAGCTGCATCGTCAGCAATTTCAGAAATGAAGCCTGATCCAGCTCCTTCTTTGGCGCTGTTGTCGTACCATTTGCCTGAGTGGACGCATAGTTAACGCCACTCACACCATTTGTATTGGCCATGTTGCCTTCCCCTTATCAGGACTTGCCAAGATTCAGCGTCTGCTGAAGCATTTTCTTGGCCGAGTCTGCAACCTGAACGTTCGTTTGATAGCTGCGCGAGGCGTTGATCATGTCTGCCATCTCTTCAACCATGTTGACGTTCGGCTTGAAAATGAAGCCATCCTTGTCCGCCATGGGATGATTGGGATTGTACTCCTTGAGCAATGGCGCCTTGCTCTCGACAATCCCTTTCACCTCAACCCCAACCGAGCCCTGATTATCCGACATAGCCTGATCGAGCTGAGCGGCAAAAATTGGCCGCCGGGCATGGTAAGTTTTTTCCACACTGGAGCTGACGCTATCTGCGTTGGCCATGTTGCTGGCAACAGTGTTGAGCCGCACGGTCTGCGCGCTCATGGCCGAGCCGGCTATGTCAAAAACCTTGAACAAACTCATCACTGTTCTCCTTTCAGCGCCTTGAGCAGGCCGCTGATCTTGCTATTCATGAATTCAAGGGAGGTCTGATACTCAAGGCTGTTACGCAGAAACTCTGTGCGCTCCTGCTGCACATCCACCGTATTGCCGTCACCGGTATCAGGCTGCAACGGGTTGCGATATTGAACCGAACCGGGCGCATCCATATTCAAGGCAAAGTGTTTTTCGCTGGTGGTCGCCAGACCAAACCCCTGTTGTTGGTGCTGTGCATCCTGCAATGCCTGTGCAAAGTCGATATCCTTGGCCTTGTAGCCAGGGGTATCGGCATTGGCAATGTTGCTGGAGAGCACTTCTGCACGCTTGGCACGAACCCCCAGCGTGTATTGATGAACACCAAATGCCTTGTCGAATGAAAGAGCCATAGCTCACCTCCTGCTTGATACTGTTTCCAAGCAAGAGCTATGCCACAAAAGACTGGTAATGAGAGGTACGCAAGGAAGAGGTTGCAATACTCGGAAACACGGAACGCGCCAATAAACAGGCTGACGATAGAGAATCCACGCACTGAGGGTTTCTCAGCCTAAATAAAGAAGGAGGCATTGTGCCTCCCTCTGACGTGATATTGCCGCTATTCTGTCAATCCAGCTGGAGTGCGGATTGAAGGCCTATTTCACCTTGTAAACAATCCCCGGATTGCAACGGATCATCTCGAATCGATCAGTCAAACCGGCCAGTGACTCTGATGCCCCCAGCATCAGATATCCTCCCGGATTGAGGCTTGCAGCAAACTGGTTGAGGATCTTTGACTTAACTTCCGGAGCAAAATAAATCAGCACGTTACGACAGAAAATAATGTCAAATTTACCCAGCAAGCTATAGCTTTCCAGTAAATTCAAGGGACGGAACGTGGTCAATTTTCTGACTCGTTCCACCACCCGCATTTTATTGTCACCGTAGGGTTCAAAGAACATCTTCTTGCGCTCAGGTGACAAGCCCCGTGCCAAAGCAAGGCTGTCGTAGACACCCTCTTTGCACTGGTTGAGCATGGTGGTCGAAATATCCGTCCCCACGATCTGTACACCGCCAGGCAGGGTGCCAGGTTTTTTCATCTGCTGTTCCAGCGCCGTCATGGCAATGGAGTATGGCTCCTGTCCGGAAGATGACGCCGCAGACCAAATCTTGACGGGGCGGCCACTTTTACCCAATTCTGGGAAAATCTTGTCGGTCAACAACTGGAACGGATAGGTGTCACGAAACCAGAGAGTCTCGTTGGTCGTCATGGCATCTACCACTGCCATTTTCAGGTCACGCTCTCGCACACTCATTGCACGGGTAACCAAGTCAGACAGACTCTCGATGCCAAACTGAGCCATCAAAGGTGAAAGACGGCTCTTCACCAGATACTGTTTGTTATCACCCAGCACGATTCCGCTCTGTACTGCCAGAAAGTTGCTGAACTGTTTGTATAAGTCGTCCGAAAGTGTCTTCATGCAGCTGTTCTTCTTTATTAGAGTGCGTTTTGTACGGCCTTGGCCAATTCATCCGGTTGGAACTTGGCGATAAAATTGTTGGCCCCCACTTTCTGCACCATTGCCTGGTTGAATACTCCACTGAGGGATGTGTGCAGAATAACATGCAAATCTTTGAGGTTGGGATTATTGCGGATCTCGGCAGTGAAGGTGTAACCATCCATCTCCGGCATCTCGATATCCGAAATCACGAGAGCAATCTGCTCTTTGATCGGTCCATTTTTGGTCATTTCGAGCAGCATGTTCAATGCTTCACGGCCATCTTTTGCCAATACACACTCAACTCCGATCGCCTCAAGTGCACGCTGAACCTGTTTACGAGCAACCGATGAGTCATCAGCTACCAGCACAGGGCGTCCGAGAGTGGGGTGTTCAACACTTGCTTCAACCAGCTCTTGGCTAACCTCGGTGGAGACCGGAGAGATCTCGTTGAGAATGCGTTCAACGTCGAGAATTTCAACCAACTCACCGTCCACTTCGGTAACAGCCGTCATGTAGTTGATACGGCCTGCGCCCTTCGGCGGCGGTAGAATTGATTCCCAGTTCATATTGATGATGCGCTCGACCGAGTGGACCAAAAATCCCTGAATGGAGCGGTTGTACTCGGAGATAATAATGAAGCACTTGCTCAGGTCTTCAATGGGACGTTTGCCCATCGCCATGCTCAGGTCAATAACCGAAATAGTCTGACCCCGAATATGCGCTACCCCGCGAATGCAGGAGTTCAGCTTGGGCATCACGGTCAAGGGAGGACACTGCAACACTTCACGCACTTTGAATACGTTGATGCCAAATCTTTGACGTCCATTGAGACGAAACAACAACAATTCCAGCCGGTTTTGCCCCACTAGCTGGGTACGTTGGTTGACCGAGTCCAGGATACTGGCCATAAACACTCCCTAAAAACGCTTGGCATTAATCATGCATGCGTGATGGATTGCGTCAGACTATCGATGTGACAACGAACAGATTCTGAAGCAATCATAGTTAAATATGGTGATATGCGTGAACAACTTATCGACCAACGAGCAAAAATGATTAACCGACTTTTACTCATCAGCCTCTTTTTTGGCAGCATCTCTTCCAGCCACGCCTCGGACGTCACCACCTATTTGCAAGAAAAAGCACAAGAGTTCGTGTTTAACCAGCTCGAGGTGCCATTAGATGCCAGGGCTGAAGTAACGGCGGCAACCCTTGATGACCGACTTCCATTGACCCGCTGCGACGATCTATTGACAATCAGTTTACCTGGGAAAATGGAAATTCGCCGTAATACAACAGTTTACCTGAAATGTGAGGAAGACAAACCCTGGGATGTCTATCTTCCGATACGAGTGAGCATCCAGAAGCCCTATGTAACGGTCAACGCTCCGATTGCCAAAGGCGACCTATTGAGTGAAAGCCAGCTGCAACTGGGTTATCAGGATCAGACGCTGATCCGCGGCGACTACCTGACCGATATGAGCATGCTGGTCGGCGTACGCAGCAAACGAGAAATCAAACCGGGGCAACCAATCCGTTTGAGTCAGGTGTGTGTTGTATGCAAAGGTGATCAGGTCACTCTGACAGCCGAAAATAGCAGCTTCCAGATCAAAACCATGGCCCGAGCCTTGCAAGATGGCAGCTTCGGAGAGATCATCAAGCTTGTTAATATTCGCTCAGGAAAAACTGTCGAAGGAAAAGTCAGTGCAGTCGGTGCCGTAACGGTCGCTTTTTAAATGTCGGGTTTATCACCAACTTTTTTCTAAAGTTTTGACCTGCCGCACCGATAAACAGGTAAGCAAACCTTAAAGCAGACGAAGGTAACTCAAATGGCCATCAACAATATCAACAACTTGGCGAATAATCGGTTGCAAAACACCGTTAGCAGCCAGGGGACAGGCAGCAAGTCAGTCACCTCTTCTTCGCCAGAGCCCGAAAATAAAGCGGCTGCAGTCAAGCTGGACTCCGTCTCCTTGACCAGTGAGGCCCAACAATTGCAAAAGATGCAGCAGAATCTCAATACGGCCTCTACCGGCAACGAAAGCAAGGTCGAGCGGCTCAAGAAAGCCGTTGCCAGTGGCGAATATCAGGTAAACAGCGAAGCTGTGGCCAAGAAGATGTTCAGCTTTGAGACCAATCTGGACAAAGTTCTCGGATGATGGATCTGCCTTCGTTACTGCACACCCAAGATGAACACCTCAGCCAGATGCAAAGCATTCTGGAAGAGGAGTTCTCCTTGCTCGAAAAGCATCAGGCACTGGCCCTGCCCGAACTCACCGAGCGAAAACAGCTGCTGCTTGCTGAAATAGAGAGTCTGGATAAACAGCTGGCCCAATTGCCTGAGTTGGCTCAGCAACTGGCAGCTTATCCTGACGAGATGACCCGGATCCGGGAAAAACTGGATGCCTGTCAGGAACAAAATGACCTCAACGGTCGACTGCTGGAGCTCAGTATTGTCTCCAATCGCCGTCTGGCGAGCTTTCTGAGCCAGCTGCGCGATCGCAACAGCCTCACCTACGATGCCAAGGGCAATACCCGCTCAGGCACCCGCTCCTTCGGTATCAAGGCCTGACTCTCGACAAGTCGGGCCTTGTCACTTTCTGCAATCAATAAGACCTACAGCGCCAGTCGCAGTAATTCTCGCCCGTCGACACAACTCTTGACGCTCAGGACGCCCGCCTCATAGCAGCCATAACTGGCCGGCAGTTCACCGCGTGGAAAACAGATGGAGCCCGGATTCATCAAAATCTGGTCTCCCTGCCGCTCCAGTACCGGAACATGACTATGGCCGCTCAAAAATACACTGTCCGCAGGCAGTTGCACCTCATCGGGGCGGTAGAGATGACCGTGGCTCATAAACCAGCGGCGCCCATCAACCAGCAGCTGGTTGTAAGGGGCTGTGATGGGAAACGCGAGCAGCATCTGATCCACTTCGGAATCGCAATTTCCCCGCACCGCCATGATATAGGGGGCCAGCTCGTTGAGCCGCTCGGCAACTGCAGCCGGGTTGTATCCTTCAGGCACGGGATTGCGCGGGCCATGGTTGAGCAGATCGCCGAGCAACAGGTAGTGGTCGGGCTGCCAGGTGTCCAGCCGTGACAGCACCTGATCCAGTGCCGTGATGCTGCCGTGAATGTCGGAAATAATGGCAAGTTTCATTAGGTGCTCCTTACAGCGGGCCGAAATAGAGATCCTTGGTGGCAATCGTCCCTTTCAGATTCTGGCTGGGCAGCCCGTGCAAAGTGGGATCAACCAGTCGCATCTGGTTGTAATGATACACGGGGATGATGGGCGCCTCTTCCATCAGCAGCTGTTCGGCATGCTGATAGAGTGCAACCCTGCTCTTCTCATCCAGAGTGCTGGCAGCCTGTTCCAGCAACAGATCAAAATCGGGATTGCAGTAACCGCTTTCGTTGCGCAGATCCTGGCAGCGGAAACTGCTCAGCATGGCGGAAGGCTCGACGTAATCACCGAACAGAAAGCTTCTTGCCACCAGAAAATCACCGCTATCCTTGGCGACCTGATAGTTGTTCCACTCCAGATTGTTGAGCGTGACCTCAACCCCCAACTGACGCCACATACCGGCAATCAAGGTGGCTATCTTCTTGTGGGTGTCTGCCGTGTTGTAGGTAATGCTCAGCCTGAGTGGATGAGCACTGCTGTAACCGGCTGCGGTCAGCAATGCAACGGCCCTGGCCTGACGGGTCATCTGGTCCTCCAGTGCAACAGGGAGAGAGAGGTGGGAGTAACCCGGCATATCAGGCACCAGAGACCAAGCCGCCAACTCCTCCTGGCCGATCACCGACTTGGCCAACTGATAGCGGTCGATGGCAATGGAGAGCGCCTGGCGCACCCGCACATCCTGCAGCTCGGGGCGGCGCATATTGAAGGTGTAGAGATAGGTGCCCAACAACGGCGATCCCCAGACTCGCAGCGGATCGCTCTGCTTCATCTTCTGGTAATAGTCGGGCGATACCCGGTTGGTCAGCTGTATCTCGCCCGCTTCATAACGCAAGCGCTCGGCATGTTGTGAGGCAATGGGCAGATAGGTGACTCGCTGAATGCGGGTATGGCGATCATTCCAGTAATTGCTGTTGCGCTCCGCTTCAAGCCGCTCGTTGGTCACCCGGTTTGCCAAGCGGTAAGCGCCATTGCTCACCAGCTTGCCGGGCTCGGTCCACTGCTTGCCAAAACGGGCGATCGCCTGCTGATTGACCGGCACGAATGGCAGCTGGCTGATGAGCTGCAGGAAATAGGGAACCGGTCGCTCCAGAGTAACTTTCAGGATCTGGGCGCTCTGCGCCTCGACCCCGAGATTGGCGGGCTCCAGCGCACCGGCATAGATGGACTGGGCATTGTTGATCCCGGCAGTCAGCAGCAAGGTCGCCGAGGGGGAACCGAGGGCAGGATCAAGCAGCCGGCGCCAGGCGTAGACAAAGTCACCGGCAACCAGCTGCTCACCATTGGACCACTTCAACTGGGGGCGCAGGAAAAACCGCCACTCCAGGCCATCTTCGCTCACTTCCCAACGCGCAGCCTGGGCAGGCACGATACGTCCCTGGCCATCCTCGCTGACCAGACCTTCAAAGAGATCAACCAACACCTCCTCCCCGGGAAAACCGCTGCGCATCAGCGCCGGATCCAGAGAGTCGGGTTCACCGCCATTACCCTTGACCAACACCTGCCGATCCGACAAGCGGGGCGCCATCTCCACCGTAGTGGCGTATACCGGCGGCAACGCCAGCACACCGAGCAAAAGCGGGGAAAGCCAGCGTTGCGCCAGCCGGGGGAAGAGACCATACCTCATGACAAAACCTCGAATAAAACCACTGCAGGAGGGGAAGGCCGACGGCGCGCCTGATGAATGCCTGATGCCGCCCTTGTTATCCCCGAAAACGCCCCGTATTGTATCGGGCTTGCCCCGGAGATGGAGTCTTTAGGGTTAATTTTTTCGGGAGTTTTTATGGGTTATGAGTGGCTGGCTCTCGCATCGGCCAGTTTATGGGCAGTTGCCGCCCTGATTTCGGTCAAACCATCCCGCCATCTGGGCCCGTTTGCCTATAGCCGCTGGCGGATGTTTCTGGTCAGCCTGATGCTTGGCAGCATCAGTCTGCTGACTGGCGGCTGGCACACCCTCTCCGGCAGCGCCCTCCCGCTGCTCGCGCTGTCCGGACTGATCGGCATCTTTATCGGCGATACCGCGCTCTACGCCTGCATGAACCGGCTCGGCCCGCGGCGCAGCGGTTTGCTCTTCTCCTGCCATGCCCTCTTCTCTGCCCTGCTTGGACTCTGGATCTTCAACGAACAGTTGACCGGCTCACGGCTGACTGGTGCTCTGCTGGTCTTTGCCGGTGTCATGCTGGCCATTCTGTTTGGTCGACGCAGCAGTGGCAGCGAATGGGAGCGGATACGGGGAAGTTTGACCATCGGTGTGGCGCTGGGCCTCACCGCCGCCCTCTGTCAGAGTCTGGGCGCCATCATCGCCAAGCCGGTCATGATGAGCGGCAACGTCGATGCGGTGAGTGCATCGGGAGTCAGGATGGTCAGTGCCCTGCTGGCCCACTGCGCATTGCGGCTGACCGGATTGCCGCTGACCCGAGCATTTCGTCCCATCAACCGTCAAATCTTCGGCATGATCGCCATCAACGGCTTTCTGGCCATGGCACTCGGGATGACGCTGATCCTGCTCGCATTGCGACACGGCGACGTTGGAATGGTGGCGATCCTCTCCTCCACCACGCCGGTGATCCTGCTGCCGCTCTTGTGGTGGCACTCGGGGGAACGGCCTTCGGCGGCGGCATGGTGCGGAACCCTGCTCGCCACACTGGGCACAGTGCTGGTACTGGGTGCCAGCGGCCACTGACACCCGGGAGGATTTAGAAGAGAGCAATCTCGTCTGCGGTGAGTTCACGGTACTCGCCGGGTGCCAGCTCTTCATCCAGCGCCAAACCACCGACCTGCTCGCGGTGCAGACCCACCACCTTGTTGCCGATGGCGGCAAACATCCGCTTCACCTGATGGTACTTGCCCTCATGAATGGTGAGGCGCGCCTCGCACTCCCCCAGTAACTCCAGCTGGGCGGGGCGAGTCTTCTCGGTTTCACTGCGCAGCAGCACACCTTCGGCAAAGAGGGCGATGGCATCCGGGCTCACCGGATCGGCCAGCCAGACGTGATAGGTCTTGGCACACTCGTGGCGAGGTGAGGTTATGCGATGGGACCACTGACCATCATCGGTCACCAGCACCAGTCCGGTGGTATCGAGGTCAAGGCGGCCCACCACGTGCAGCTTGCCCATAGAGGGTTCATCCATCAGGAAGAAGACGGTCGGATGATCGGGATCCTCGTTAGAGCAGACATATCCCTCGGGTTTGTGCAGCATGAAGTAGCGATTGCGACGATCCAGTGTCAGGACGACGCCATCGAACTCGATCTGGCTCTCTTCATTGATGTGAAACGCCGGCTGCTTGACCACGATGCCATCCACCATGACCTCACCCTGACGGATCAGTTTGCCAGCGAGCGAACGGGTCAAATCGGAACAGTCGCACAGAAATTTATCAAGCCGCATTCACAACCTCGGAGTCCAAAAAGTAAAGGGGCAACATTATATCTGGCGGGGGCGACAACGCCACTGTTAACGGGCGGCCAATTGTGACGAAGTGGCCATCCAATGTTACACTGCGCTATGACCCATCACGGGCGATACTCATAATAATAAATCTCGGGAAGCCGCCATGAAGTCTCAAGCATCCTATCCTGTCATCCCCGTCAATCAGCTGAAACCCGGCATGTATGTCATCGCGATTGCCAGTCAGACCGGCGGAATGGAAATTGCCCAGATGGGGTTGGTCACCACTCAGGGACAAATTGCCAATCTGGTTCGTCAGGGTGTACTCACGGTGCGGATCGATCTCTCCCGCAGCAAGCTGGGTCATGCCGAGAGCGAAGCGGTCGCGTCGCCCGAACTTGGCAACGGCAGCGATCAGGCCAGACGCCGGGTCAGTGCCAACGGTGAGGGCAAGGAGCTCAAGATCCGCCGCCTCTATCAGGAAGCTCGCGAGCTGCAAGGCAAGTTCATCAGCCATCTCAAGGCAGGCGAACCCATCGATATCACCCCGCTGGCCGAAGTCGCCGAAGAGATGGTAGACACCATGTTTACCCACGGCGATGCCATGCTCTGTCTGGCCCGCATCCGCGCCAAGGATGCCTACCTGATGGAGCACTCCATGAACGTCGCCATCCTGCTGGCCAACTTTGGCCGCTATCTGGGGCTGGAGCGCAGCGTGCTCAAGGAGCTGACGCTAGGGGGATTGCTGCACGACGTGGGCAAGATCATGACCCCGGACGAGGTGCTCAACAAACCGGGCAAGCTGACCGATGAGGAGTTCGCCATCATGCGCCAGCATGTAGTGCACAGCTACGAGATATTGAGCAACACTCCCGGCATCACCCCCACCATGCTGGAAGTAGCCGCCAATCACCACGAGCGGCTGGATGGCACCGGTTATCCACAGCGGCTCAAAGGCGATCAGCTCTCGCTCTATACCCGAATGAGCGGCATTGTTGATGTCTATGATGCAATCACTGCAGATCGGGTCTACAAGGCGGGGATGCAACCGACCCAGGCGTTTCGCATCCTGCTCAAGGGGCTGCACAGTCACTTCGATGCCGAGCTGGTCACCAAGTTCATCAAATGCATGGGGGTCTATCCGGTGGGTACGCTGGTGCAGCTGTCAAACCAGCGGCTGGCCATTGTCATGCAGCGCAATCAGCAGGAACCGCTCAAGCCGGTGGTCAAGGTGATCTATCACGCGACCCAGCGCCACTACCTTGATGTGCAGTGGCTGGATCTCGCCAAAAACGGGGTTCAGGAAACCATCGAGAACACGGTTGATCCCAAGGAGTTTGGCATCAATCTGGCCAACTTCGTCTAAATCCGCTCCATCTAGCCCGACTCGCCTTCTCGCCGCCGCTCGGCGCAATGCTGGATGAGAAACTCCTCATCCAGTGGCGACAAATCAAAACGGATACACGCCTCTTCGATGGCTCGAATATCGTGTTGATGGTGCTCGCTGAGCCAGCGCACGGCGCGGCGCAGATCTTCACCATGGGGCAGCAGGGAGTGGTCGCTCATGGGGCACCTCCGATCAGCCATCGACACCAGCCCGTCACGTCGGGCGCACCCTTATAGCTTAGCCCTCTGCCACCCCGTCATCTTGCCTTCAATCAGGTTCAGGCAAATGCCTGCTGCCAATCCTGATCGAATTTCGCCAGCGCCGCGTCCACCGCCGGTACTCTCAGCAGCTGCTCGGCCACGTCGAGCGGCAGAGTGATGGACTGGCAGCCCGCCAGCAGGCAGTCGAGCGCCTGGCGGGGCGTACGGAACGACGCCGCCAGCACCTTGCTGCCCGGAACATGCAGCGTCAGCAGTTGCTGCAGCTCCTGCACGGTGGCAATGCCATCGCCCCCCTGCGCATCCAGCCGGTTGACGTAGGGCGCCACGTACTCAGCCCCCGCCACCGCCGCCAGCCAACCCTGCAGCGGGGTATAGACCGCCGTCCCCAGCGTCGGCACCCCGTTGGCCGTCAGGGTCTTGATGGCTGCCAATCCCTCTTCACATACCGGGATCTTGATCACCAGATCGCGGTCCAGTTCACGCAGGGCAAACGCCTCGCGCACCATCTCGGTCTCGGTCTTGGCCATCACTTGAGCAAACAGCCGTGCCTTGGGCCCAAGCACCTCCCGCAAGGCGGGCAGCAACTCGGTCAGCGGCATGCCGCCTGCCGCAGCAATGGACGGATTGGTGGTAACGCCAGCCAGCGGCAGGATCCGTGACCAGCGGCGCACCGCAGCCACATCGGCAGTATCGAGATAAAGCTCCATCTCTGACTCCTTAAAGGGATGTTCAATCTGTCGCTATTTTAGCCAGATAACATCCGCAATTTAGTTGATCAAAATCAAATCAACTTTCGAACGAAAGCAAATAGAATGCAAATACAAAAGGAGGCGGTATGATTTTCGACCTGCAACGCTATTCAACTCACGATGGCCCCGGCATTCGCACCCTGGTATTTCTCAAGGGGTGCTCGCTGGCCTGTCGCTGGTGTCAAAACCCGGAAAGCCGCTCTCCCAAGCCGGACATACTACTCGACCGGCGCCAATGCATCGAGGGATGCCAGCTCTGCAGCGATGCCTGTCCGGCAATCTTGCGTGACAGCCAGGGTGTCCAGCTCGCCCGCTCAACCCTCGGCAATCAGGATGTGGAACGGCTGCGCGGCCTCTGCCCCAGCGAAGCGCTGCAGGTATGCGGCCGGGAGGAGAGTCTGGACACCCTGATGACCACCATCTTGCGGGATCGCCCCTTCTTCGAGCGCAGCGGCGGCGGGGTAACCCTCTCCGGCGGCGAGCCCTTCATGCAGCCCGAATTTGCTGCCGATCTGCTGGCCCGCTGCAAGGCCGAGGGACTGCATACCGCGGTGGAAAGTTGCCTGCACGTGCCCTGGCACCAGATTGAGCCAAGCCTCCCCCACCTCGACCTGCTGCTGGCGGATCTCAAGCATGTGGATGAGGAGCGCTTCTTCGACTGGACCCGCGGCAAGGTCGCCCTGCCCCTGGCCAACCTCAAGCGTCTGGCCGAGCGCGGCGTGGCCATGCAGATCAGGGTGCCGCTCATCCCCGGCTTCAATGCCGACCGCGCATCCATAGAGGCCATCACCCAAGCTGCCGCCAACCTTGGCACTGTGCAGGAGATCCACTTTCTCCCCTACCACACCCTGGGCGCAGGCAAGTACTCCCTGCTCGACCAACCCTATCAGGCCCCCCCGCAACCGCTCGATGACCCGGCACTGCTCGCCTTTGCCCATGAGTGTGCCCGTGCGCAGGGGCTTACCCCGCTCACCCGGGGCTAGCAGCACCCCATGACATCAGCCACTCACTGCCCAATGACCAGAGGATAAGACCATGACCCAGCTCGACCTCACTACCCTGCCCCCGCGGATCCGTGCCCACAAGGAGAGCCTGATCCACATCGTCCAACCGCCGGTCTGCACCGAGCGCGCCCGTCACTACACCGAGGCCTATCAGGCCCATCTGGCCCGGCCACTGCCGGTGCGCCGCGCCCTGGCGCTGGCCCACCACCTCAAGGAGCGCACCATCTGGATCAAGCACGACGAGCTCATCGTCGGCAACCAGGCCAGTCAGGTGCGGGCGGCGCCGCTCTTTCCCGAATACACGGTGGGCTGGATCGAGAAGGAGATCGATGAGCTGGCCGACCGCCCCGGTGCCGGCTTTGCGGTGAGCATGAGAGACAAGCAGATCATCCACACCCTCACTCCCTTCTGGCGCGGCCAGACGGTGCAGGATCGCTGCTACGGCCTCTTTACCGATGAACAGAAGGGGCTGCTGGAGAGCGGCATCATCAAGGCCGAGGGCAACATGACCTCGGGGGATGCCCACCTCGCGGTCAATTACGAGCAGCTGCTTGCCCTCGGTCTCGATGGCCTCAAGGCCAAGGTAGCCGAGCGTCGCAGCCGGCTCGATCTGGCTGACTGGGCCGATCTGCAACGCGAGCAGTTTTTGCAGGCCGTCGCCATCACCTTCGATGCCGTCAGCCTGCACATCGAACGCTACGCCGCGCTGGCCCGCGACATGGCAGCACAGGAATCGCGCCCCGAGCGCCGCAGTGAACTTGAGACCATAGCCCTCAACTGCGCCCACATCGCCCACCGACCTCCCGAGACCTTCTGGCAGGCGCTGCAGCTCTGCTACTTCATCCAGCTCATCCTGCAGATCGAGTCCAATGGCCACTCGGTGTCGTTTGGCCGGATGGACCAGTACCTCTATCCCTGGTATCGCCGCGAGGTGGAATTGTCGGAATCCCTGCCGCGCACACGCGCCATCGAACTGCTGCAAGGGTGCTGGCTCAAGCTGCTGGAGGTGAACAAGATCCGCTCCGGCACCCACTCCAAGGCATCCGCCGGCAGCCCGCTCTATCAGAACGTCACCATCGGCGGCCAGAACTGGCAGGGGGGCAAAGCCCATGACGCGGTCAACGGTCTCTCCTACGCGATTCTGGAGTCCTGCGGCCAGTTGCGCTCGACCCAGCCCAACCTCTCGGTGCGCTACCACGCCGGCATGAGCGAGGATTTCCTCGACGCCTGCATTCAGGTGATCCGCTGCGGCTTTGGCATGCCCGCCTTCAACAACGACGAGGTGGTGATCCCCGAGTTCATCAAGCTCGGGGTGAGCGAGGAGGATGCTCACCACTACGCCGCCATCGGCTGCATCGAAACTGCAGTGCCCGGCAAGTGGGGCTATCGCTGCACCGGCATGAGCTTCATCAACTTCGCCCGCATCCTGCTGGCGGCGCTCGATGGCGGCCGCGATGCCACCACCGGCAAGGTCTTCCTGCCCCAGCCCCAGTCACTGCGGGACAACTCATTCGGCCACTTCGATGAGGTGATGGCCCGCTGGGACGAGCAGGTGCGCTACTTCACCCGCAAATCCATCGAGATCGACTGCGTGGTCGACAGCGTGCTGGAGGCTCAGGCCCACGATATCCTTTGCAGCGCCCTGGTGGATGACTGCATCGAGCGCGGCAAGACCATCAAGCAGGGGGGCGCCGTCTATGACTGGGTCTCCGGCCTGCAGGTGGGGATCGCCAACCTGGGCAACAGTCTGGCAGCGCTGAAGAAACTGGTGTTCGAGCAGGGGGTGGTAGATCAGAGTGAACTGGCCGAAGCACTCGAGCAGGATTTTGCCGGGGTCAAAGGCGAGCAACTGCGCATGCGCCTCACCAATGCAGCCCCCAAATATGGCAACGATCTGGATGAGGTAGACATGCTGCTGGTACAGGCTTACCAGAGCTACATCGACGAGCTCAAGGGGCTGCACAACACCCGTTTCGGCCGCGGCCCCATCGGCGGCACCTACTATGCGGGCACCTCCTCCATCTCGGCCAACGTGCCCTTCGGTGCGGCCACCATGGCCACCCCGGATGGCCGCCACGCCCGCACACCGCTGGCGGAAGGGGCCAGCCCCTCGTCGGGTTCGGATCGTCTCGGCCCGACAGCGGTGTTCAACTCCCTTGGCAAGCTGCCCACGGCGGCCATCCTCGGCGGCGTGCTGCTCAACCAGAAGCTGAGCCCAGCCAGCCTTGAAAACGAGCGGGACAAGGCCAAGCTGATGAGCCTGCTGCGCACCTTCTTCGAGGTGCACAAGGGGTGGCACGTGCAGTACAACATCGTCTCGCGGGAAACCCTGCTGGCGGCCAAGGCCCATCCCGATCAGTACCGGGATCTGGTGGTGCGGGTGGCAGGCTATTCGGCCTTCTTCACCGCCTTATCCCCCGATGCGCAAGATGATATCATCGCCCGAACCGAGCACAGTCTCTGACGGGCCCCACCAGGGGCAGCTGTGCCCCTTATATGACCGGCAAGCCACCCGCGGGGTGGCTTGCCGCTATCCACTGTCAACCAGCGAGGTACCATGAATCCACGCCACCAACTGATCCTCACTCTGGTCCATCAGGCCCGCAAGATGAGCGTGAGCGAGCTATCCCAACGTACCGGGGTCTCGGAGGTGACGGTGCGCAACGACCTGACCGCTCTCGAAAAGCAGGGGCTGCTCAAGCGGGTGCACGGCTCGGCCATGGCGCTGGAGAGCGACGACCCCGATGCCCGGATGAACATCAACTACCTGCTCAAGGAGCGCCTCGCCGAGCGGGCCGCCCAGCTGGTGGAGGATGGCGAGACGGTCTTTATCGAGGGGGGAAGCGCCAACGCCCTGCTGGCCCGCCATCTGGCCCTGCACAAGCGGGTCACCATCATCACCATCAGCAGTTACATCGCCCACCTGCTGCGCGATACCCAGGCTCAGGTAGTGCTGCTCGGTGGCCTGTTCCAGCATCAGAGCGAGAGCGTGGTGGGGCCGCTGACGCGCCTCTGCATCGAGCAGGTGCACTTCTCCAAGGCCTTCATCGGGGTGGACGGCTTTCATCCCGAGATGGGCTTCACCGGCCGCGACATGATGCGGGCAGATGTGGTCAATAGCGTGCTGGCCAAGGGGGTGACCAATGTGGTCATCACCGACAGCAGCAAGTTTGGCGCCATCCACCCGAGTCCGCTCGGTACGCCGGGGCAGATCGGCGTGCTGGTCACCGACGACGCCCTGCCCGCCCCCATGCGGGCCACCCTGGCCGCGCGTGGCATCACAGTGCACTGCGTCGCCGCCTGAATCGCACCTTGCCCCCCGTTGACGGGGGCTCCACCACCTGACGGCTTGACGGCGCCCACCGAGGCTGGGGTATGCTCGTCCTCTTTTGGCCTCTCCCGAGCCACGAACCGAAGGACGCCGCATGCACACCAAGGACAAATTTCTGGCCGCTCTGGTCATCCTCTGCTGGGGGCTCAACTTCGTCGCCATCAAGTGGGGGCTGGAGGACATTCCCCCGTTGCTGCTGGGGGCGCTGCGCTTCGTCGGAGTGGTCTTTCCCGCCATCTTGCTGGTCCCCAGACCCGCCATGCCCTGGCACTGGCTGTTGGCCTATGGCGGTGCCATCAGTCTGGGCCAGTTCTCCTTTCTGTTTTGCGCCATGAAGTTCGGCATGCCGGCTGGCATGGCCTCGCTGGTACTGCAATCCCAGGTAGTCTTCACCCTGCTGTTCGCCATGATCTGGCTGGGTGAGCGCTGGCAACCCCACCACTGGGTAGCCCTGCCGCTGGCGGGGGCCGGCCTCTATCTCATCGCCACCCATGGCGAAGGCAACCTGACCCTGCTCGGCTTCGTACTGACCCTCTGCGCGGCCGCATGCTGGGGCCTTGGCAACGTCATCAATCGCCAGATCGGGCTGCACTACCAAACCACGCTGCCGAGCCTTATCGCCTGGGGCGGAGTGGTGCCCATCCTCCCCTTCTTCGCACTCTCCTGGCTGTTCGAGGGGCCGGAACTGATGGCCAGCAGCCTGCTCAATATCAGCTGGCAGGGTTTCCTGTGCGTGCTCTATCTCTCCTTTGTCGCCACCTGGCTCGGCTACGGTCTGTGGGGGCGGCTGCTGATGCGCTATCCGGTAGCGCAGGTGGCTCCCCTCTCCCTGCTGGTGCCCTGTGTCGGCATGGTGGCGGCAACCCTGCTGCTGGACGAGCATCCCACTGCGTTACAGTGGCTGGGCTCTGCTCTGGTGCTACTCGGCTTTGTGGTACATCTGCTGGGCGGTCGGCTGCGCTGGTTCAAACCGCAGGCCGCAGCCTGATCCGTTATTTGCCCGCCGCCATTGACCGGGGCGAGGAAAATTTCCATCATGAGCCAGCCCCCAACGGGGCTGAAGCCACCATCAGGTGACCTGCAGGACGCAGCTATCAGGAGAGCAAGGATATGCCATCGACATTCACCGCCGGATCCCGGATCATCCCGCGCCTTCTTCGCACCAGTGCCATCACCCTGACCCTCTGTTTGAGTCACTACGGCTGGAGCGCCACCCTGCCAGCCGATTTGAAGTGGGAGAGCAACAATACGGATCCCGTTTACGCGGATCCTGCTGCCAAACGGGGGGGGACATTCCGCGACTTCGTCACCAGTTTCCCCCTCACCCTGCGCAAGTTCGGGCCTGACTCCAATGGTGCGTTTGCTGCCTATGTCAGGGAGACCAACCTGCCGTTGCTGGCCACCCACCCCATCACCGGCAACCCCATGCCGATGCTGGCGAGTGAATGGGCCTTCGGCTCCGACAACAAGACCCTCTATTTTCGCATCAACCCCAAGGCTCGCTGGTCGGACGGCCAGCCGGTCACCGCCGATGACTGGGTGTTTACCCTCAAGATGATGCGCAGCAAGGAGATAAACGATCCCTGGTACAACAACTACTACAGTACCCAGATTGTCGATGTGACACGCTTTGACGACCACACCCTCTCCATCACCAGCGGCATTGCAAAGAGTCGCCAGGATCTGCTGGAGTCACTGCCCATCAGCCCGGAACCGAGCCATGCTATCAAGCTCACCAGCAATTGGGTCAAGGAGTACAACTGGAAGGTGCTGCCGGTCACCGGTCCCTACCAGATCGACGAGGTAAAGAAGGGCAAGTCGGTCACTTTCAAACGGGTCAAGGATTGGTGGGGCGATGACGAGCGCTACTTCCAGCACCGCTTCAATCCCGAACGACTCGAGATCAAGGTGATCAGGGATCAGAACATCGCCTGGCAGCACTTCCTGCGCGGCGAGCTCGATACCTTCCCACTGGTGATGCCCAACTGGTGGCATGACAAGAGCAAAACGCCGGAGTTCGAGAAGGGCTATATCGAGCGGCTCTGGTTCTACAACCAGACCCCGCAATCCCCCACGGGCCTCTATCTCAACACCGCCGATCCGCTGCTGAGCAATCTCGATGTGCGGCTCGGCATCCAGCACGCTCTCAATATCGACAAGATGCTCACCACCCTGCTGCGCGGGGATTATCAGCGCCTCAACAGCTACGGCGCAGGTCAGGGAGATTTTACCAACACCGAGCTCAAGGCGCGGCCCTTCGATCCGAAACTGGCGCGCACCTACTTTGCCAAGGCGGGTTTCACCTCCGCCGGCCCTGACGGCATTTTGCAAAACGGCAAGGGAGAGCCGCTTACCCTGACCATCACCTACACCACGGCAGAGCATGCCCAGCGTCTAACCCTGCTGCGGGAAGAGGCCAAGAAGGCGGGGCTCAATCTGGAGCTAAACCTGATGGACGCCTCGGCTGGCTTCAAGTCGATGCTGGAGAAAAAGCACCAGAGTGCCTGGATGGCCTGGAGTGCTGGTCGCTACCCTGCCTACTGGGAGCACTTTCACAAGATCAACGCCCACAAGCCGCAAACCAACAACATCATGAACATTGATGACGAGGCGATGACCGCCCTGGTAGAGCAATACGACAAGGCTTTCGATTTTGGCAAAAAGGCCGAGCTGTCGCGCCAAATCCAGCAGCGGCTCTATGAGCTGGCCAGCTTCGTGCCCACCTATCAGGTGCCCTACACTCGTGATGGCGCCTGGCGCTGGATAAAACTGCCCAAGGTGCCCGCTACGCCCAAGAGCGAGTTGCTCCACTGGCCCCTCGATGGCGGCAACAGTGGTTACAGCTATGGCGGTCTGTTCTGGATAGACGAACAGGTAAAAAGTGAAACGCAGGAGGCCATCAAGCGCGACCAGAGCTTCCCTCCCGTTACTCAGGTCGATACCAGCTTCAAGCAGCCCTGAGCCAGCGGCAGATACAAAAAGACCCCGCACGCTGGCGGGGTCTTTTTTTGCAACCGGTTTTTTGCAGCCTCAGTTGCTCGCGTCAAGCTGGGGCAATTAGCCGCGCTTGGCCTGCTTCTGGGCGATAGCGTCGGCGATATCGGCCGGCTCCAGCACGATGCCTTCCTGATCCGGGGTCGGGAACACGGCGACGCACAGTTCGTCCTGCTCCATGCCGTCGATCCAGCGCTCCAGCCACACCTTGAGGGTGATGGACTGCGGCTTGCACTCGGCCCACTCCCCTTCGGCCCACGCCTTGGCGTATTCCGGGTGCGGCCATACCGGGATGCAATCTTCATCATCGGTAGTCAGCATCATGACGCCATGCTCGTCGGTCAGTACAAACAGCTCTTCATGCTCGACCAGCTTGCTGATGAAGTGATCGTAACGGTAGTCAGCGTTCAGTTGCAGCGCGGCATTGCGCTCGGTGTCGCTCAGTTCATAGCTCATTGGCCAAGTCTCTCTCAATCGATAAAGGGCGCCATGTTCACATCTTGTGGTCAGCTTGTCCAGCCTGCCGCCCCCTGACGCCAGACGGGGGGAACAGAACGCCCATAAGGATAGAGCAGGGAGCCGGATAAAAAAGCCAGGCTCGCCACATTGGTCAGATTAAAACGCCGGGGTGATCAGCTCCACATCCGGCGTTTCACTCAGTTTTTGTCGCAGCCAGTAGGCTGACTCGACCTCGACAAAGCAGAGCTGATCCCGACCACTCGCCGCTGCACTCATCAACTGCTCGAAGCGGAGTTGCTGCTGGGCCAGCCAGGCTGTCGCCAGTTTGGCGCCGTGCGCTTCATCGACCACTTCGCGGCGCAGCTCGAACAAGTTGTCACTGATGGGACTGTTGATCTTGGCCGCACTGTGCCAATACATCTGCAGGTTCTCCATCATTTCGTCATCGTAGTTGGCCAGGGCATCCAACTCGGCAGTCGCCCCCTCCTTACCGGTGGCAAAGTCGCACCAGCCGGCATCGAGACTTGCCAGTTCACGGGCCTGAGCCCCTTTGGCATGCTTGCGCAGTTGGGCAATATCGCTCCCCTTGCGGGCAGGCAACCACAGATCCCCCTCGTGGCTCTCAAGCAAGGAGGTCAGCAGCGAGACAGGGTAGACCGGAAAACCGGCAGAGTGTGAATGCAGCAGGGATACCAGAGTGATCTTGACCATGAGCAATACCTTGAACTAGGCGAACAGTCGCAAGCGAACCGTCCGGTTAACAGGAGGGCTCTATCCTATCACGTTTGGCATGGTGAGGGTCTTGCGAGGAGAAGTGGCAACCATCTGATTACGCCCAAAAAAACAGCACTCGGCAGGGTATGGCAGAGACAAAGACCAATAGTTTGAACCAGCGCCCACTAAAGTGGATCCGGGAGTGCTAGTTTGCATACATCTTTAGCGTAAGGAGTAGATCCATGATTGGTATCGATCAGATTTCTGATGACGTAATAAACCAGTTGAAGATACTGGCATGCTTTGATCCGGCCAACATGAGCCTGGGCATCAAATTACGCAGCGACATGTCTGAAGAGCTGTGCCAGGCAGCGGTTCGCCTGCACCAGCAGGGGCTCATCAGTGCCGAAGATGGCGGCTACCTCACCCCGTTTGGAATGACCATGGTAGAGCATCTGCAGCACCTGCTAGTCGCACTCAAACCGCTTTGACCGGCTGGGGAGCCCACAGCGAAAAGTTGAGCAGCTCCCAGCGCTCTCCCTGATGGAGATGACAGGCAAACAGCAAAGGACCTTCGGGTCCTTTTACTTTGCCATCGACCAGCCACTCTGACTCCCTGTCGGGGATCAGGCGGGCCTCAATTTCGTCCGGTTGCCGCTCTTCACCTAGCCGCACATGGACAAACTGTTGGCAAACCCTCTCTGCCTCCATGGCGGCCTGCACCGGTATGGGTTCATCCACAATCGGGGTCAATGCAGTCAGGAGCAACAGGGTCTGGAACATGATTCACACACCGTATGAGTCAGGAACAAAGGCCATACAAACAAAAAGCCGTGGTACCAGAGGTACCACGGCTTTCTTAAATTCTGTAAGAATTACAGAGCAGTTACGTTCTCAGCCTGCGGGCCTTTCTGACCTTGGGTCACAGAGAACTGTACGCGCTGACCTTCAGCCAGGGTACGGAAACCGTTACCTTGAATGGCGCTGAAGTGAACGAAAACGTCCGGGCCGTTTTCTTGCTGGATGAAGCCAAAACCTTTGGTTTCGTTGAAAAACTTAACGGTACCGGTGATCATGTTAGACATATCTTTAAACCTGTATTCAAAATAATTACTTATGCTTTTCAGCGGGTAAAGCTCAAAAAACGGGATTAATTTATGAACAACAGGAAAAGATGTAAAACATCAAATTCATTGACATAACTATCGCCCTTTCAAGCTGCCTAGGATTATACGTGGCTTTGTAGATTACGCAAACAAATTTGTGCCCTGCCAACGGCAGGGCACAACCGTTACAGGGTCGGCGCTTCCAGCGCCTGTACCAGAGCCTTGAGGAAGCGTGCCGCCTCGCCGCCGGTACAGGCTCTGTGGTCAAATGTCATCGACAGCGGCATTGCTCTCACCGGGCGGGCCTCACCATGGATGAACACCACTTTCTCGAACAACTTGCCTGCCCCTATGATGGCCACCTGCGGCGGCGTCACGATAGGGCTGGCATAACGGCCTGCGATGGCGCCGAAGTTGGTGAGCGTAATGGTCGCCCCCTGCAACATCTCGCGGGGCACGGCGCGCGCCTTCACATCGGCGATCATCCGATCCAGCCCTTGCCGCAGATCAGCCCCCTCCCGTTCGGCCACATTCTCCATCACCGGCACATAGAGGCCATGCTTTGAATCCACCGCGATGGCCACATTGACCTCTTTAAACAGCCGCCTTGACAGGGTTTCACCATCAAACCAGGCGTTCATCGAGGGCTCGGCGCGGCACGCCACGCCAATGGCCTTGATCAGGCGCACCGTTACATCCTCATCAGGGCGCCAGTGACGCAAATCCACCTCATCAGTAATGCTGACCGGCACTACCGTCTGATGAGAGAGCTCCATCGCCTTGGCCATGGCCCGCCGTGACCCTTTGAGAAACTCGTTGCCACTGCTTTGCTGAGCCTCGAACGCCTGCTGCACATCCAGCTCGGTCACCATACCGCCACTGCCACTTCCCTTGATCCGGTCGATATCCAGACCCAGTTTTTGTGCCAGCAGTCGCACCGCTGGCATGGCTTGCACCAGCGCCCCCCCCTGGGCAATGGCCCCCACTACGAAGTGATCCTCGATATGTTGCTGATGGGCACTAACCTTGCCCACCACGGTGCCATCATCCTCACCCCCCTCGAATTCCACCAGCGGCGCACCGATATGGAGGATATCCCCCTCGGCGCCACAGAGACGGGCGATCACCCCGGCCACCGGAGAGGGCACATCCACCAGCGCCTTGGCCGTTTCCACCGACAAGAGCACCTGATCGACCTCGACGGTATCACCGGCACTCACCTTCCATTCGACGATCTCGGCTTCGGCCAACCCTTCACCCAGATCCGGTAATTTGAAAAATTTCATAGCCACTGGTTCTCCATCAGCTGGTGAGCGGCATCAGCGATATCTAGCTCGGTGATGAGGTAATACGCTTCGTTGCGATAATAGGGAACGGCTGCATCCACGCCGGTCAGCCGTTTGGGCGGCGCCTTGAGGCTGGGAAGTGCCTGCTCGGTCACCCGAGCCACAATTTCGGCTCCGACCCCAAAGCTGCCACACGCCTCGTGTACCACCAGCAAGCGGCCGGTCTTGCGTACCGAAGTGAGGATGGTCTCCATATCCAGCGGCTTGATGGTGGCCAGATCCAGCACCTCGCACTGGATATCCTGCTCGGCCAGCAGGTTCGCCGCCCGCATCACCTCCTGAATGCAGGCCCCCCAGGCCACTACCGTGATATCCCGGCCCGGGCGCAGGGTGAAGCAGACATCCAGCGGCAGGCCGACACCGTCATCCACCACCTCGGATTTCATCGAGCGATAGATGCGGTCGGGTTCGAAAAACATCACGGGATCCGGGTCGCGGATGGCCGATAGCAGCAGGCCATAAGCACGCCTCGGGCTGGAGGGGATCACCACCCGCAACCCCGGAATATGGGCAAACAGCGCCTCGACACTCTCGCTGTGATGTTCCGGCGAGTGAATGCCAGCGCCATACGGGGAGCGATAGACAAGGGGACAGGAGAGACGGCCACGGGTGCGGTTTCGCATCCGCGCCGCCTGACAGATGATCTGCTCCATCCCGGGGAAGATGAAGCCCTGAAACTGGAACTCAGCCACCGGCTTGAGCCCCTGGGTGGCCATACCGACCGCCACCCCGGCGATCAATCCCTCGGCCAGCGGCGTGTCGATCACCCGCTTGAAACCGAACTTGTCGCGCAGCCCCACGGTAGCGCGAAACACCCCGCCGTTGACCCCCACATCCTCGCCCAGTACCACCACATCCGGGTCATGCTCCATCTCGTAGTGAAGGGCCATGTTGACCGCTTCGAGCAAACTAATCTCACTCATGGCCAACCTCCTGCTTCATCCCCTTGGCAATCACTCGCTCGCGCTGGGGCACGAGTTCGGTGGGCAGGCTGGCGTAGTGATAATCGAGCATCGCCTCCGGCGGCTGGGGCGCCATCGCCTCATAGCGGGCGACCGCCAGCTCTACCTCTCGGGTGGCTTCCGCCAGCAGGCTCTGCTCCTGCTCTTCATCCCACCAGCCTTTGCTATGCATAAACTGGCGCAGCCGCTTGACCGGCTCTTTCGCCCAGGCAGCCTCAACCTCGGCCCCATCGCGATAGCGAGTGGCATCGTCGGCCGTGGTGTGATCGCCGAGACGATAACTGACCGCCTCGATCAGGGTCGGCCCCTTGCCGCTGCGGGCCCGTTCTACGGCACTGCGGGCAGCATCGTAGACCGCCACTACATCGTTGCCATCCACCTGCAGGCTGCGCACCCCGGCGCCAATCCCCTTCTGGGCCAGCGTAGGAGCGCTCGATTGCAGCTTGCGTGGCACCGAGATGGCCCACTGGTTGTTGTTGACGATGATGACCATCGGCAGGTGCCAGACACCGGCGCAGTTGAGCCCCTCCAGAAAATCACCCTTGGAGGTGCCGCCATCGCCGATGGTGACCACGGCGACACGCGGTTGATTACGCAGTTTGAAGGCAGACGCAATGCCGCAGGCGTGAGTGATCTGGGTGGCGATGGGGACGCAGATGGGGAGATCTTCAGAGGGAGTCCCATCGGGTTTGAGAAAATAACTGCCCCGCTCGTCACCGCCCCAATATTGCAGGTTCTTCTCCATCGGTACGCCCCGCACATAGAGGGTGGGCATGTCCCGATAGTAGGGAACGTAGACATCCTGCGGCTGCATGGCGAGACCAATGCCAATCCCCACGGCTTCTGCGCCGAGATGGGAGGGAAAAGTACCGAGTTTGCCGGTTCGTTGCAGCGCTATCGCTTTTTTGTCATAACTGCGCACCATCACCATATTGCGGTAAAAGGTGTGCAGTATCGCCTTGTCCAGCCAGGTCGGTAAGGTGGCGACCGGGCACCCTTCCGCATCGAGGTAACGAAGGAAAGGGATGTCGACATGGGTCATAACTGGCTCCTTGCCGTTGTAGGCGTCACCGATGCTGGTGACACTTAGATGTAAATACCTTGTTAAATAAAAAGCAAAGGGATTTACTCAGGTAAGACCAGTAGAAACTTCTTTAAAGTAGCGAAGGAGCTGAATTTTCGGCGATGAGTTGCAAGGTATGCCGTAAATGGTGCAACTTTGCAGCGCTGAATGCAGGATGCAAAATGTGAAAAAGGGGAGCCTTGCTCCCCCATTGAGTTACTCAAGTCAGCAGTTACGCCAGCCACTGTTGCAGCTGGCGGGCCATGCCAACTGGCAGCAGGTGAGCGCGACTCAACAAGCGGCTACGCCAGGACTCGGCCAGCAAGGTGGGGCAAATTCGCATCTCCCGCCCCCTGTCAGCAACGCGCACCAACCTGTCGATAAGAGTTTCCAGCGGCGGATGCACCGGCCAGTGGGGATAGAGATCGGCGGTCGCAATCCCTGCCAGATCGCACACTCGCTCCTCTTCCTCATCTCCCTTCCCAGCAACCATTGGCCAGGGGTGAATGACATGCAGCCAGCCCGGCCGTGCTGCCTCCAGCAACTGGCCCAGCGTCGGCTGAGCAAAGTGGGGATCCCCTGCGGCTTTGAGCAGATGACGCGCCCCTGCCAGCACCACCACGCCGCGGGCGGGAAGTGCAAGAAGATCGTCGGCCAGCGCCTGATCCCGTCCCCTGTTGTGTTGCTGCCACCGCTCCGGGCTCATCTCCTGCCACTCGAATGAGGGCTCGCAGAGATGCACCCGCAGCCGCATATGTTCAGGGCGCGCCAGATTGCTCTGGCGCAGGGCCGCGAATAGGGCCGGAAACTCGGGGGCCATCCAGGCGGGAAAGGCGCAGGAGTCGAGCCAGACTGGATAGAGCCGCCCCAGCGTCAGCGGCGCCCCCTGCCAGCTCTCCTCCCCCGCCAACCAGGCATCGAGCAAGCCTTGATGGCGGCGGTTGCCGCACTCCAGCACCAGATCGGTCATGACTCCCCAGAGCGCCGGATCGCAGAGCCAGGCGTGCTGGCGCCGGATAAAATCCGGATGCCAGTGCGGCTCCCCCAGCCCCACCAGCTTGCCCGCCAGCAAGGCTTCCCGGATGGCGGCAACCGGGGTCATGCGCCCCCCTCCTGCCGGATGTGCGGTTGTTGCCCGACCCCATCGACCCGCTCACCAATAAGGGCGCCGACCTGCGCCAGCCAGTCGGGATGGACCATCTCCTGATGCAGGCAGGGGAAGCGCTCATAGCGGATTTTGCCTTCTGTCAGCGACTCCCAACCGCGTCCATCCAGCCAGGGCTGGCGGGAGGCTGACGCCTCGATAAAGATCACCTCCCCGTGGTAGCAGTAGTCGACCGGCTGACGGATTAGCCGGTTGTTGTGGCCCACCAGCTCAATCATCGCGCTCACCACCTGCTCGTCGAGCATGGCCAATGCACTCCCCTCTGCCCCCAGTCGGGCCACCACGTCGCCCCGAGTAAGGGAATCGAGCGCATCGTCCGCAACCGCAATGCCTCCCATCCGCAGCAACGCATCGAGCATCCGCTGCTCGTCGGGCAACGGCTGGGTCTGCCACTGCTGACAGGGGTAGGCATCGAGCAGCAGCACCATGGCAACCTCCTGTCCCTGCTCTTGCAGCATGGCGGCCATCCGGTGCACCAGCATGCCCCCGAGCGACCAGCCGAGCAGCCAGTAGGGCCCCTCGCTCTGCTGACGACGCAGCTCGGTCACATAGTCGAGTGCCAGCTCGTCGAAGCTGGCGGGCAGCGGGGCATCCGGCTGGTAGAGCGCCCTTGCCTGCAGGGCATAGACCGCCATATCGGTCGGCAGATGGGGCACCAGCGGCGCATAACACCAGCCGAGCCCCCCTGCGGGGTGGACACAAAAGAGAGTGCGGCCTGATGCGCCCGACTGCGCACCGGGCGCCCGCAAGGGCAACAGCATGGGCATTGCCTCCCGTTCGCCGCCAAGACGGCGCGCCAGCTGGGCAGGGCTCGGCGCTTCGAACAGGCTGGCCAGAGTGAGCGCCTGTCCGGTCGACTCTTCAATGCGCACCACCAGCTGCGCCGCCAGCAGGGAGTGACCACCGAGGGCAAAGAAGTTATCGTCGGCGCCGACCCGCGCCAGCCCCAGTACTTCGGCGAAGAGGCGACAGAGCCGCTCTTCCAGCAGGGTTTTTGGCAGTGACTGACCGACCGCTGACGCCATATCAGGCAGCGGCAACCCCTTGCGATCCAGCTTGCCATTGGGGGTGAGTGGCAGCTCGGCCAGGTTTACCAAAAGTCCCGGCAGCATGTAGTCGGGCAACGCCGCGCCAAGGGCGGGTGCCAACTCGGCCAGCGTCAACTCGCTGCTATCTACGGCCACCACATAGGCCACCAGACGGCGATCGCCGGGGGCAAATTCGGGGGCCAGCACCACCGCCTGCGCCACCCGTGGATGGCGCAGCAGCACCTGCTCGATCTCCTCCAGCTCGATGCGTTGACCACGGATCTTCACCTGAAAATCGAGGCGCCCCAGATACTCGATGGCACCATCCTCGCGCCAGGCGGCCAGATCGCCGCTGCGATAGAGCCGCCCCGCGCCAAAGGGGTTGGCAATAAAGCGCTCGGCGGTGAGCTCGGGCTGGCCAAAATAGCCATCCGCCACCTGCACGCCGCCGATCCAGAGCTCCCCCGCCACACCGGGGGGCACCGGCTGCAACCAGGGGTCGAGAATGTGGATACAGGTATTCCAGACCGGATAGCCGATAGGCACGCTGGTCACCGCCTCGTCTGCCCGGCAGGGATACCAGGTGACATCCACCGCCGCTTCGGTCGGGCCATAGAGGTTGTGCAGGGGGGCTGAAAATGCCCCATACCAGCGCTGCACCAGATCCGCGGGCAGCGCCTCGCCGGAGCAGAATACCTGGCGCAGGGCGCGGCAACGCGCAGGCTCGGCCTGAGTGACAAAAATCTGCAGCATGGAGGGGACAAAGTGCAAAGTGGTGATCCCGGCCTGCTCAATCAGCTCGGCAAGGTAGGCGGGATCCTTGTGGCCGCCCGGTTTGGCGAGCACCAGCCGCGCCCCGGTCATAAAGGGCCAGAAGAACTCCCAGATGGATACATCGAAACCGGCCGGGGTCTTTTGCAGCACCCGATCCGCCGAGCCGATGGGATACATGTGCTGCATCCAGAGCAGCCGGTTGACGATGGCGCCATGGCTCACCACCACCCCTTTGGGCCGACCGGTCGAGCCGGAGGTGTAGATGATGTAGGCCGCATCTTCCGGCCCGGGGGCTGGCAGCTCACAAGGTGCTATCGCCGCCACGTCTATCGTCGCCAGCTGCTCTGCCACACCGGGGGCATCGAGGCAGACAAGTGGCGCCGCCACGTCGAGCGGCATCTGAAGCGTATGGCTGGTCAGCACCAGCGCAGGATCGCTGCTGGCGAGAATGTAGCCGATCCGCTCCGCCGGGTAGTCCGGGTCAACGGGTACATAGACGGCCCCCACCGCCATGATGGCCTGCTGGGCGAGAATAAGCTCGGGAGAGCGCGGGATCGCCACAGCCACCCGACAACCGGGGCCCACGCCCCTCCCCGCCAGATAGCTGGCCAGCTGGCGGGTTCGCTGGCGCAGCTCGGCCACACTCCAGCGCTCGGCGCCACACTCCAGCGCAATGGCGCTCTGATCTGCCGCCGCCAGCCCCTTGGCCAGCAGTGCGCTCAGAGTGGTGGTCGGCAGCGGATGGTCGGTCTGGTTCCAGCGCGCCAGCTCAGCTTGCTCACAGGGCAGCAGCAGCGGCAAGCGCACTGCCAGGGCCTCGTCATCCGCCTCACTCCAGGCGGCGAGATAAGCTACCAGCCGGGCCAGATGACGTTCACTCTCCTGTTGGCTGAAGCGCCCCTGATGTGCTTCGAGGGTCAGGGTCATCGCGCCTGCCTCCTCGGCAAAATAGAAGGCACACTCCTCCACCGGCCCCGCCGCCAGCACCTGCACCTCGCCACGAACCTGGTTGTGCCCTTCACCAAAGCTGAGGGTTCGGGCAAAGGGCATCAGATTGACCTGAGGGCCAAACAACGGCTGGCCCGGCTGACGCTGCTGCAACCACTCCTGACGGCAGCCCTGATGACGGCGCAGGGCGACAAATTGCCGCTCGACCTGTGCCAGCAACGCCCCTACCCGGCAGGTGCCGCTCAGCTCGATACGCAGAGGCACCACATTGACCTTCATGCAGGGGGTATCGGCCGCCGCTGAGCCCAGCCGCCCCATCAGCGGAATACCCAGCACTACCTCGCCAGCGCCGCTCATCCGCTGCACATAGCTGGCCACTGCCGCCAGCAGCAGGCTGTAGGGGTGACAGGCCGAACGACTCGCCCGTGCCACCAGTGCCTGCCACTGGCGGCCTGCCAGCCGCTGTTCGAAACGATAAGTGGAGCCTAGCCCTTGCGCCGGACGGCGGGAGAGCGACGCAGGGCTATCCACCCCGGCCAGCTGCTGCACGAAGAAATCGCGATCCCGCGCGGCGCGCGGCGAATCCTGATAGGCAGCCTCCTCGGCCAGCAACTCCTGCTGGGTGGCATAACGGCAGGGGACAGGCTGCTCACCCGCACAAAGCGCCTCATACCAGCTCACCACCCGCTGGCAAAGCAGGCTCAGGCCAAAGCCGTCGATGGCGATATGGTGCACGGCGATAAACCAGGCCCACCGCCCCTCGCCAAGGCGATAGAGGGTGGTGGCAAACAGCGGCCCCCTGGCCAGATTGAAGGGGACGGCCAGCTGCGCACGCATCTCGGCCTGCGCGACTGTGAGCGGGTCGGCCTCGCTGCGCAAATCTCGCTCTGCCAGCTGCCAGCAGGCGGGGTTGGCCACCATCTGCGGACCATCAGCAGTGGCAACAAAAGCGCAGTGCAGACCGGGGATCTCGTCGATGGTCTGGCGCACCGCGCGGGTGAAGTGATGGGGAGCCAGCGCCCCCTCCAGCAGCCAGTATTCGCCGGTATTGCAGGCGGGGCTCTGCGGGTATTTTTGCTGGGCAAACCAGATGCCCGCCTGAGCAGTGGTAAGTGGCCAGCGTGGGTGCTCCCCACGCTGGTGGGTGGCGCGCATCGCCATTGTCTGTTCCATGGGAATATCCTTGCGCAAACATCGAGCGGGCAGCGGCTTGCCCCTGCCCGCATGGCTGAAAAGCGAGGAGGCCATGCCTCCTCGATAAAGAGAGAGTCGTACCCTCCACACCGGCAGGCCGAAGATCAGACCCCCAGGGTGGCACCGCCATCGACCACCAGATCCTGCAAGGTAATATGGCTGGCGGCATCGGAGGCGAGAAACAGCACGCAGGCAGCCACCTCGTCGGGTGTTCCCAATTTGCCAAGGGGGATCCCCAGCTTGAACTGCCCGGGCAGGCCTGCGATGGTGCGCAGCTCCCCTTCGCGCTGTTCCCCCTCCTGCCACATGCCGTACAGCATCGGGGTGCGGGTCGAGCCCGGCGACACCAGATTGCAGCGCACCCCGTAGGGAGCAAGTTCCAGCCCTGCCGCTTGAGTGAGGCTGGTCAGCGCCGCCTTGGAGGCGCCATAGATACCCATCCCCACTCGCGGCACCCGACCGGCATTGGAGGAGACATTGACGATGGCGCCCCTGTGCCGCCCCTGAAACCAGGGGGTCAGGGCCCGCATCAGGTAGAAGGGGGCGAAGGTGTTGATGGCAAAGGTGCGCTGCAAGAGGGCATCATCCACCTCATCGAGCCTGCCGGTCGCCAGTACGCCAGCGACATTGACCAGCACATCAGGCCCCAGCCCCTCGTCCAGCAGCTGTTCGCAGCTGCGGGTCACGGCCTCGCTGTCACTCACGTCGATAGTCACCCCCTTCACGTTGCCGGGCAACGCCTCGGCCAGTTGCAGATCGAACGCTACCACGCTGGCCCCCGCCTCGGCAAAGGTACGCGCCACCGCATGGCCAATCCCCTGCGCCGCGCCGGTTACCCAGACGGTTCTACCTTGCCACTCGCTCATGGGGTGCACTCCGGTTCGCTGACGTGCACTTCGTTAGCCTGATAAGCCGTGGCCTGACTGACATTGGGTTGACTGGCATTAAGCTGACGGGAGAGGAGCGCCCACCAGTGAGCCAGAGTCGGCGTGCGGGCCAACTCGGCCAGCTCCACCACCAGCCCCTGCTGACGCCACTCCTCCACCAGCCCCATCACAGCCAGCGAGTCGAGGCCGTAGTCGAGCAGGTTGTCATCCTCGGTGGGTTGCTCATGCTGCATCTCAGCGGGCAGCCGCGCCAACACCAGATCACGCAGTGCCTCCCGAGTCAGGGGACGTTTGCTGGCCGCCATCACCTCGGCCACGGTAATCACGCGACCGGCATTGCGGCTGACGTAGGAGAGCGCCAGCAGATGATCCTCGCGGGAGAAGTCGGCGATGGCATCTGCCACCAGGAAGGGGCGGATATCGCGCATAAAGGCATCGACCGCCGTCTGCATCACCCCGATATGGCCGTAGATGCCGCAGATCACCAGCTGATCCCGCCCCCATTGGGCCATCAGCTCGGCCAGTGGAGAGCGGCAAAAAGCGCTGTAGCGCCACTTGGTCAGCACCGTATCCTGCGGCTCGGGGGCCAGCGCCGGAACGATGGGTTGACGCTCCGGCGCTCGGGTCAACCCGGGCCCCCACATGTCGTTGAGGAGCGCCCGATCGGCCTGACTCTGCTCGGCGGGCTGGGCGGTGTAGACCACCGGCATGCCGAGGGCACGCGCCTGACGGATCAGGGTGGCGATATGGTCGATGACCTGATTGATCAGAGGATTGCCCTCCCCGTAGAAGTCGACGAAATAGTGCTGCATATCGTGGACCAGCAAGGCGGCGCGGCCCGGTTCGAAAGGCCAGTTCACCCGCCCGGTGGGCAGCTCCTCAGCAGTGGGCAGCGGATAGGCGGCGAGGGATTGAATGGTCATGCACACTCCTTGGCGAGCTGCTCGCGCAGCGTCTGTTTGTCTATCTTGCCGACCGGGGTATGGGGCAGTTGCTCCACCAGCACCAGGCGATCGGGTAGTTTGTAATCGGCCACCCCCTGCTCGCGCAGGAAACGGCGCAAGCGGGGCAGATTGAGGGGGGCGCGGCACATCAGAAAGGCGCAGCTGCGCTCCCCGAGCATGGGATCAGGCATGGCGACCAGTGCCGCCTGCCGCACATCTGGATGGGTAATTAGCAGCTCTTCAATCTCGAGGGCGTCGATCTTCTCCCCGCCCCGGTTGATCTGATCCTTGTTACGCCCCACCACCATCAGATGACCGCCGGGCAAGCGGCAGACCAGATCGCCGGTGCAGTAGAAACCGTCCCGATCAAAAGCCCGCTGATTGTGGGCATCAGCCTTGAAGTAGCCGCGAAAGGTGTAGGGGCCACGCGTCCAGAGCTCGCCGCACTCGCCATCGGGCAAGGGGCGCCCGTCGCTATCTCGCACCTCCACCTCGTCACCCGGGCTCATCGGGCGGCCCTGGGTATTGACGATGTGCCACTGGTCATCCTCGGTGCGGGTGTAGTTGACCAGCCCCTCGGCCATGCCGAACACCTGCTGCAAGCGGCAACCAAGGCGGCTCGCTACCGCATCGGCATGAGCCGGACTGAGGCGCGCACCTCCCACCTGCACACACTCCAGAGAGGTCTGCGGATAGTGGCTGGCCGCCTCCAGCCAGAGCGCCAGAGCCGGTGGCACCAGGGCCGCCCAATTGATCTGATGACGCTGCACCAGCGGCAGACAGGTTACTGCGGAAGGATCCTTTGCCAGCACCACGCAGCCACCGGCATAAAACACTCCGAGTGCGCCGGGGGAGCTCAGGGGAAAGTTGTGGGGCGCCGGCAGGGCGCAGAGATAGATCACCCGCTCATCCCAACCACACACCGCTACGCTCTGGCGCACGCTGTAGCCATAGTCATCGTGGGTACGGGGGATCAGTTTGGGAGTGCCGGTACTGCCGCCGGAGAGCTGGAAAAAGGCGACCTGATCGGCCGGGGTTGGTGTAGGCGCTGTGGCCACCTGCACAAAACCATCAGCACGAGCCACGGTTTCAGACTGGCGCCATGCAAACCCAGACTGAAGGTCTGCGCCTTCAGCCGGCTCGAACAGCAGTGTCTGACTGGAGGACGATGCCAACTCGTCAAGGGCCACGAGACTTCCCGCTGCACCGGCAAAGCCGGGGTGAGAAGGGCTGAGTACCAGCAAGGCGGGCTCAATCTGGCGGGCAAAGGCCACCAGCTCGCGCCGCTGGTGGCTGTAGAGGGCATGCACCGCCACTACACCGCAGCGGATCAGGGCAAACCAGCAGATATAGAACTCGGCGCAGTTGGGCAACTGCACCAGCGCGGTATCGCCATGGCCGAGCCCGCGCACGGTCAGCCGCGCCGCCAGCGCATCGACCTCACGTTTTAACTGGCCATAACTGAGGGTGCGCTCGCCGCAGATCAGGGCCGTGCGCTCGGGATAACGTTCGGCGGAGTCATCGAGCAGGGCGGTGAGCGGTTGCCCGCGCCACCAACCTTGTGCCCGGTAGTGGGCCGCCAGCTCTGCAGGCCAGGGGGTAAAGGGCACCAGCGGCTTCATGCGGTTACCTCCGGCTCCCGGCTCTCGAGGCCAAACGCCCGCAGCATGGTGCCAAGCTTGGCGGCGGTCTCCTGCCACTCCGCTTCGGGCGAGGAGCCCACCACCACCCCGGCGCCGGCATAGAGCCGCAGTTGCCTGCCAGCCAGCACGCCACAGCGAATGGTGACCACCCATTCGCCATTACCATCGGCATCCATCCAGCCGACGGCGCCGCAGTAGAAGCGGCGATCGTACCCCTCGAGCCGGGCGATGGCCTGACGCGCTGCCGAAAGCGGCGTGCCGCACACCGCCGGTGTCGGGTGCAGCGCCAGCGCCAGTGCCAGCACGGGAGAGGGCTCATGGAGCCGTCCGGCAATGCGGGTCGAAAGGTGCCACATGGTAGGAGTGGCGATCACCTGTGGCTCGATGGGGACATCCAGCTCGCGGCAGAAGGGAGAGAGGGCCGCAGCGACCGCATCGGCCACCAGCGCATGTTCATAGCGATCCTTCTGGGCACCCAGCAGTTCGGCACTGGCCGTCTGTCGATCGGAAAACACGTGGCGCGGACGGGAGCCCGCCAGCGGATTGCTCACCACCGCCATCTCGCTGCGCGATACCAGCAGCTCGGGGCTGGCGCCAAGCAGGGTCTCTCCCTCAGGCAGCGGGATCTGGAACACATAGGCGCCCGGATTCTGTGCCAGCAGAGAGCCAAAGGCGTGTGCGGGGGAGGTCTGCTCTGCGCTCTGCACGTCGATGGCGCGTGACAGCACCACCTTCTCAAGCTGCCCCTCGCTGAACTGCTGCAGCGCCGCCCGCACCGCCCCCTGATAGTGGGCAGAGCCGGTCACTTCACTCACCTCGCCACGAAGCTGGCAACAGCGGGCTGGCAACAGAGCATCCCTTGCGACCCAATGCGATTGCGCCGGGATCACCAGATGCCAGGGGGATTGGGTATCAAACGGAATGGCGCCGATGGCGATGGGATTGTCCATCCCCTGCTGGCGCAACTGACGCAGATGGGCGAGCAGTTTCTCCGGTGGGATGCCGGTAAAACTGTCGTGGATACCGGAAGCGACCAGTACCCTGTCACCGCTGGCAAAACAGCACACTTTATCCAGCCCGGCCGCTGTGGCGGGCCACTCTCCTTCCAGTGCATGGTCACACATGACGGTGCTACTCCTTGGAATGAATCACTACCTGAAACGACAGAATGTGAGTCATTTGACCCACCATGTCGCAGGGTGAGCGGCATCCTAACAAGGAGTGAAAAAACGATCAATACAAATGATAATCAATTTCATTAGCTTCTTTTTAGTCAAAAGAGAGGGGCGAACGAAACCGAACATCACCGATAAAAAAGAGTTGCGATCGGAGCAAAATAAATTTGATAATGATAACGCTTATCATTTGAATGATATGGAAGATGTAAATAATGAAATCCTCAACCTCCCGTTTTATTGCCCCCAGCCTGCTGGCCACCACCATCGTCACCCTGCTGACCCAGCAAGCAATCGCCGCCAGCAACGCCCCTCAAGCCGATGAGGTGATCACTGTCACCACCACGGCGCACAATACCCGCTCGGCCCCCGCATCCATCTCGGTTATCAGTGCCGAACAGATCAAGGCCGCACCGGTCAATGACCTTGCCGACCTGCTGCGCCACGAGGTGGGCATCCAGGCCGAGACCGACACCAATGGCCGCAGCGATATCGGCATTCGCGGCATGTCCGGCAAATACACCCTGGTGCTGGTGGATGGCAAACGCCTCTCCTCCTCCAATGCCCTGTGGCGCGGTGGCAACTTCGACAACACCCCGGTGCCCCTTGGTATGATCGAGCGGGTCGAGGTGATCCGCGGCCCCATGTCGGCACTTTACGGCTCCGATGCCATCGGCGGTGTCATCAACATCATCACCAAGCAGCCGGGCAAAACCTGGCAAGGGGCAGCCGATGCCGACTTCAAGGCCATCGAGGGCAAGGATGGCGGCGATCAGCACAGAACCAACCTGGGCTTTACCGGCCCGCTGACCGACAACCTGCTGATCCGGATGAATGGCGAAGTGTACGATCGTCAGGCCTGGACTCCGCCCGAAGCAGCCGATGGCATCCCCCTTATCGAAGCCAAACAGACCCGCAACTTTGCCTCCACCCTGAGCTGGCTGGTGGATGAGCAGCAGCGCTTCGAGTTTGACTATCTCTACAACCAGGATGAGCGCCCCCTCGATATCTTCCGCAAGACCGGCAACAAGGTGCACAGCCGCCAGCAGCAGAACGATCGCAACCTGTTTGGCCTGACTCACAAGGGGAACTGGAGCTGGGGTGACACCACCGTCATGGCCAACTATGAAAGCTCCCAGATCGATGATTTCAATACCAGCTACTCGGCCCCGCAGCAGCGCGAACTGGAGGAGAACACCTTCACCCTCAAGGGCTACACCAACCTGGCGCTGGCCAACCACTACCTGACCCTGGGTGGTGAATATCTGGATCGGGAGCTGGTGGATGCGGTGAGCTACAAGGATATCGGCGGCAAGGAGAGTCACTCCCAGGAGGCACTGTTGGCTCAGGACGAGATCGGCCTGACCGACAGCCTGACCTTCACGCTGGGCGGCCGTTACGATCACCACGAGATCTACGGCAGCCACTTCACCCCGCGCGGCTATCTGGTCTATGAGATGAACGATGTGGTGACAGTGAAAGGCGGTGTCAGCCAGGCCTTCAAGGCACCGGCACCACACCAGTACTCCAACGGTTACAGCATCGAGAGCTGCGGCGGCAGCTGCCGCATCTATGGCAGTGACAAGGTCAAGCCGGAAACCAGCACCAACTACGAGCTGGGTGTCATCGCAGGAGAAGGGATCTGGGAAACCAGCGCCACCCTCTTCTACTCCGACATCGACGACATGCTCACCTTCAAACAGCTGCCGAACTCCACTGACCGCACCTGGTACAACCTGGAGAAAGCCACCACCAAGGGGTTGGAGCTGACCGGCAAGCTCGATCTGACCGACAATATCAACCTTGGCGCCAACTACACCTACCTCAAGGCGGAAGGCGATCAGGGTCAGGCCCTGCCCGAACGGCCGGAGCACAAGGCCAACGCCAAACTGACCTGGCAGGCCACCGAGAGGGTCAACGCCTTCGTTGGCACCACCTACACCGGCACCCAATATGCGGAGCAGACCGTCAACAAGGCCGTGGTGCTGCACAAGCTGCCCAGCTATCAGACTTTCGATCTCGGCACCGGCTTCAAGGTCACCGAGAACTTTGATCTGCGGGTCGGTATCACCAACCTGACCGATGTGCGCCTGCAGGAGAAAGACCCCACCTTCCAGAACGTGGAGCCGGGTCGCAGCTACTACATCAGTGGCTCGGCCCGCTTCTAAAGCTCATCAAGCCAACAGCGCGGGCCCATGCCCGCGCTGTGTTGCCCGACACAATAAGGGGAAGATCCCCACTGGACAGCAATGAGCATGCAGGTTTCCATTGCCATAAGGATCGCTCATGTTCACCTCACTACTGAACGCATCACCCCTTGCCACCCTGCCCACGCCGGATGAGTTGCTGCAAGATCACCCCGCCCCTCCCCGACTCGCCCGTCAGATAGCGCGCAGCCGCCAGCAAGCCCGCCATATTCTGCATGGAGAGGACGACCGCCTGCTGCTGGTGATCGGTCCCTGCTCCATCCACGATCCCGTCGCCGCCCGCGACTATGGTGGCCGGCTGGCCGAGCTGCAGGGCCAATACGGGGATCAGCTACAAGTCGTGATGCGCACCTATTTCGAAAAGCCGCGCACGACGCTCGGCTGGAAAGGATTTGTCTTCGACCCGGGTCTGGACGGCAGCGATCGGCTGGCAGAGGGATTGCGCCAGGCGCGCGAGCTGCTGCTGGTTCTCGGGCAAGAGGGGCTCGCCTGTGCCACCGAATTTCTCGATCTCACCAGCATGCTCTATCTGGGGGATCTCATCAGCTGGGGCGCCATCGGTGCCCGCACCACCGAATCCCAGCTCCACCGCCAGCTGGCCTCGGCCCTCCCCTGCCCCATCGGTTTTAAAAACGGCACCGATGGCAACATCCGGATCGCAGTCGAAGCCATCCTTGCCAGCCGGGCCGCGCACCTCTATCCGCAGCCTTCCGGTGACGGGCGGCTGGTACTGGTGCGCAGTCATGGCAACCCCGATGGTCACCTGATCCTGCGCGGTGGCCGTCAGCCCAACTATCAGAGCAATCATGTGGCAGAGGCTGGCGAGCTGCTGCGTCAGCATCACCTCTCCCCTCGCCTGATGGTCGATTGCAGCCACGGCAACAGCCAGAAACAGCACGCCCGCCAGCTACCCGTGGCCCGGGATCTGGCTGCCCAGCTGGGCAACGGCTGCCACAGTATCGCAGCCGTCATGGTGGAGAGTTTTCTCAAGGAGGGACGCCAGGATATAGCCAGCAAGCCGCTGTGCTACGGCCAGTCGGTCACCGATGGCTGTATCAGCTGGGAGCAGACGCGGGTAGTGCTCGATACCCTTGCCGAAGGGGTGGAAGCGCGCCGCCAGCAGCGCATTGCCCTGGCGGGGTAAAACCGGAACGCATATGGCGGATAAAGATATGGCCCCGATGGGGCCATATTGCTAAGGACTTCTCGCCGTAGATCAGGCGACCGATTCACGCTCCACCAGCTGGGCTTCGAATTTGAGCGGCAACCCCTCTACCGGCTTGTGATCGAGCAGACGCAGCGCCAGCTCGGCGGCGCGGCTGCCCATCTCCTCGATGGGGTAGCGCACCGTGGTGAGCTTGGGATAGATGTAGCGGGCATAGGGAATATCGTCGAACCCCACCACCGACACCTGTTGCGGGATCTTGTAACCACGCTCCAGCAGACAGGAGATGGCTCCGGCCACCATGCCATCGTTGAAACCGAGCACGGCAGTGAACTCGACACCGCGCGCCAGCAGTTCGCTCATCGCCACATAACCACCGTTCTCGTCGGCAAAGCCGCGGCTGATCAGGGCCGGATCAAGGGCGATACCAGCCCGCCCCAGCGTCTGGGTATAGCCCGCCATCCGTTGCTGACCATCGACGAACTCCTCGTCATCGGAGGTAATAAAGGCAATCTTGCGATGACCGGCATCAAGCAGATGCTGGCAAGCCGTGGTGATCCCGGCCTTGTTGTCGAGCCAGACGCAGCGATCTTCGGCGCCCGGCACCTGACGGTTGATAAAGACGATGGGAGTGGTGCCCGCCGCCAGCTCGCTCAGCTCCTCGTCGGGCAGCGCCTTGCTGTGCAGGATCAGGGCATCGCACTGACGTTGCAGCAGGGCCTGAATGGCATGGCGCTCGCGGGTAATGTCATGGTTGCCCGACATCACAATGGTGAACTTGTTTGCCCGATCGACCATGGTTTCAATGCCCCGCATCATCTGGGCGAAGAAGGGGCCACCGCAGAGGTCGCCGACCAGCACGCCGATGCAGTTGGAACGCTTGCTGACCAGAGCCTGGGCAAAACTGTTGGGCCGAAAATTGAGTTCCTTCATGGCCGCCAATACGGCCTCGCGCTTTTCCGGGGCGACCTGCGCCGTGTTGTTGATCACGCGCGATACGGTGGAAATAGACACATTTGCCAGCTGAGAAACGTCTTTTATCGTTGCCACTATCCATTCCTTTATTGTGAGGGGAACCTGCTGGTGCCGACGGCCGAGTATATCCCGCTCCCTGGAACATTTCCCGGAGCCCGATCACCACTCATGTTTCCTTTTGTAACAGAGCGTTGCTGATGATACCCGCTGCCTGCGGGATTTGAAAACGGGGCCGACTGGCGGCCCCGTGCTCAATAGGCGTGGTTGAGCTCCCGGTCCGACATGAAGCGCAGCGGCTGCTGCAGCTTGTGCTGATAGATGAGGTCAAACGACAACACGTTCTGCACGTAGTTGCGCGTCTCCTTGTAGGGAATGCTCTCGACCCAGACATCCATCGGCTTGTTTTCACTCTGATCACGCCAGCGCTTCACCCGACCGGGCCCGGCGTTGTAGGCCGCTGCCGCAAGGATCCGGTTGCCATCGTAGAGATCAAGCAAGCGCTTGAGGTAGGCGCTCCCCAGCCGGACGTTCATCGCCGGATCAAACAGCTGCTGTTCGCTGCGATAGGGCACACCGAGCTTGCCGGCAGTCTCTTTGGCGGTCGAGGGCATCAGCTGCATCAGACCGCGCGCCCCCACCGGTGACTGGGCCATCGGATAAAGAGCACTCTCCTGACGGGAGATGGCGTAGAGCAGGCTCATGTTGACCGCCCGCTCCCGCGCCACCTGACTGAAGGTCTGGGTGTAGGGTTTGGGGAAGCGCAGCTCCAGTGCATCCCACGCTTCGGCGCGGATGCTGGAGAGAATGGCCAGTTCATGCCACCCCTGATTGAGGGCGATATGACCAAACTCGATGCGTTGGGCCACCGGGTTGCGATCCATGTTGTGGATCCACTCGGCCCGTGCCGCCGTGATTTCGTTCATCGACAGCAGCTCGCGCACCCGCAGCAGGAAGGGCCAGCGCTGGCTGGCAGTGCGCCAGTCCGGTACATGCTTCACCCCCTGATTGACCATGCGGTAGGGCACGCCGGTACGCTGGGCCGCCATAAAACCGTAGAAACCACGCAGGTTGGCGGTCTCCAGATAGAGATCCTGAGCCGGTTTCTTCTGCCCCTGCACCTCGAGGGAGCGCGCCATCCAGTAGCGCCAGCGATCCTCTTTCTGACGCGCCATCGGCATCTTTTTCACCCAGCCGGAAAGGCCGCGCCAATCCTGTTCCCAAATCGCGAGACGGGCCCGCAGCTCGGTAATATCGGGATCGGCCAACCGCACCACGGTATTGTCGAGCCAGCTGCGCTGGGCCAGTGAGCGATCCAGCAACAGACGACGGGCAATGGCACGCTCAACCGGCTTGGCCTCGGCCTGAGTCAGACCAAAGCGGCTGCGAAAGAGCGTCAGCTGACGCAGTACCGCTTCCGGCTCCTGATTGGCATAACGGGCCAAACCGAGCGAGAGCAGCTTCCTTGAGTAGGGATTGCTGCTGAAATAGGCGGGATTCATCGCCTTGGCTGGCTGCTCGAACAGGGTCACCATCTGATCGCCATAGCTTTGCAGGCTACCCGACAGGTTGGCCCCCAGATGACGGATCAGGTTGGGGTTCTCCGCTTCGAAAGCGAGGGTCATCCGCTGCCAGATTTTATCCTGGGTACGCTGACCGGATGCCTGCCACAGCTTGAAGAGCGGCGAGCAGGCATCGGGGCGGGATTGGCCGCTCATCCAGAGTTTGCCAGCCCCCTGCAGTGCTTCAACCTGTTTGCCGGTGTTGTAGAGCGCCTGATAGTGCATGCAGAGCAGATCGGTGGAGCTCGGCTTGGCCGGATAGAAGCGCAGGAATTGCGACCACTGCTCGCTCTGGGCCAGATAGGTGAGGTAACTGCGTTCCAGCCGGTTCGACTGGGGGGTGTCGCCATGCTCGCGGATAAAGCGGGTCACATCGTTGTAATCGGCCGCCCCGGGCCGAAAGGCGAGCTGGTAGTAATCGAGGTAGGGCAACAGGGGATAATGAGCCAAACGGGCTCGAATTTGCTGGAAACGGGCCTGATCATCGGCCTTTACCGCATCGTAGGCCTGACGGTACAGCGACTGCTCCGCTGTTTGTGCCATCAGACCCGGCGCAAACAGCGCCGACAAAACAATTCCCCATACAGCTTTCACTGAACATCTCCATTGCGAGGCAAGAACACCGCCCGCGGGCGGTGGGTCTACTGCCTCCCATTCTACCCGTTGCCAGCCAAGGCGACAGCGGGGAGAGGAGACTATTTTTCTACGCCACTCAGCTGAATTTCGCGCGGGTACTCTTGTCTTGCGAGGCGCTGCACATATTTCTCCAGATAGGGCACCGGCAACGGCTTGGAGGCGAGGTAGCCCTGATAGAAGCTGCACCCCTGCGCCTTGAGAAACTCCAGCTGCTGGCGTGACTCCACCCCTTCGGCGGTAACGTTGAACCCCATGTGGCGCGCCATGGCAATCACCGCCTCGACGATGGCCATGTTGTCGCCATCCTTGGGGATGTCCTGAATGAAGGAGCGGTCGATCTTGAGCTCGTCGGCGGGCAGCCGCTTGAGATAGCTCAGGGAGGAGTAGCCGGCACCGAAATCGTCGATAGCAAAGCTGATGCCAAGGGACTTGAGATCCGTCATCTTGCTGATGGTGTCCTCGGCGTGGCCCAGCACCACGGATTCGGTGATCTCCAGATTGAGGCAGGCCGGATCCATGCCGGTTTGCGCCAGCACATCGTGGATCCGCTCGACAAAGTCGGTGGCATGGAACTGCTTGGCACTGACGTTGACCGAGATCTGCGGGATATGGATTCCGTTTTCCTCCCACAGCACATACTGGGCACAGGCTTCGTGGAGCACCCAGTTGCCGATATCGACGATGAGATCGCTCTCCTCGGCGATGGGGATAAACTCGGCCGGCGAAACCAGTGCGCGCCCCGCCGGCTGCCAGCGGATCAGCGCCTCGACGCCGATGATGTCGCCGCCATCCACCAGATGCTGGGGCTGATAGTAGAGCGTCAGCTCCTGCTGATTGAGGGCGTTGCGCAGCTCGTTGTGGATGTGCAGGCGGCGATCCGCCTGCTGCTGCATGGAGGCGTCAAAGAAGCGACGGGTCTTGCGACCGGCCGACTTGGCCTGATACATGGCGGTATCCGCCTGCTTGAGCAGATCATCCACTCCCTGCTCCCGATCCGGAAACAGGGTGATGCCGACGCTGGCACCGATGTGCAGCACCTGCCCCGCATAGGTGTAGGGCGCAGCAATCTCGGTGATGAGCCGCTCGGCAATGATGTCGGCCTGCATCTCCGCCTGGGGCGGGCTGGCCGACAGCGACGGCAGCAGCAGGACAAACTCATCCCCGCCGAGGCGAGCCAGACAATCGCCCTGACGCACCAGCCGCTTGAGCCGGGTCGCGACCTCTTTGAGGAGCCAGTCGCCGGTAGCGTGGCCAAGGGAGTCGTTGATGGTCTTGAAGTGATCGAGATCGATAAAGAGCAGCGCGCCGATCAGGCAGCTGTGGGTTGCCTCGTTGAAGGTCTGAACCAGAGTTTCATGCAGCTGGCGGCGGTTGGGCAGACCGGTCAACTCGTCGTAATAGGCGAGATCCTGGATCCGCCGTTCGGCGGCCTTGCGCTCGGAGATATCCTCGAAGCAGATGACGAAGTGGCTTATGCCTCCCTTCTCATCCTGTACCGGCGTCACGATTTCCCATTGGGGATAGGTATGACCATCGGCGTGCAGACGCTGGGTCTCCCCCTGCCAGCGGCTCAGGGGATTGAGCTCGTAACCGAGCCCTCCCAGATTGGGCCAGAGATCCTGTTCCAGCTGCAGACCCAGCACGGCCTGGCTGTCGAATCCGGTTATCTGGCTAAAGGCGTTGTTGACCCGCAGGATCTTGAATCCCGGATCGGTGATAATGATCCCCTCATGGGTTTCGAAAGCTACCGCAGAGAGGCGCATCTGGGCATCTGATTGCAACCGTTCCAGCTCGGCAACCATCCGCACTGTGAAGGTGTTGAGTACCGAGTTGAGGTTCGCCATGTCAGCCGGCGCCGAGCTGAGCAGCGCCAGATGGCCCAGCAGTTGCCCACGGCCATCAAACAGCGGCTGACCGTAATAGGTCTGACCGGCGGCCAGCCACGGCTGGTACTCTTCCTGCTCGGAGAGCACCTCCAGGCAGACCGCGCCCTGTCGATAGAGCTGCTGGCAGGGTGTTCCCGCCAGCGGGTAATCCTTGAGCGCCAACCCGTCGGCGGCCAGCACCCGCACCCGATCCGCCGAACTCAGCTCACCGACCCAGACCGCATCGACCTGCAGAATGTGGGAGAGCTGTTTGACCAGGGTGTTGAAGAAGTCGAGCCCGGTGCGGGCAGAGAGTGCCTGCGCCAGCTGGGTGAGCAGGCTGGTCTGCAGCAAAGGCAGAGAGAGCTTGAGAGACGTTGCGGCAAGCGGGATCAGCCAGCCACAGCAAACCTCCTGGTTGGGCACGAACTGGCCGCTCCAGAGCACATGGTTGAGGGCCCCCTCTTTATCTCTGAGGTGGCCGATAAACTGTTCCGGCAGGTGTGATTCATGAAGGCGGATGAGGAAGTCGGCAAAGCCCGCTTCATCTTCCGGCAGCAGCTGGTCGGTCCATGGATGGACTCCCTTTCCTTGCCACTGCTGGCAGGTGCCCTGATCAGAGAGACTCCACTGATCATGCTGCCGATCAAAAAACCACATGACCTGCGTGGCTTGATGCTTCATTTATGACTCCAACACAACAACCGACCACGTTTGATGTCCAGCAACAGGCAGCAGCAACCGCTCCGGATCCGCTCATGAGGTCGAAGAGAGGAGGGGCAAAGTGCAAACATGCGATATCAAGCAGTGGGAACCGGATATGAGGTCGACACAGGGTGCTGCCAAGAGGGGACAGAAACGATCCTATTCCCGTCATACTGCCTGCCAGTTTCAAGGAGCTCAAGCGATTTTTGGCACGAAACCGGAAAAGATCACAATTTATAAGTTGCTGAATAATGATGGCTGAATTTTGTGATCTACATCACACTTTAAGTGCCACCAATCAGTAATCTGAAGGTGAAGACACAAGCAAGACGACCCGAAGGGGGCCTATATGAAAATCGAAATTACCAGCAAAATCATCGACATCACCCCGGCTATTCGCGAGCGTATCGAATCCCGTTTTGAAAAGCTCGAACGTCTTCAGGTGCCTCTCATCACACCCCATGTGATTGTCTCCAAAGAGCGTCTGATGTTCATTGTCGAAGCCAGTGCTGGCATCCCCAACGGCAAACTGTTTGCCCAGGCAGAGCATGAGGATCTCTACGCCGCCATCAACGAATTGGGACAAAAACTGGAGCGTCAACTCAATCGCCATACCGAAAAACCCATTGCCCGTCGCGCCAATGCCGCGTTGAAAGAGCAGGTTGAAACGGACGAAGCTGACGCATAAGGCATCACGGATCACAAAGAGCATAAAGGCGGGTTATCCCGCCTTTTTGTTTGCCTGATTTTCAGCAGTCTGAACAAAAGCACCAGCCCCTAGCTGAGCCAGTGAAGACGGGTATCAACCCCCTGCTGCAACCGGTCGAGCACCGGCAACAGCACCAGCGGATCCTCCTCGCGCGGCACACTGGCTAGCTTGTGTTGCAGCTTCTCGCGTCCCAGCAGTGTCAGATTGTCAAACACCGCCTCATCGATCAGCGGCTGTCTGGCTACCAGTGGCGGCGTTTGCAGTGCCAGCCAGAGCCGCACATCCACCATGCCTCCCCCCTGCTGCAACCGCTCATTGATGGCACTGCAGTCACTCCCCGCCCCCTCGGCCATCAGTACCTGAGCCTCTCGCAGCTCAAAGTGCGCTCGCCAGTCCCGCGTGTCCGGGCTTGCCGCCGGCTTGGCATCGAACCAGGGCTGCTCTTCAACCGCATCGGTCAGCAGCGCCAGCTGCAATCGGAAATCAGCCCGATCGCCATGCTGAAGATCCAGGTTGAGGCGTTGCCCCAACTGGCCTTCATCGACGAGCAGCTGATTACGGATTGAACTGGGTAGCATGGGATAACTCTTGGAAATGGTGATTTCATCTCTTATCGGCCACATATCCAATTCTTTTAATGGAAAAATCCGCTTCAGGGGTTCACAAAAGCGGAAGATCTGTTAGTATGCGCCTCGCACTTGGGGAGGGGTTCCCGAGCGGCCAAAGGGATCAGACTGTAAATCTGACGGCTCTGCCTTCGAAGGTTCGAATCCTTCTCCCTCCACCATTCAAGTGCAAAAAATATGAAGCAATACCCCGTGGAGGGGTTCCCGAGCGGCCAAAGGGATCAGACTGTAAATCTGACGGCTCTGCCTTCGAAGGTTCGAATCCTTCTCCCTCCACCATTCAAGTGCAAAAAATATGAAGCAATACCCCGTGGAGGGGTTCCCGAGCGGCCAAAGGGATCAGACTGTAAATCTGACGGCTCTGCCTTCGAAGGTTCGAATCCTTCTCCCTCCACCATTCAAGTGCAAAAAATATGAAGCAATACCCCGTGGAGGGGTTCCCGAGCGGCCAAAGGGATCAGACTGTAAATCTGACGGCTCTGCCTTCGAAGGTTCGAATCCTTCTCCCTCCACCATCATTCAGAAAACCCGGCCTAGCGCCGGGTTTTCGCTTTTCTGGCCCGTCCAATCCGTTATCCCTCTGCACACCCAACCTTTAGCGCCATTTGCCTGTTGGCGAGTACGCAATAAAAACGGGAGGCCAGCGCCTCCCGTTGTTCAGTTCTCACCGCCATCAGAGCGTGAAGCGATAGAAGATATCCACCGCCTGTGCCACCCCGCTCATCGCCTGCAGATAGAGGCGTGGCAGCAGTTCGTAGCGCAGCTTGAACTCGGCGATGGGGCTGAACACCCCGACCCCGTACTGGAACTGCAGGCCCGGCAGCAGATAGGCCGACAGGGTTACCTGGGTGTTGTCGCCACTGCCTGCCGTATCGAGGGAAACATCGCTCATCCCGAGCGACTCGCCAATGCTCGACACCACCCCATTGGCCTGGCTGACCGCCCCCGCCACCAGCAGACCGTTGAAACCGCCATCTTCCCCGGTGGTTTGCAACCCTTTACCGCGCAGCAGGTAGGAGAGCTGTTCCGACTGCGCCATCTGCGGCTCGGAGTAGACATTGATCGCCGGCTTGCTGGCCGGGCCGGTCACCCGCACCCCGACCGTCACTTGCCCCTCGATGGTATCGGGGTCACGGTACGCCTCGATATTGAGGAAGGGGCGATCGAGCGGGCCGGAGAAGAGGATCCGCCCCTCCTTGATGATCAGGTTCTGGCCATAGGCCTTGAAGCGACCATTGGTGAGCACCAGCTGACCATTGCCTGCCAGCGGCTTGCCCGGATCCTGACGAATATTGAGGCCGCCCGAAACATCGGTCTTGAGCCCCATCGCCTCCAGCTTCACATCGTTGCCAAGACGGATCGCCACCTTCATCGCCAGCGGCAGGCTGGCCTGCTTGGGTGGTGGGGGCAGATCGTCATAAACCACGGTGACATCGTCAGAGACGGCGACCGCAGAGTCAGGCAGGCTCTTGACCAGAATGCGTGCCCAGGGGATATCCACCTGACCGGTCACCCGGGTTTCGTCACCCAGTGAGACGGCGATATCGGGGGAGACCTTCACCCGCCCCATCCCCGGATACTGCGCCTCCAGCTCCTTGCCCTGAATGGTGAGGCTGCCGGTCACCGGCATCTTGGCCCAGCTGAGCCAGCCCCCCAGCGCCAGCGGCCCCTTGCCAACCAGCATGGAACCATCCAGCTCGGCCCGGTTGCCTTCAATCTTGAGGCGGGTCACCAGCTTGGTCAGGGTCACCATGTCGGAGTGGGTCTGTACCTCGCCATCGCTCAGATTGAGCTGGCCAAACAGCAGCGGCGCCGCCAGAGTGCCATCAAAACGGGCATTGGCCGAGATAACCCCATGCAGGGAGCGCACTTCGGGAATGAGCGGGGCGAAGGTGTCGAGCTTGAGATCATCAAACTTGAGCTGGCCGCCGAGCAGACCGCGACCGGCAGGCTCCCTGATCAGCAGCTCGGTATCGATATTGCCGATCTGCCTGGAGGCAAAGTCGAGACGAATGGCCGCCTGCTGCCGCTCGAAATCAAGGCCCAGCGCCAGTTGCTGGTAGTCGGTCTTGAGATCATCGGTGACAAAGGTGCCCGGCGTGGTACGCACCACCGCATGGAGGGTCGGCTGGTTGCCGCGCCAGCTGGCCCGGCCATCGGCAGAGAGCACCGCCTGCCAGCTAAAGTTGTCCGGCAACCAGGGACGCAACCGCTTGAGGTCAAACCCGGCCAGTGCAAACTCCAGCGAGCCTTGTGCTGCCGACACCTGGCTTCGTTTCACGCAGAGGCTGGCCCCTTGCGAACCGAGGCAGAGATCCCCCATCGCCACGCGCTGGCGCGGCAGATCCACATCCAGATCCCATGGCGAGGTGAGATCCCAGCGGCGCAGCGGGGTTTTGAGCTTGAGTTCGGAGAGAGCGCCACGCCAGTGCTCCCCGCGCATGCCGCCGGCCAGTTTGAGGTTGGCCGCAACAGGGTCACCCTTCATGGTCAGGGTCAGCTGATGCTGGTTGAAATCACCGTTCAGATTGAGCAGCAGCTGGCTCAGCTTGGTGGCACCCTGGGTCAACTCGGCAACCGAGAGTGTCAGCTCGCCAGCGGGCTTGGCCCCCAGCGCGCCGTTGCCCTTGAGGGTAATGCCGCCGAGATTGGTTCCCGCGTAGTAGAGACGGCCGGCGGTCAAGTCGGCTGCCACTCTGGGGGTCTGCTGGTTACCGCTTACCTTAACCTGCCCTTTGATATCCCCCTTCAGACCGGGATAGATGCCGCCGAGCTGGGGCGCATCGAGTGCAGCATCCAGCTGCCAGCGAGCGGGGGCTATGCTCCCCTTGGCCTGCAGCTGGTTGGGGCCGCTTTGCAGCGAGAGCGTCGGGATCTGCCACTCCATCTTGTCGTTGCCGCTGAGCTCCCCTTTGAGGGCCAGCGGATACTGGTTGAGCTTGCCATCGATCTTGAGCTTGGGCAGGTTGAGCTCCCAGTGACCCGCCTCGCTCATCGCAAACCGGCTCTCCAGCTCTCCCGCCAGAGTCCCCTTGAGCTCGGGCAACAATTCGGCCGGATTGATCCCCTTGAACAGGGTCGTCCCCTGCCACTCGATCCCCTTGTTCCAGGCGAGCTTGCCATCGAGTTTGAGCTCCCCTTTGAGGGCGTTGAGCTGCAAGGCGATCTTGCTGAGCCGATCCAGATCCCCCTTCCCTTCCAGCACAACCTTGAAAGGAGGCACGTCGGTACCCTTGCCGGCGGTATTAAGAGCAAATTGATAGCCGGAAAGCTTGCCCTTGGCGGTCAGGCTCCCTTTATCCAGCCGATAGTTCGGCTCATCTTTGGCGGGCTTGTGCAACGGCCAGCCGAGGCTCTTCCAGTCGAGAGCCAGATCGAAGGGCAGATCCGGGTCGAGCGCGGCCAGAGATCCCTTGAGGTTGGCAGCAACCGGCCCCTTGGCCGCCAGCGTCAGTGCCAGTTTGCCAACCGACCCACCCAGAGTCAGGGTCGCCTGCTCCCCTTGCAGCTCACCATCGAGCAACCCCTTGCGAGCCTTGGCATCCAGCGTCACCGCCAGCGGATAGTCATCCCCCAGCCGGATATTGCCCTTGAGCGCCAGATCCGCCATGGCGTGGCGCAGCGACAGCTCGCGTACCTCGATACGATCGCCGACGGCACTGGCAGAGAGCTGCAACTTGTCGATCCCCTCGACCAGATCACCCTGCTGGTATTTCACCCGGGTCACATTCACCCCTTCAAGCTGAATGGGGAATGGCAGATGGATGGCGGGCAGCACTATGGGTTCTGCCTTCGTAGCCTTGTCGCTGCTAGCTTTCGCTGTCTTGGGCGCCTTATCGCTGTCACCCTTGGCTGCGCTCTTGGCCACCGGGGAACTTGCGGCCTCGCCGCTGGCCTGAGCCGACGCCCTGGCTGAGGTGCTGGCTGAGGTGCTGGCAGGGGCATCAGCAATGGTCACGCTCAGCTTGTCGAGCACCGGCCCGCGCACGATCAACCCCTTGCGATTGAGGGTGGCGCCGATATCGAGTGATCCCAGCGTCACGGCAACACCGGGTACCGCCAGATCGAGGTCAGCCACCTTGAGGCTGTCGACCTGAATTTTGAGGGGAAGCGGATGCCAGACAAAAGGCTCCGACGGCTCTTCCGGGGCAGGCTCCGAGTCAGCCACCTTCACCACCGGATGGGTCACTTCAAGCGATTTGATCCAGAGTTTGCCCTGCAGCAGTTTGCCAAGATCCCAGTCGAGCACGGCGCGATCGACCGTGACATCCACCAGCTCATCCTGCCAACCCGCCCCTTCCAGAGTCCAGCCATAGCCAAGCTGACCCGCCACCAGCTCCCCTTTGAGGGAGGGCAGCGCCGCCCTGGCCTGTTGCCACAACCACTTGTTGCCCTGATGGGTGAATCCCAGCAGGCTGACGCCGATGAGCAGCAGGAAAATCAGCCCCATCAGCCAGAGAAAGATGCGTTTTACCCAGATCATAATTCAGGCCCCAATGCGAAATGCAGCCGCAAGGGCTTGTCCTCTTCCGATACCCCGACCGCCAGATCCAGCCTGACCTGACCGATGGGGGTCACCCAGCGCACACCGACACCGGTACCAATCTTCCACGGCTCGCTGTAGTCGTTGGTGGCGGTACCGCCATCCACAAACAGGGCTCCCAGCCACTTGTCGCTGAAGCGGTAGTTGTACTCCATGCTGGCGACGCTGGTGTAGCGGCCACCGGTCAGCTTGCCGTCCGAGCCGGTCGGCGAGATGGTCTCATAGCCAAAGCCGCGGACCGTCTGATCACCACCGGTAAAGAAACGCAACGATGGCGGCACCAGCGAGAAGCTGTCGCCTATGATGGCCCCCTGCTCGGCACGCATCAGGAATCTGTGGTTATCCCCCAAGGTACGCAGCCACTTGCTGCGCCCCCACACCCGCATAAAACTGATGTCGGAGCCCCAGGTGGGGTCGGAGAACTCCAGCGTCAGCTGCTGGCGATCCCCCCAGTCGGGCACCAGACCACCGCGCACCCGCAGCCGCGACCAGGAGACACCGGGGATCAGCAGCAAGCTGTTCCCCTCGTCGGCGCCCTGGGTATAGATTTCGTTCTCCAGCCGGATAAAGACGTCCCGGTCCCAGCTCTCCGGCCGCCGCGTCCAGCGGTGCACACCGACGGTCGTCAGGTCGGAGCGGGTATCGTTGTTGTCCTTGTACTGGTAACCAGTCTGGATCGAGTAGTAGTCCCGCAGCGGGTTGCCCACCGGGATCTGGTAGTCGAAGCTGAGCTCGGCCTCCGGCTGGGAGACCTTGGCGGTAGCGAAGAGGCGGTGGCCATAGCGGTTGACCCAGGGCTTCTCCCAGGTGGCGCTCATCCGCGGCCCTACGTCGGTGGCGTAGCCGATACCGGTCTCAATCTCGTGATCGACCCGGTTGTCCAGCGTCACCGAGATGGGCACCCGGTAGTTGCTCGCCTCACTCAGCACCGGCTTGATATCGACCTGACGGAACAGCTTGGTGGAGGAGACATCCTGCGACATCTCGGCAAGACGGATGGCGAGATAGGGGTCACCGCTCTTGATGTTGATAAGCGGCCGAATAAGGTGGAGCGCCTCGGGGGTGGCGTCGTAGCGGATCTCGCCAAAGTGGTAGCGGTGGCCCGACTGGAAGAGGATGTAGATCTCCGCCGTCCCCTTGTCCGGGAATACCTTGACCTGACTCTTGCCCAGCTTGGCATCGAAGTAACCGCGGGCCAGCCCGAGGCTGCCCAGATCCGCCTTGATCGACTCATATTTGGCGTGATTGAGGGGATCCCCCTCTTTGAGCGGCAACTGATCGAGCAGGGCGCTGTAGACCTCGTCGCTGCCGGCATCACCCTCCAGCAGAATATCGAGGCGCGAGACGATGACCGGCTCCCCCTTGTCCACCTCGATCAGGACTTTGGAAGGGGTCTTCTTGTCGCGACTCAGGGTAATCTTGGGCTGGTAGTAGCCATACACCTGCAGCGCCTTTTGCACGCTCTCGGTGATTTTGGCGCGAGCCGGGCGGTATTGTCGCTCCTGATAGACGGGCAAGGCGTTGAGGTAGGCTTCAACGTTATCCTTGTTCTCCCCTTTCAACCCCTTGACCTGATAGGTGAGCTTGGCAGCCAGTGCGGGGGTGGCCATCAGCGACAACATAAGGCCCAGCCCGAGCACCAGGAGGCTACGTCGAAGGGCTGAGCCAAAGAGCGAACTCCCTGTCAGCAGGGACGGATTGCATCCTGTCAAAGGTCAATATTCCTGAAAATTGGTTAAGATGGCGGAGCGGCTCACGGCACATCGGAAGCAGAGAAACGGAGCACCCCAGCAAATTGCGAGCCCTATCCTAACATAGGCACCGGCTGGCAACAGTGCGGCATCCGTGGCAAATTCACCATATCTTTGAAGGTGTTGGCTACAAATCATCCGCTCTGGCACACATCGCCGGGTTAAAAAACGCCGACCCCAGCCTTCATCTCACCCCAATGCCGCGCTTACCAGTTCCACATACCCGCTACGTCCGGATTCCCGCCAGCAATCGAACGTAAAACAACATGCGACAGGGTTTGTCGGCAGCCGGGTTCCACGGCGCGCTTTCGCGGCAGAATCTTGTCGAATGGGCGTGCCCCTGAGCACACAACCCATTTCGGTTAAGAAATGCTCGTTCAGGGCAATCGAATTATCCCGCTCCCCTTGTCGCCCCCCCTGCCCCACACTTGAAGTCAGCAATGTAAAGGAGACACATCATGCATGCACGTAGCGAACAGATGGCTGACTATATTGCCGATCGTCTCGAGTTCATTACCTTTCTCGCCTGTTGCAGCGCCCTGCTGGCCCTGCTGACCGGCATGAGTGGCCAGCAGGCGCTGGCCTTTACCGCCCTCAACCTGCCGTTTGGCCTCGGGATCCTGCTGGCCATGGCACTGCTGGCACCGCTGCCCGCTTACTGGCGCCTGCCGGGCATCACCCTGCTGCTGGCAGCCGGCGCCCTGATGACCCTGCAACTGGGCGGCGAGTGGCTCAATCCGCTGGCCATCTGGAGCCTCTACGCCCTGCTCGGGCTGGAGATAATCTGGCAGGCACGGCCCAAAGCTGCACTGGCGGCTGACGGACGCGGCCAATTGAGGTAACCTTGCGCCCCCGTTTGCCAACCCCAATACCCGAGGAGCGCCCGATGAAAAAAGCCTGTGCCCAGCACATTCTGGTCAAGACCGAAAAACAGTGTCTGGAGATCAAGGAGAAGATCGAAAAGGGCGCCGACTTCGGCCAGATGGCCAAGCGCTTCTCCACCTGTGCCTCTGCCAAACGCTGCGGCGATCTGGGGGAGTTCAACAAAGGGGATATGGTCAAGCCCTTTGACGATGCGGTATTCAAGGGCGAGCTGCTCAAGGTACTGGGGCCGGTGCGCACCAAGTTCGGCTTCCACCTTATCAAGGTGCTCTATCGCAACTGATCCATCCCGTCAGCGCGACCCAATCCCCTTCCAGCGAGGCCCGTTTGCAACGGGCCTCGCGCTGTTTTACCGTCTCCCTTGACTCATGGGCCAAAAGCCCCCCGAGCCCATACGAATTTACTAACGTTATCAGGCTATTAAGTTTATTCTTCTCGGCACGTTCCGCACTTCGAGGATGGATCCCGCGCTATGCCCAGCTTATACAGGTGGCCACTGCTGGCCTGGTTGCTCCCTTTGGCAGGGGCTCTTGGCAGCCGCTTTCATCTCTGGCCCTGGTGGCTCGGGTTCACCCTCTGCCTGCTTGGCGCCATCATCTCTCTGGTGTTGCTGGTGCGCCTGCCCTGGTGCCGCAGCCGACACGCCAATGGCTGGGGCGCCGTGCCGCTGCTGTTGCCTCTGGCCTTTGTGGTACAGGCGCTGCGCGTACCGCTGGTCAACGATGTCAGTACGGATCCTTACAACCCGCCCCTGCTGCGCTGGGCCAGCGAGCTCAGAACGGCGCAGGATCTGCCGATTAATCCGGCTCCGTTGAAAGCATTTGAGGGTAAACCCGGTCCTCTCTATACCAAAGCATCCCCGGCCGAGGTGATCACCGAAGCCCACGCCCTGATGGAGCAGCTCGGCTGGCAGGTGCGGCCAAGCCCGGATGGCCTCGATGCGGTGGCCACCACCGGCTGGTTCGGTTTTCAGGATGATGTGGCGCTGCGAGTCTTTGTCGGCCCCAGCGAAACCCGCATCGATATGCGCTCAGCCTCCCGTCAGGGGCAGAGCGACCTGGGCACCAACCGGGCACGGATCGAGGATTTTCTGATCCGCCTCAACGAGCGGCTGGGTCAGGCCTACAAACCCAATTTGAAGCAATAAGAAGGTCAGCAATGCGCGTCGAGGTGAAACCCGACCGGGAATATGCCTGGTTCATCCGCCCCTTTTTCTGGCTGCAACAGCGCAACTACGGTCAGGTGCTCATTCCGGGCAAGTGCTGGGGCCGATCGCCGCGCCTGTTTGCCGCCGTCGCCACCCTCTATGGCGTCATCAACCGCAAGCGCTCCCCCATCGACCCCGTGCTGCGCTCCCTGGTGACGGTGCGAGTCTCCCAGCTCAACTGGTGCCGCTTTTGCGTCGACATCAACGCCATGACCCTCATCAAGCGGGCGGGCTCCAGCGAGAAGGTGGAGGCGCTCGCCAACTGGCGCGAAAGCCCGCTGTTCGACGAGCGGGAGCGGGCCGTGCTCGACTACACCGAGGCGATGACGGGTCTCGATGGGGTCAGCGATGAGCAGGCCGCCCGTCTCAAGCCCTGGTTCGACGACGACGCCATGGTGGAACTGACCGGCCTCATCGCCTTCCAGAACATGTCGGCCAAGTTCAACGCCGCCCTCGATATCGCCCCGCAGGGCTTCTGCCAACTGCCGGTGCAGCCAGAACGTCCGCAACCGGATAGCAAGGACGCCTGATGAGAGGAGCCCGCCTGCTGCTGGTGCTGATGATGGGTTGCCTCATCGGCGCCTTTTTCGCCTTCGACCTTGGTCACTACCTGAGTCTGCCCCAGCTGCAGGCCCGTCAGGCCGAGCTGGCCGCCCTGGTCGACCGCCATTTCATCAGCGCCGCCCTGCTGTTCGTCGCCGTCTATGTGGTGAGCACCGCCCTCTCCCTGCCCGGCGCCAGCCTGCTCACCCTGGCCGGCAGCGCCGTGTTCGGCGTCATCTGGGGGCTGCTGCTGGTCTCCTTTGCCAGCAGCATTGGCGCGACCCTGGCCTTTCTCAGCGCCCGCTTTCTGCTGCGCGACTGGGTCGAGCGGCGCTTTGGCGACAAGCTGGCCAGCTTGCAGGCCGGGATGAAGAAGGAGGGGGCGCTTTACCTGCTGAGCCTGCGCCTCATCCCCATCTTCCCCTTCTTTCTGGTCAACCTGCTGATGGGGCTCACCCCTATCAGAGTCAGCACCTACTACTGGGTGAGCCAGCTTGGCATGCTGCCCGGCACTTTCGTCTACGTGCTGGCAGGCAGCGAGCTTGCCAACCTCACCAGCACCGGCAATATCCTCTCCCCCGGCCTGATGGTGGCACTGACCCTGCTCGGGCTGATGCCGATGCTGCTTAAAGATCTGCAGCGGCGCCTCGCCCTGTATCGACTGCACGCCCCCTACCGCAAACCGACCCGCTATGACTACAACCTGCTGGTGATTGGCGCCGGAGCCGGCGGCCTCGTGACCAGCTATATCGCCGCGGCGGTGAAGGCCAAGGTGGCGCTCATCGAGAAGCACAAGATGGGGGGCGATTGCCTCAACAGCGGCTGCGTCCCCTCCAAGGCGCTGATCCGAAGCGCCCGCTTTGCCGCCGAACAGCGCCGGGCCAGTGAACTGGGCTTTTGCCCAAGCCAGACCTGCGCCGATTTCGCCGCCATGATGGAACGGGTCGCCCGCGTTATCAAGGAGGTCGAGCCCCACGACTCCATCGAGCGCTATCAGGGGCTGGGAGTGGAGTGCATCGAAGGGGAGGCGCGGCTGGTCTCCCCCTGGGAGGTGGAGGTGAACGGCCAACGCCTTGCCAGCCGTCATATCGTTATCGCCACCGGCGCCCGGCCGCTGGTGCCCAGGCTGCCGGGCCTTGAGCAGGTGCCTTGGCTCACCTCCGACACCCTCTGGCAGCTGCGCACTGCGCCGCGCCAGTTGTTGGTGCTGGGCGGCGGCCCCATCGGCTGCGAGCTGGCCCAGAGTTTTGCCCTGCTAGGGGTGCCCGTAACCCTGGTAGAGATCTCGGATCAGCTGCTGCCCCGCGAAGAGCAGGAGGTGGCCGAGCTGCTGGCGGAACAGCTGGCCCGCGACGGCGTGCGGGTGCTCACCGGCTGGCGCGCCGAGCGAGCCGACTATCTGCCTGCGGCTGAGGGAGATCTCCCCATCCGGCTGCAACTGCGTCGGGGCGACGAGATGCAAACCATTGTAGGGGATCAGCTGCTGCTGGCACTGGGTAGGGTCGCCAACGTCAGCGGCTTCGGGCTCGAAGAGCTGGGAGTGGAGCTGACACCGCGCGGCACGGTGGCGGTCGATGGCTTCCTCGCCACCAACTACCCCAGCATTCTGGCGGTGGGGGACGTAGCGGGCCCTTACCAGCTTACCCATGCCGCAGCCCATCAGGGCTGGTACGCCGCGGTCAATGCCCTGTTCAGCCCGTTCAAGCGCTTTCGAGCCGACTATCGGGTCATGCCGGCCGCCATCTACACCACGCCAGAAATCGCCCGGGTCGGCCTCAACCAGAAAGAGGCCAGGGCGCAGGGTATCCCCTTCGAGCTGACCCGCTTCGAGCTTGCCGAGCTGGACAGAGCCATTGCCGATGGCGAGCGTCAGGGCTTTATCGAGGTGCTCACCATACCCGGCAAGGATCAGATCCTGGGTGCCACCATAGTGGGCACTCACGCCGGCGAGCGGATCGCCGAGTTCGTACTCGCCATGCGCCACCGTCTGGGCCTTGGCAAGATCCTCGCCACCATTCACGCCTACCCCACCCTGATGGAGGGGAACAAGTATCTGGCGGGCGAGTGGCGACGGGCCCGTCAGCCCGCCACCCTGCTGGCGCTGCTGACCCGTTATCACCGCTGGCGCCGCGGCGCCAGACCCAACTCCAGGTAACCCGGATGCGACACTCATTGCCCTCGTTCAAACAGCTGTTGTGCGCCCTGCCCCTGCTGGCAGGCAGCCTTCTCTTCACCCAGGCCAACGCCGCCGGCAACCCGCAGTGGCAACAGACCCTTGATGAGGCCAAAGGGCAAACCGTCTACTTCAATGCCTGGGGCGGCAGCCCGGAGATCAACGCCTATCTGGTGTGGGCCGGGCAGGAGCTGGCGCGCGACTATCAGGTCAAGCTGGTGCAGGTGAAGGTGGATGACATCGCCCAGAGCGTCAGCCAGCTGCTGGCCAACAAGCAGGCGGGCAAGCAAACTGGCGGCCCCATCGACCTGCTCTGGGTCAACGGCGAGAACTTCAAGGCGCTCAAGGAGCAGGGGCTGCTCGGTGCCCCCTTTACTCAAGAGCTGCCCAACATGGCGCTGGTAGACATCAGCCTGCCGGTGAGTGAGGACTTCACCATTCCGGTAGAGGGGTTGGAAGCCCCCTGGGGCATCGGCCAGCTCAATCTGATGGTCGACACCGAAGAGGTCACCAGCCCCCCCACCTCGGCTGCTGCCCTGCTGGCGTGGGCCAAGGCCCACCCCGGCCGCTTCACCTATCCCAAGCCGCCCCAGTTTCACGGCTCCAGCTTTCTCAAGCAGATCTTGCTGGAGCTGACGCCAGACCCCGCCCCTCTCTATCGGGAGGCGACCGATGCGGAATTCATCAGGGTCACAGCCCCACTCTGGGCCTGGCTCGATGAGCTGCACCCGGCACTCTGGCGCAAGGGCAAGCTGTTTCCGGCCAGCGCCGCCGAAACCCGCCAGCTGCTCGATGATGGCGAGCTGGCGATGGCCATCAGCTTCAACCCGCAGGAGGCGCAGAGCGCCGCCCAGATTGGTGCCCTGCCCCCCAGCGTCGAGGCGGTCGCCATGGCAAAGGGGTCGCTCACCAACAGCCACTTTCTTGCCATCCCCTTCAACGCCAACGCCCGCGCGGGGGCCAAGGTAGTCGCAAACTTCCTGCTAAGCCCTGCCGCTCAGGCGCGCAAAGCCGACCCGGCGTACTGGGGTGATCCCAGCGTGCTGCGCAGCGATGCCCTGCCGGCCCCCGCCAAGGGACAACCGGCTCTGCGCTTCAAGGCCGTGGCAGAGCCCCACCCCAGCTGGCAGCTCAGGCTCGAAGCCGCCTGGGCCGAGCGCTACGGCCACTGATGAGCCGGTTTGGCTACGCTCCCCTCGGTTGGCGCCCCCTGTTCACCGCAGGGTGTGCTCTGGTTTTTGGTCTTCCATTGCTGGCGGGGGGGTGGCTGCTGCTGGCTGAGGGGCTGACCCGACCCCATCTGCAATTGCTGCTGGCCCAACCGGGCCTGTGGCACTCGGCGCTGCTGAGTCTGTGGATTGGCGCCGCCTCGACCCTGACCAGCCTGCTGCTGACCGCCCTGCTGCTGGCCCACAGCGACAGCCGGGCCTTCGGCTGGCTGCGTCGGTTGCTCTCGCCCTTGCTGGCGCTGCCCCATGTCGCATTTGCCATCGGCTTTGCCTTTCTGCTCGCCCCCTCCGGCTGGTTGCTGCGCCTGCTCTCGCCGACCCTCACCGGATTTGAACTGCCCCCCGACTGGCAGACCCTGCGCGATCCCGCCGGGCTTGGGCTCATTCTCGCCTTGACCCTCAAGGAGACCCCCTTCCTGCTGCTGATGGCACTCGGTGCGCAAGACCCCGCCAGGGTGGCACGCCAGCAATGGCTGGGGGTGAGTCTGGGTTTCAGTGCCCCCCAGATCTGGTGGCGCCTGCTACTGCCGGTACTGTGGCCTGCCTTGCGCCTGCCCCTCTACGCGGTGGCCGCCTACGGGGTGGCGGTAGTGGATCTGGCCCAGCTGCTCGGACCCGATGCCCCCGCCCCGCTGGCCGTTCGCCTGTGGCTCTGGTATCAGGCCCCGGATCTGGTCTGGCGCGGTGCCACTGCCAGCGGCGCCCTGCTGCTGCTCGCCATCACGGCGCTGCTGCTGGCCTTGCTGTGGCTGCTGGAGCTGGTCCATCGAACCCTTGGCAAACCCGGCAGGCTCGATGGCAGGCGAGCAAACCCAAGCGCTCTTGGCCGCACCCTTGCCACGCTTAGCGTGGTGACCCTGTGCGCCATCAATCTGGCGGTTTTGGGGGCGCTGCTGATCTGGTCGCTGGCGCGCCGCTGGCCCTTTCCCGCCCTCTGGCCCAGCCAGTGGAGCGGTCACTACTGGCTGGAACTGCTGCCAACCCTGCTGCCGCTGCTGACCTCCAGCATCCTGCTGGCGCTGGCGAGCGGGGCTATTGCGCTGGCGATGGCGGTGCTGAGTCTGGAGGCACAGGCGCGCCGCCGCCCCTGGCCGCTCTGGCTCATCTGCCTGCCACTGCTGCTGCCGCAGGCCAGCCTGCTGTTCGGCATCCGGCTCGGGGTGGACTGGTTCAGTCTCGGATGGGGGGGCGATGGCATCGGCTGGAGCTGGGTGCTCTGGAGCCAGCTGCTATTTGTCTCTCCCTATGTCTATCTCTGCCTGCACGGCCCCTATCGCCTGTTTGACCCGCGGATCACCCAGAACGCCCTGCTGCTGGGGGCAACCCCGTGGAGAGCCTGGTGGCAAATCAAAGCACCGCTGCTGGCCCGTCCGCTACTGTTTGCCTTTGCGGTGGGGGCTGCGGTGAGCCTGGCCCAATACCTGCCGACCCTGCTGTTTGGCGCGGGCCGGGTCGCCACCATCACAACCGAGGCGGTGGCCATCGGCAGCGGCCTCAACCGGCGGCTGGCGGGCCTCTACGGCCTGCTGCAACTGCTGCTGCCGCTCGTTATCTATCTGCTGGCGCTCTGGTTGCCGGCGCAACTCAATCCGGCGCTCAAGGGGGGCGGCTCACGATGAACAACAACCATGACAACAGCCCCATGCTGAGCACCACACCTCTTCGCCTCTATCTGGAGGAGAGCCTGCTGTTTTCGCTGCCCGCCCTGCAGGTGGCGCCGGGCGAGGTGTTGACCCTGATGGGCCCCAGCGGCTGTGGCAAGAGCTCGCTGCTTGCGGCGCTGGCGGGGGTACTGCCCGCAAGCGGCCCGCTCCGGCTGGAGGGGGATGTGACCCTCGGCGCACGCCGGCTCACCCATTTGCCGCCCCAGACGCGACGCATCGGCATGTTGTTTCAGGATGATCTGCTGTTTGATCACCTGACGGTGGCGGAGAACCTGATGTTCGGCATGCCGGCCAGAGTGAAGGGGCACAGGGCGAGGCGAGAAAAGGCGGTGGCTACGCTGGCGCAGGTGGATCTGACAAGTCAGGCAGACAAGCTGCCGGGGGCGCTCTCAGGCGGCCAGAAGGCCCGCGTCAGCCTGCTGCGAGCCCTGCTGGCCGAACCCGAGGCATTGTTGTTGGACGAACCCTTCTCCCGCCTCGACAAGCCGCTGCGGGCCGCCTTTCGCGAACTGGTGTTCGCCCAGATCAAGGCGCTGGCCATCCCTGCCCTGCTGGTGACCCACGACGAAGAGGACGCGCCGGGCACCATACTTCAGCTCACCGAATCCCGTTTTTGACCGAGGAGTTCACCTTGTTTGATCGCCACCTGATCCCCGTTATCCGCAGCCCCCTCACCCGGCTCGCCAAACCGCTCTGCCGCGCCGGGGTCAGCGCCAACCAGATAAGCCTCACCGGCTTTGCCATCGGCATGCTGGCGTTGCCGCTGCTGGCCTTGGGCTGCTATCAGTGGGCGCTCGCGGCCATCCTGTTCAACCGGCTGCTGGACGGGCTCGATGGCGCCGTGGCACGGGAAACTGGCATCACCGACTGCGGCGGCTTTCTCGATATCACGCTGGATTTCATCTTTTACGCCGCCGTGGTGCTGGGCTTTGCCCTTGCCGCCCCCGCCAATGCGCTGCCCGCCGCCACCCTGCTGTTTGCCTTCATGGGCACCGGCTCGAGCTTTCTGGCGTTTGCCATCATGGCGGGCAAGCGGGGCATCGACAATCCGGTCTACCACCACAAGTCTCTCTACTATCTGGGCGGCCTCACCGAGGGGAGCGAGACCATCGCCCTGTTCGTGCTGATGTGCCTGTGGCCCGCCGCCTTCGCCCCGCTCGCCTACGGATTTGCCCTGCTCTGCGCCATCACCACCCTGACCCGGCTCTGGAGCGGTTACCACACGCTACGCCCCCCCCGGTGCTAACCAGTGCCGCCCTCACCGGAGGGCTAATCCATCACGCGATGAATTGACGATGGGTGCAGCGCACGGAACACTTGCGCCCGGATGACAATGTTTTACCATGGCGGCACTTTTATCAGTCTCCTTGAGAACCCTATGCGTCGCCTTGCCTCTCTTCTCACTCTGTCGTTGTTTCCTCTGCTCGGTGGCTGCAGCAGCACGCCGGCTGCCAAGCCCGTGGTCGTCCCCCAACCCAAGAGCGCCTTCATCAACCAGACACCGTCGCGCAGCCCCGTTTACAGCCAGGGGGTGAGCAAAGGGGACTTCGCCAATCGCACCAATGTGGACAGGTTCGTCCAGAAGATGGTCGAGAAGCACGGCTTTGACAGCGCCCAGCTGCATCAGGTACTGGCGCAGGCAGAGCGCTACGACTGGATCATCCGTCTGATGGATGCCCAAGCGCCGACCACCGCCAAGCCCACCGGCCCGACCGGCGCCTGGAACCGCTACCGCGCCAAGTTCATCACCCCGGACAACGTACAGAACGGCGTCAACTTCTGGCGCGAATACGCGAGCGAACTCAATCGTGCGGAGCAGATCTACGGAGTGCCGCCCGAGATCATCGTCGGCATTATCGGGGTCGAGACCCGCTGGGGCCGGGTGATGGGCAAGACCCGCATTCTGGATGCGCTGGCCACCCTGGCGTTTGATTACCCGCGCCGCGCCGAGTTCTTCACCAGCGAACTGGAAGCCTTCCTGGTGATGACCCGCGATGAGGGGATGGATCCCACCGAACCCAAAGGCTCCTACGCCGGCGCCATGGGCTACGGCCAGTTCATGCCCTCCAGCTTCCAGCGCTATGCGGTGGATTTTGACGGCAACGGCCACACCAACCTGTGGGATCCGGTGGATGCCATCGGCAGCGTCGCCAACTACTTCAAGGCCCACGGCTGGGAGAAGGGGCAACCGGTGGCGGTGCGTGGTCAGGGACAGCTGCCCGGCTATGAGCACGGCTTCCAGACCCGCTACCCGGTCGCCTCCCTGCGTCGCGCCGGGCTGACGCCAACCAGCAGCCTTGGCAACCACAGCGAGGCGAGCCTGCTGCGCCTCGATGTCGGCACCGGCTACCAATACTGGTACGGTCTGCCCAACTTCTACGCCATCACCCGTTACAACCACAGCACCCACTACGCCATGGCGGTGTGGCAGCTGGGGCTGGCGGTGAAGGCGGCGCGCTGACAAACCGCGATCAGCAGATAAAAAAAGGAGCCTTAACGGCTCCTTTTTTATACCAATTACTTTATTTATTCACGGCAGATTGACCCGAAATCAGACCCCGGCCTTGGCCAGTGCCGCGGAGACGATCTGCTGGGCCTCCTGCTGGATGAGGTCGAGGTGCGCGTCGCCCTTGAAACTCTCCATGTAGATCTTGTAGATGGACTCGGTGCCGGAGGGGCGCGCCGCGAACCAGCCGTTCTCGGTCACCACCTTGAGGCCGCCGATGGCTGCATCGTTGCCCGGCGCCTTGGTCAGCTTGGCGATGATGGGCTCACCGGCCAGAGTGGAGGCTTCCACCAGCGCCGGATCCAGCTTGGAGAGCACCGCCTTCTGGGCGCTGTTGGCCGGGGCGTCGATGCGGCGGTAGCTGGAGCGGCCAAATTTGGCTTCCAGTGCGTCGTAGTGGGCCTGCGGATCCTTGCCGGTGACCGCCAGAATTTCTGCCGCCAGCAGCGCCAGAATGAAGCCATCCTTGTCAGTGGTCCAGACGGTGCCATCTTTGCGCAGGAAAGAGGCGCCTGCGCTCTCCTCGCCACCAAAGCCGAACTCGCCGCTGTAGAGGCCATCCACGAACCACTTGAAGCCGACCGGAACCTCTTTCAGGGTGCGGCCAATCTCGCCGGCAACCCGGTCGATCATGGAGGAAGAGACCAGCGTCTTGCCGACGGCTGCATCGGCAGACCAGCCGGTGCGATGGGTAAACAGATACTGGATTGCCACCGCCAGATAGTGGTTCGGGTTCATCAGGCCGGACTTGGTGACGATGCCGTGACGGTCGTAGTCAGGGTCGTTGCCAAGGGCGATGTCGAACTTGTCCTTGAGAGCGATCAGGCTCGCCATGGCGAACGGGCTGGAGCAGTCCATCCGGATCTTGCCGTCTTTATCCAGGGTCATGAAGGAGAAGGTCGGGTCGACCTTGTAGTTCACCACCTCGATGTTCAGGCCGTAGGTCTTGGCGATGACGTCCCAGTAGGCGACGCCGGAGCCGCCCAGCGGATCGACACCGATCTTGATGCCTGCGTTCTTGATGGCGTCCATGTCCAACACGTTCTTCAGATCATCCACATAAGGGGTGACATAGTCGTGCAGGGCCACGAACGGGCTCTTGAGCGCCTCGGCGAACGTCATGCGCTTCACGCCGGCCAGACCCGCTTCCAGGATCGCGTTGGCACGATCCTCGACCCACTTGGTGATCTCCCCTTCGGCGGGGCCACCGTGAGGCGGGTTGTACTTGAAGCCACCATCTTCCGGCGGGTTGTGGGACGGAGTGATCACCACGCCGTCAGCACGGGCAGCCGGTTTGCCTGCATTGTGGCGCAGGATGGCGTGAGAGATGACCGGGGTCGGGGTAAAGCCGAGGCCAGCCTGAATGCGGGTTTCAACGCCATTGGCGGCCAGCACTTCGACGGCGCTGGCAAAGGCGGATTCGGACAGGGCGTGAGTATCCATGCCGACAAACAGCGGGCCAGTGATGCCGGCCTGCTGGCGATACTCCACCAGTGCCTGAGTCACAGCCAGAATATGGGATTCGGTAAAGGCGCTGTGCAGGGCGCTGCCACGGTGGCCGGAGGTACCGAAGGCAACTCGCTGCTCGGGGCGGCTCATGTCCGGCTTGTTGAGGTAGTAGGCGCTGACCAGACGGGGAATATTGGTCAGGTCGCTTAAACGGGCCGGCTGACCGGCGTGGGAATGCTGAGCCATGGCGTTTTCCTTGCGTAATGGCGGCCTTGTCGGGCAAGGCCTGAGTCTTGAAAAACCGTTAGATTGCGCCGCACACCTGCGCGATCACCTCGTCGCCGTAGCCCATGCTGCTCATCAGCTGGGCCACCATGTTCTGCTTGCGACTGGTATTGGTGTTGGTGATCACCCAGAACGGGGTTTCCGGTACCGGCTTGGGCTTGGTGGTGCTGCCACTGGCGCGCAGAGCCTCGGGATCCCGCGAGAAATAGACGCGCTTGCGCCCCTTGATTTCGGTGGCCTGGGTAAACCCGACCGGATCGTCCCGGTAGAGGGTACTCAGCACCTGCATGAAACGGTTGATGGACTTCTCTTCCTGTTGCAGCTCGCCTGAGTCGAGCAGGGCTTGCAGCCCCTGCGGAGCGGCAACGGCACGGTGTGGTGCCGCCAAGGCTGGCTCGGCAACGGCGGCTGACGCGGCCCCCTGAGCAGGCTGTTCCAGCAGACGGCGCAGGATGTCGGAGGCACTCTCACCGATGTGCCGGGTCTGGCTGGCGATATAGAAGTAGAGATCGTCATCAAGCTCGATGGTTTTCATAGGGATGCGCTGGACTCGTCGAAATTCGGATGCGGCGATTATACATAGGCAAACCCGACAGCCCAAGGGAGGGGCTGGCAGATGTACATGAATCTCATCGAGAATACGGCATAATAGCGGCCCAAGTGTGTGATCGGCCGCACTGATAGCCGATCTGAACGGGATTTTTTAGAAAAAAAACCACACAAATTTCCCCTTCATCACACGAAATCCTTTTCTTTCCAGTGCGTTAAATCATATCGGCAACGCACTCATGACCGAACAAGGTGTCATTTTGCAACAAAAGAGCGTAGTGAACTTCAAAGAGCAGGGTCAGGGTCCGGCCGTCATTCTGATCCACGGGCTGTTCGGCAGCCTCGATAACCTGGGCCTGCTGGCCCGCGCCCTCGGCGAGCACTATCGGGTCATCAGCGTCGATCTGCGCAACCACGGCACCTCGTTTCGCAGCGACGACATGAGCTATCCGGCGCAGGCCGCCGACATACTCGCGCTGATGGATCACCTTGGGCTGGATCAGGCGGCGCTAGTCGGCCACTCCATGGGAGGCAAGGTCGGGATGCAGCTTGCCAAGCTGGCGCCCGCGCGGGTGAGCCGGCTGGTGGTGGCCGACATGGCGCCGGTCGCCTATCCCCACTCCCGCCACCAGAATGTGTTCGCCGGCCTCAACGCCACTCTGGCGGCACAGCCCCAGAACCGCAGCGATGCAGAGCGCATTCTGGCCGAACATATCGAGATCGCCGGGGTGCGCCAGTTTCTGCTCAAATCCTTCGCCAAAGGTGACGATGGCTGGCAGTGGCGCTTCAATGTGCCTGCTCTTGAGGAGAACTACGCCAACATCATGGGCTGGCCCGAGGATGAGCGCCGCTTCGAGGGGCCAGTGCTCTTTATCAAGGGGGGGGATTCCGATTACATGCAGCCGCAATACAGCGAGGCGGCACTGGCCCAATTCCCGGCAGCAAAGGTGCGCGTCATCGCCGGAACCGGCCACTGGCTGCATGCGGAAAAACCGATGTTGTTCAACAAACTGGTTGTGGATTTCCTGTCCACAGGCGGTTAACAGTTCCAAATCCTTTGTGATATAGTGCGCCCGTCATAAGGAGTGTGCGCAATCCATGCTAAGTGAACATATCGACCTGATCGAAAGTTTGGGCCTCAAGTTATTCTTTGTGGCCATTTTCATATTGATTGGCTTGGCCATTCAGGACGTTCTCAAACGCGGCAACGTGCCCCGTTTCGGTCGTTTCATCGTCTGGTTGGTACTGTTTCTGGGTTGTGCAGGTTTTGTCGCCAAGGGGCTGATCGAACTGGGCTGGGAAGGCTCAGGACTAGGCTAACAATTTTCATCTGTGATGTATGGCCAAACAGCAAACTGATCGAACAACACTGGATCTGTTCGCAAACGAGAAGCGCCCCGGCAGGCCAAAGACCAACCCACTCCCCCGCGAGACCCAACTCAAGATCAACAAGCGTAACCAGCTTAAGCGCGATCGGGAGAATGGGCTGAAGCGGGTAGAGTTAAAGGTGGAGGCCGAGTTGCTGGAGCGCCTGAACCAACTTGCGTTGCAACAGAACATCAGCCGAGCCGAGCTGATCCAATCTATCCTGAAGCAACAGATTGAGTCCGCCTTTGCGGTGGATATTGCAGTCTGAGCGTCAAGCATTAACACCAAATACGGGTAACTAAACACTATGGCAAGTGTAGGTCTGTTTTTTGGCAGCGATACCGGTAACACCGAAGCTGTCGCCAAGATGATCCAGAAAGAGCTGGGCAAGAATCTGATTGAAGTCCGTGACATCGCCAAGAGCAGCAAGGCCGACATCGAGAACTTCGATCTGCTGATGTTCGGCATCCCGACCTGGTACTACGGCGAAGCACAGGCCGACTGGGACGACTTCTTCCCCGATCTGGGCGAAATCGACTTCACCAACAAGCTGGTTGCCATCTTCGGTTGTGGCGACCAGGAAGACTACGCCGAGTACTTCCTCGACGCCATGGGTACCCTGCGCGACATCGTTGAAGCCAAAGGCGCCATCATCATCGGTCACTGGCCGACTGCCGGTTACGAATTCGAAGCCTCCAAGGCGCTGGTAGATGACAAACACTTCGTCGGTCTGGGCATCGACGAAGATCGTCAGCCGGAGCTGACCGCCGAGCGCGTCAAAGGCTGGTGCAAGCAGCTGCACGAAGAGATGTGCCTGGGCGAGCTGGAGTAATCGCCTCCCCCTGCTTGAAGCAACAAGGGCCCCGTCGGGGCCCTTGTTCTATCTGCAATTTGCTGCCGTTCACTCTCCCCTGTGCTCGGGCTTGGCCCGCACATAGAGAGTGCGTTTCACCTGCGCTACCAGCTCCCCATGACCGTCCTGCACCGTCACCTCGAATTCGGGAAAGTACTTGATCCCCCCTTCGGTCGCCGCCACGATTTCGGCCAGCTTGCCGTCGCTCAGGTTGAATTCCGCCACCAGCTTGCCCTTGCCAGGCTTGATGTAGTTGATGCTGCCCGCCTTGTCCCAGACGTAATAACGGTTCTTGAAATAGCCCATCAGCATCAGCGGATAGATGGGATCGGTCATGGCAAACATGCTGCCGCCAAACTGGGTGCGGTTGGCATTCTTGTTCCACCAGCGGGATTTGAGGGTGACCCGGCAGAAGCGAAAATCATCGCTCAGGGTCTCTATCTTGATGCCGGCGCCCCAGAAAGGGGGCCAGGCATTGAGGGCGCGGCGCACCCAGGCCGCGTTGTCAAAAAGCCAATCCATGGATCTCATCCGACCAGACATGTGAAAGTTACATCTTATCAACATCTGCCATCCCGGCAAGTCGATCAAGGTGATTGATTATTTCAATCCAGACCCGGATGAGTGGCTAAACCCTTTGAATTTGCGGGTTTATTTTTAGGGATGCAACGACCTATAATGACAGGCCAAGCGAGTTGAAGGTTGCCATTCCCGCGGCAGTCCATCAGAATAAACCCCACCTTCGAGAATGCGAATAAGTAGAATATGGCAGACAACAACCAAGCGTTAAAAAAGGCCGGGCTCAAGATCACCTTGCCCCGGGTCAAGATCCTGGAAATCCTGCAACAGCCGGACTGCCAACACACCAGTGCCGAAGATCTCTATAAACGCCTGATCGATCTGGGTGAAGAGATTGGCCTCGCCACCGTCTACCGCGTTCTCAACCAGTTTGACGATGCCGGTATCGTGACCCGCCATCACTTCGAAGGGGGCAAGTCGGTATTCGAACTGGCGACCCAGGAGCACCACGACCATCTGGTTTGCCTGGACTGCGGCAAGGTGATCGAGTTCTCCGACGAGGTGATCGAGCAGCGCCAGAGCGAGATCGCCAAGAAGCACAATATCCGTCTCACCAACCACAGTCTCTACCTCTACGGTCACTGTGCCAGCGGTGAGTGCAAGCACGACGACTGAGTCGGCTGCAACATCAGATCACGGACAATAAAAAAGCCAGCATCAGCTGGCTTTTTTATTGTCCGAAACAGGATAGAAGCACAATGGAGGGCAGAGTCTCCCCTGCCCCACTGTATCAGCCTTCTACCTTGCCCCAGGAGTCGCGCAGGGCAACAGTGCGGTTGAACACCAGATGCTCCGGGCTGGAGAGCTTGTTGTCGGCGCAGAAGTAGCCTTCGCGCTCGAACTGGTAAGCCTGCTCCGGCTTGGCGTTCTTGAGCGAAGCCTCGACACGGGCACCCTCGATGATCACCAGGGATTCCGGGTTCAGGGCAGCTTCGAAGTCCTCTTCGGCGCCCGGGTTCGGCACCTTGAACAGACGGTCATAGAGACGTACTTCTGCCGGCAGGGAGTGAGTGGCGCTGACCCAGTGGATCACCCCTTTCACCTTGCGGCCATCGGCCGGATCCTTGCCCAGGGTCTCTGGATCGTAGCTGCAGTAGATGCAGGTAACCTTGCCGTCGGCATCCTTCTCGATGCGCTCGGCCTTGATGACATAGGCATTGCGCAGACGCACTTCCTTGCCCAGCACCAGACGCTTGAACTGCTTGTTGGCTTCTTCTTTGAAGTCGGCTTCGTCGATGAAGATTTCGCGGGTAAAGTTCAGCTCGCGGGTACCCATCTCGGCGTTGCTCGGGTGAGCCGGGGCGGTCAGCACTTCATCGGCAGCCAGGTTCTCGATCACCACCTTCACCGGGTGCAGCACGGCCATGGCGCGCGGCGCATTCTCGTTGAGGTCTTCACGGATGCAGGCTTCCAGCATGCTCATCTCGACGATGTTGTCCTGCTTGGTCACGCCGATGCGCTTGCAGAACTCGCGGATGGAGGCCGGGGTGTAACCACGGCGACGCAGACCGGAGACGGTCAGCATGCGCGGGTCGTCCCAACCATCGACGTGCTTCTCGGTCACCAGCAGGTTCAGCTTGCGCTTGGACATGACGGTGTATTCGAGGTTCAGACGAGAGAACTCGTACTGACGCGGGTGACAGTCGATAGTGATGTTGTCCAGCACCCAGTCGTACAGACGACGGTTGTCCTGGAACTCCAGAGTACAGATGGAGTGGGTGATCCCTTCCAGGGCGTCCGAGATGCAGTGAGTGAAGTCATACATCGGGTAGATGCACCACTTGTCACCGGTCTGGTGGTGGTGGGCAAACTTGATGCGATAGATAACCGGATCGCGCATCACCATGAAGGGAGAAGCCATGTCGATCTTGGCGCGCAGGCAGACGGAGCCCTCGGCAAACTCGCCGTTCTTCATCTTCTCGAACAGGGCCAGGTTCTCTGCCACGCTGCGGTCGCGGAACGGGCTGTTCTTGCCCGGCTCGGTCAGGGTGCCGCGGTACTCGCGCATCTGCTCGGGGGAGAGCTCGTCCACATAGGCCAGACCCTTTTCGATCAGTTCAACGGCGTAGCCGTGCAGCTTGTCGAAATAGTCGGAGGAGTAGCAGATCTCGCCGTTCCACTGGAAGCCGAGCCACTGCACGTCCTGCTTGATGGACTCAACGTACTCGATATCTTCCTTCGCCGGGTTGGTATCGTCAAAGCGCAGGTTGCACTGGCCCTGATAGTCGCGGGCGATGCCGAAGTTCAGGCAGATGGATTTGGCGTGGCCGATATGGAGATAACCGTTCGGCTCGGGCGGAAAACGGGTATGCACGCTGCTGTGCTTACCGCTGGCCAGATCTTCATCAATGATCTGACGAATAAAGTTAGTTGGGCTGTTCGCCTGACTCATGGCTCACCTCAAAAAAGCGTCACTGGCGGAAGTTGTGCCGGCTGGCACCCTCATCCCCCCGCCGTCAAGCCGGATATGATCCCTCATTACGCGCCCTGCCTCAACCTGAATTTGGCAGTTCCGGGCTATTGGCGTGCTAAAAAGCGGGTCAAAGCAGCCTCGTAATGCCGGATGTATAAAAAAGCCCCGCACAAGGCGGGGCTGAAAGTGATGAAAAACAAAACAGACAATACACACACAACAAAGGCTCACACGCACAGTCAACCTTTCCCAAATCCGATAGACCATCGCCCTTGGGAAAGGCGGGTCTTGCGACCCACCTTGCGTTACGAGATGTGTACTATCAGTTCAGCTCGGTGACGCGGCTGCTGCGCTTGCCATCGAAGCTGGTGGTACGCAGGTAGACCTTGCCGTCAACGGTCGGCTTGGCCGCGGCGTCGTAGGCACTCCAGGTCTTGCCGTCCAGGCTGTACTGGATGGGCAGACCCGGCAGATCCACGTTCGCTTCCAGCACACCGTTCACCACTTTGGCACCCGGTACGGAGAGGCGGTATTCAACACCGGCCTGATCCAGTTTCGGCAGAACGCGCTGACCCAGCACGTTGGCGAACTGGTTCCACTCTTTGTTCAGAGTGGCCTTGTTGACATGCTTGGTCTCGCCGGAGAACTCGCGACCTTTCACATAGTTCAGCTCGAAGCCACCCTTGTGCCATGCGCGCTCGGCCATGGAGAAGATACGCGGGTAAACCATGTACTCGTACTGAGCGTCGGTACGTACGGTTTCACTCCACTGCTGACCGGAGATACCCTTGAACTTGACCGGATCCTGGTCACCCTTGGCCACGAAGGCGTTGCCATCGCGGTCAACCGAGGTCTCGGCGTTCTGCGGCAGGTTTTCCGGGGCGAAGGCGAACACCTTGCGGGTGTCATTGAAACGGGTTGCCCAGTAGTAGCCACGCTCAGCCGGGTGCACCTCGTTCGGGAAGTCGAAGTAGAGGTAATCCGGGTTGGAGAGGACCACTTCGTAACCCTTGTGCGCCCACTTCATCGCTTCGTTGAAGCCACCCCAGTAGAGGGTTTCCCAGAAGTTGACACGGGTGTTGTCGGTGGCAAAGTCCTTGGCGCTGTTGGCGTACTTCAGACCATCTTCCCACGCCTGCAGGGTGGAGAAGCCGTGGCCTTTAACCATCTCGCCCACTTCCTTGGCGAAGTAAACCGGCAGCTCGGCAACGTCCTTGATCTTGCCATCGTCGATCATCTTCTGGCACATCGGGGACTTGCCAAACGGCTTGTCCTGCTTGCTGGAGTCGACGTTGCCTTTCCATGCCACCAGCTCTTCTTTCTTGGTGACGGCCGGATCCTGATAACCACCGCCCTGCATGATGTTCTTCGCTTCGTCACCACCGTAGTGCCATGCGGTCAGCGGCTGGCCGGCGGCCTGGTGCATCTGGGCAACTTCATCCATCACCTTGGCCACGAAGGTGGCAGCACCCGGCTGGCAAGGGTTGATGAAGGACATCTTGTCGTAGAACTGAACCGAGGTGACGTTGGAGGTATCAGCCGGGTCAGTCAGGCGGAACTGGTTGGCTTCGGCTTCTTTGCCTTCAGCCATCAGACGCTTGTAACGCGCTTCCATGGAGACCACGGCTGCACGGGCGTGCGCCGGCATGTTGATCTCGGGGATAACGGTCACACCGCGCGCTCTGGCATAACGCACCAGGTCGATATAGTCGGACTTGCTGTAGAAGCCGGAGCCCTGGTTGTCGCTGGTCGGGCCGGAGCCCAGTTGCGGCAGCAGGCACTTGGTTTCGGAGAGATCGTGGCAACGCTGGCTACCGACCTGAGTCAGTTCCGGCAGGCCCGGGATCTCGAGACGCCAGCCTTCATCGTTGGTCAGACCCAGGTGCAGCACGTTGAGCTTCATGGCAGACATCTGGTCAACCAGCTTCTTCATGGTGTCCAGGCTGCGGAAGTGACGAGCCACGTCGGTCTGCATACCGCGGTATTCAAAGCGCGGCGCATCTTCAACGGTCATCTGGCTAACCAGCTTGTCGTTGACCCCCAGGAGGGAGATCAGGGACTGAGCACCCCAGTAGGCGCCTTCGATGTCGTGACCCTGGATAACAGTGCCTTTCTTGCCGATGGTCATGTCATAACCTTCGGCCTGCTTGAGCTTGCTGCCCAGCTTGATGGTGACCGGGTAGCCGGTGTCGGAGAGGGTAACACCCAGCTTGGTCAGTTGTGCTTTCAGGGCTTCGGCACGATCGCTCGGCAGATCCAGGGCATTGAGTTTGATGGTGGAGAAGTCAACCTGCGGGCCAGCCTTGACCACCTGCTTCATCGGGGTCGGCAGGATCTGGTTGTCGACCTTGCCAACCGGCAGCAGAGTGCTGGTCTGGTTGGCAGCGAAACGGGTCTCGCTGTTCATCAGGATGTTCTTGTCATCCTTGATGCGCTTCCAACCATCAGCCGGCATCGGCTTCTCGTAGGTGGTGGCATCATCGATGTTGCTCATGCTGGCCAGCACTTTCGGCTCGGCACCTTCGCTGGCGACATACCAGTTTGGCATGATGTCAGATTCGAAAAGAACCCAATATTCGACCACCAACGGTACTTCGACGGTGGCATCCTTGGCGAACCCCTGGAACTTCTCGGTTGGCGTCAAACGATAGAGGTCGCCGGTCAGGTGAGTGATGGTGAACTGGTCGTTGTCCACCCGCTGGATGCGGCGGATGGAGGAGACATAGATGCTCCAGTCCTTGGAGGTGACGTCAGCACCGGTGTTGGTCAGGTGCAGCTTGGCAACGCCACAGCTCGCCCACTCGGAGCCCAGCGCCTGGCAATCGAGACCGGCACCAGCGCCATCGTTGGTGACCACTTCATACTTGACCACCAGATTGTTGGCGAGGGAGTCGACCACGGCTTGCTTGGCAGCATCGGCTGCCTGGACCTGGCTGACGAAAACGGTAGACATGGCAATGGCTAACAGAGAATGTTTCAAGTTCATAACTGCTGCTCTCATTTGAAGTAAAGGTTGGATTTTCTTGGCTTTTTTTTATATGGGGCCCCGAGGCGGGGCCCTTAGTTATGTCAACAATGGACTTAGACTTGAGGTGAGCGAGTCGCTCGATTAACGCAGGGCTTTCATCTCACCGGCGATGATTTCGGCCAATGGGCCCAGAATCACCTGCAGGTTCTGCTCGCCGAGCTTGACCACACCGGCCGCACCCAGGGCTTTCAGCTTGCGCTCATCGACGATGCTGCGGTCTTTCAGGGTCAGACGCAGACGAGTGATGCAGGCATCGATGGTAACCAGGTTGTCCTGACCGCCCAACACTTCCAGATACTGCTTGGCCAGCTCGGTACGGTTGGTGGACTGGGCAGCAGCCGGAGCAGCAGCTTCATCATCTTCACGACCCGGGGTTTTCAGGTTCAGCTTGGCAATGACTACGCGGAACACTGTGTAGTAGAGGCCGAAGAAGACCAGACCCTGAGGGATCAGCATGTACCAGTTGGTTGCCAGCGGGTTGCGGCTGGAGAGCACCATATCCACCAGACCGGCACTGAAACCGAAACCAGCCATCCAGTGCATGGAGGCAGCGATGAACACGGAGATACCGGTCAGCACGGCGTGGATGACATACAGTACCGGAGCTACGAACATGAAGGAGAATTCGAGCGGCTCGGTTACACCGGTGAAGAAGGAGGCAAAGGCAGCAGCGATCATGATGGACGCAACTTTCTCTTTGTTCTCTTTCTTGGCGGAGTGGTAGATGGCCAGAGCGGCACCCGGCAGACCGAACATCATGATGGGGAAGAAGCCAGCCTGGTACATACCGACCACGCCTTTCACCTGATCCAGGCTCTTGCCAGCGGCCAGAGCGGCATCGATGGTAGCCTGACCACCCAGGAAGTTCGGGATGTCGTTGATACCGGCCACGTTGAACCAGAACACGGAGTTCAGGGCGTGGTGCAGACCAATCGGGATCAGCAGACGGTTGAAGAAGGCGTAGATACCGGCGCCGGTGGAGCCCAGGCTCACGATGGACTCACCGAAGGAGACCAGACCACCGTAGATTGCCGGCCATACTGCCATCAGGATGAAAGATACGACGATCATCACGACGGAGGTTACGATCGGTACCAGACGACGACCGGAGAAGAAGGAGAGAGCCTTGTGCAGCTCTACGCTGCTGAAGCGGTTGTACAGCTCAGCGGCGATAACACCACACAGGATACCCACGAACTGGTTGCTGATCTTGGCAAACGCGGCAGGAACCTGCTCCACCGGGATGCTCTTGATCTGGGCCACAGCGCCCGGGCTCAGCAGGGTGGTAACGACCAGGAAGCCGACCAGACCTGCCAGAGCAGCAGAACCGTCTTTATCCTTGGACATACCGTAAGCAACACCAACTGCGAACAGTACGGACATGTTATCGATAATGGCTGCGCCCGCTTTAATCAGGAAGGCGGCCAACGCGCTCTCACCACCCCAACCATTCGGGTCAATCCAGTAGCCAACCCCCATCAGGATCGCGGCGGCAGGCAATACCGCTACCGGCACCATCAGGGCACGGCCGATCTTTTGCAAATAACCGAGAATGTTCACGGTTCCTCTCCTTAGTTAATGTTTTTCTAGAAATTAAGTGCTTATCACGTTTGACGCATAAGCCATCAAGGCTTGATTTGCAGTCTAGGGCTTTTATTTCGCTGCGCAAATTAATAAACCGATAATCGTGATCGTTATCACCCAAACAAGATAAAGGTGGTGGATAGATGTGGCTTAGTTCGCAATCTTTATTTACGCTATAAAACAACTTAAATTCGTCTTAGCCCATTGCCACCGTCAAGCCGGTCGCAACCCGACACAGAGGTATCCATATGCGCCTTATCCCGTTGAAGTCCGCCAGCCAAGTAGGCCTGTGGTCTGCCCGTTACATCGTTGACCGTATCAATGCCTTCAAGCCGACAGCAGACCGCCCCTTCGTACTGGGCCTGCCCACCGGTGGCACTCCGCTCAATACCTACAAGCGTCTGATCGAGTTGCACAAGGCTGGCGAAGTGAGCTTCCAGAACGTGGTCACCTTCAACATGGACGAGTACGTCGGCCTGCCGGAAGATCACCCGGAGAGCTACCACAGCTTCATGCACAACAACTTCTTCAGCCACATCGACATCCGTCCCGAGAACATCAACATCCTCAACGGCAATGCCGAAGATCTGGTGGCCGAGTGCAAGCGCTACGAAGAGAAGATCAAATCCTACGGCAAGATCAACCTGTTCATGGGCGGCGTCGGCAATGACGGCCACATCGCGTTCAACGAACCGGCCTCTTCCCTCTCCTCTCGTACCCGGGTCAAGACCCTGACCGAGGATACCCGCATCGCCAACTCCCGCTTCTTCGGTGGCGACATGGAGCAGGTGCCCAAGCTGGCGCTGACCGTGGGTGTCGGTACCCTGATGGATGCGGAAGAGATCATGATCCTGGTGACCGGCCACGGCAAGGCACTGGCTCTGCAGGCCGCCGTGGAAGGCAGCGTCAACCACATGTGGACCATCTCCACCCTGCAACTGCATCCGAAAGGAATGATGGTGTGCGACGAGCCCTCCACCATGGAGCTCAAGGTCAAGACCGTTCGCTACTTCCAGCAGCTGGAAGCCGCCAACATCGGCCGTCTGTAAGGAGCGCCCATGTACGCATTGACCAACTGCACTCTCTATACCGGCAGCTGTGTGCTGACCGGTTACGGGGTGCTTATTGAGGGCGACAAGATTGTCGCCATCTCCCGCGAGGCCGAGCTGCCTGCGGGTATCGAACAGATTGACCTCAAAGGCGCCAATCTGACCGCCGGTTTCATCGACGTGCAACTCAACGGCTGTGGTGGCGTGATGTTCAATACCGACATCACCACCGAAACCCTAGCCACCATGCAGGCGGCCAACCTGAAATCCGGCACCACCAGCTTCCTGCCGACCCTGATCACCAGTCCGGATGCGGACATGAAGCAGGCCGTCGCCGTCACCCGTGACTACATGGCCGCCCACCCCAACGAGGTGCTGGGTGTCCATCTGGAAGGTCCCTACACCAACCTCAAGCGCAAGGGGATCCACCCTGCCGCGCAAATCCGCCAGCCAGCGGACGAGATGATCGACTTCTTCTGCGCCAACGCGGACGCCATCGCCAAGATCACCCTGGCACCGGAGCGCAACGATCCGGCCCACGTTCGCCGTCTGGTGGATGCGGGGATCCTGGTCTCTGCCGGCCATACCGCCGCCAGTTATGACCAGGCGATGACTGGCTTTGACAACGGCATTCGCTTTGCCACTCACCTCTACAACGCCATGACCCCGACCCTCAACGGTCGCGAGCCGGGTGTTGTGGGGGCCATTTATGACCGCAAGGATGTCTACGCTGGCGTCATCGTCGATGGCCACCATGTGCACTGGGCCAACGTGCGTCTGGCACACAAGATCCTTGGTGAGCGACTGGTGCTGGTTACCGATGCCACTGCTGCGGCAGGTGCGCCGGAAGGGTTTGAGAAATTTGATTTTTGTGGCACCACCGTCTTTTTGCGCGATGGTCAGTGCATTGACGAGAATGGTACACTCGGCGGTTCCTCCCTCACCATGATTGAAGGGGTGGAGAATCTGGTCAAGCAGGTCGGATTACCGCTCGATGAAGCACTGAGAATGGCCAGCCTCTATCCCGCGCGCGCCATTGGATTGGACTCACGTCTCGGTAGTATCCAGGTCGGTAAAGTAGCCAACCTCACTGTCTTCGATCAGGACTTCACGGTCCGTGGGACCGTGGTTAACGGACACTACACACAACAGTGACATCATGACTGGCGGACAAATAGCAAACGTAGATCTTATCAAGCAGGTCAACAGTGCAGCCGTATATCGGCTCATCGACCTGCAAGGCCCCATCTCGCGGGTCAAAATTGCCGAGTTGAGTCAGCTGGCCCCGGCCAGCGTGACCAAAATAACCCGGCAACTGATCGAGCATGGCCTGATCAAGGAGACCTCTCCGCAAGCCTCCACCGGCGGGCGGCGAGCCATCTCGCTGACCACCATCAAGCATCGCTTTCAGTTTGTCTCCGCCAAGCTGGGCCGTGGCTACCTGCAGCTGAGTCTCTATGATCTCGACGGCAAGGAGCTCGACCAGCACGTCATTCAGGTGACCGAGATCGACCAGCAGCCCGTGGTCGACATGCTGCTGCGGGAAATTGGCGCCTTCATCGACGCCAACGCCGAGCGCAGCCGCAATCTCATCAGCATCGCCCTCACCATGCCGGGTCTGGTCAATCCGGAATCCGGCATGGTCATCTATACCCCCAAGTACCAGATCCGCAATCTGGGACTGGCGAAGCTGCTTGAGAACCACTTTAACCTCCCCTGCTACGTGGGCAACGACACCCGCTCGCTGGCGCTGGCCGAACACTTCTTCGGCGAGTCCCGCGACTGCATGGACTCAATTCTGGTGAGCGTCCACCAGGGCACAGGCTCCGGGATCATCACCAAGGGTCAGGTGTTCCTCGGCCAGAACCGCAACGTCGGCGAGATCGGCCATATCCAGGTCGAGCCGCTCGGCAAGCGCTGCCACTGCGGCAACTTTGGTTGCCTTGAGACCATCGCCTCCAACGAAGCGATCATCGACAAGGTGAAGGAGCTTATCAGCCGCGGCCACCAGAGCTCGCTGCAGGAGAAGCACATCACCATTCAGGAGGTGTGCAAGGCGGCGCTGGCGGGCGACGAACTGGCTCGCAGCGTCATCGAGAACGTCGGCGAGCATCTGGGACGGGCGGTAGCCATCACGGTCAACCTCTTCAACCCGCAAAAGGTGCTGATCGCCGGCGAAATCACCGCAGCCGAAGAGATCCTCTTCCCGGCTATCCGCCGCTGCGTAGAGCACCAGTCCCTGCCAAGCTTCCACCGTGGCCTGCCCATCGTGAAGGCGCGCTTCCAGAACCAGCCGACCTATGGTGGCTTTGCGCTGGTCAAACGTGCCCTGCTGGAGGGAGACCTGCTGCAGATCATCATGGAGCAGAAGTAAGGTTTATCTTTTGCAATAAAAAACGGCAGCCAGTGGCTGCCGTTTTTTATTGGGCGAATCTCGACCCCTTATTACTGACTTCTGCAGGCTTTGAAAAGATCCAGCTCCCCGTCGTAGACCTTGGTCTGCACATCCATGATCCCCAGCATCGAGTGGAACAGGTTGTCGTGGGAGAAGCGCTTGCTGCTCGCCTCCCCGGCCAGGCAGCTCATATCCAGCTGACGGGCGGCCACCATTTGCGGAGAGAGCCAGGTCAGCAGGGGGACTTTGGTCTGATCGTCCGGCGCGAACTTGTAGGGTGTGCCGTGCAGGTAAAGCCCCATGGCCCCTAGCGACTCACCGTGATCCGAGAGGTAGAGCAGGCCGGTGTTGTACTTGCTCTCCAGAGCCTTGAGCTTGTCGATAAGCTGCGCCACCACCTTGTCGGTATAGCGGATAGTGTTGTCATAGGTGTTGACCAGCTCCTCGTCGCTGCAGTTTTCAATGTCGCTGCGCGGGCAGTCGGGCACGAATACCCGATCACTGGCTGGATAGCGGCGATAGTAGGTCGGACCATGGCTCCCCATCAGGTGAAAGACCACCAGCTTGCTGCCCTTCATTCGGGCGATCTGCTGATCCAGCCCTTCCAGCAGTACCTCGTCATAACAGGAACCACCCTTGCAGAAGGCCGGATAATCCTTTGGCGCTATATCGATGGTCGGCACATTGCGGCATACCCCCTTGCAACCGGCATCGTTGTCCTTCCAGAGCACCGAGATGCCGGCATGCTGCAGCACATCGAGCAAGCCATCCTGAGCGTTCGCCTGCTGCTCGTCATAGCCACGGCGAGTCAGGTTGGAGAACATGCAGGGCACCGAAACCGCGGTGGCGGTGCCGCAGGAGCGCACATCCCGAAACGAGACGATCCCTTCCTCTTTATCGGTAAAGCTGTTGGTCGGTTTGTCATAACCGTTGAGGGAGTAGTTTTTGCTGCGTGCCGTCTCCCCCACCACCAGAAACATCAGGGTCGGTTTATCCCCTTTGGCGATGACTTTGGCATCCGTCCCCAAGGGTTGATAAGGGATGGGAGTGGCAAATACCACGTCGCGGGCATATTTGTAGATGCCGTTGACATAGTTGGCCGGCACTATCTGTTTACCCAGGATCCGATGATTGCGGCCGATCGAGACGTAATCCTGATAGTAAAGTGCGGCAACACCTCCTACGAACAGCAGCGAGAGGGCCAGTGCGCCAGCCCTGATGGCCAGCCCCTTGTACCAGTTTTCCGGATAGTGCACCTTCAGCGACCAGAGCACCACCATGGGCAACACGCCGGTCAGCAGGAACCAGAGCACAACCGGCACATTCAGGTAGGAGGTCGCCTCGCTGTTGTTGGTCTCCACTATGTTCTGGATCATGCTGGCATCGAAGATGACGCCGTACTTGAGCATGGCGTAACTGACGATGGAGCCCGTCAGGATCAGCAGCGAAAAGAAGGGCTTGAGCAACCAGCGGAAGGTAAAGGGGATAAAGACGGCGTTGAGTGCGGCAAGCAGCACCAGAGGAACCGAGATAACGAAACCGGCCCGGACATGTTCCAGGCCACTGATAACAGAATAAAAACGAAGAAAGAAAGGCCAGTTCAGCACCAGTGCAAAAAAGAGCACCAGCAACAAATTCACCTTCATCACACCGAGCGTGATGCGCATAGAAGACTCCTGAATGCCGGACGACACAATAAATGGCGGGGCAACACTACCAGAAACAGTGCCGCCAGCGTAGAAGGCAAAAATTAAGCGCGAATTAAGAGATAACGCAGCGCTCCGTGCGTATCATCACAGCCTCGCATCCAGTCAACCGTTACCTTGGTTTTTTTGTTGTCTATCCATCGGATTTTGCTAGCTTGTTGGGTAGGCATTCAAGAAATGCGAGTTCATCAATGGCACTGATCGAAGCCTCTATAGAACAGCTGAGGGTTGGCCACTTTATCCATCTTCCCACCGGATGGACTAACCATCCATTTATGTTCAATGCCTTCAAAATCAAGGATCAGCAGCAGCTGGACATCATTCGCCACCTTGATCTGAACCTCATGATGGTGGACCCCGACAAGAGCGACCTGCCGATCGAGCCGCTACTGCGCGGCGATGTGCCCGATGCCGGCCCCGACCTCGAAGAGCTGGAAGAGCTGATCGCCTCTGGCCCGCCCCCCTTTGACGAAAAAGCCTTCCGCCGCTCCATGCGTGCCGCCGACAAGGCATTTGGCCAGTCGATGAGCGAGTTGCGCGACGCATTGGGATCCCTCAACCTGAAACCGGACGAGGGACTGGCCAATACCGCCCAGATTGTTCGCAATGCCGCCCTCCAGCTCAGTCAGCATGAAGGGCCGCTTGGACTGCACCTAATCCGCAACCCCCACACCGACATTTTGCTGCAACACAGCCTCAACGTGGCCTTTATCGCCATGCTGATGGCACGCGAGCTGGGCATGAACCCCATCGAACTGGAAGAGACCGGTCTGGCCGGACTTATCCACGATATCGGCGAGCTCAAGATACCGAGCCAGATCATCCAGAAGCGTGGTGAGCTCAGCAAGGCAGAGCAAAATTTTCTCAATATGCACCCGCAATACGGGCTCGACATGCTGACCCAGCTCAATGCCTTCGAGCCCAAGATCCGTCAGGTGGCACATCTGCATCATGAACGGCTCGACGGCAGCGGATATCCGCTGGGGATCAAGGGAGGGGAGATACCACCGCTGGCGCGTCTGATCGGACTGGTGGACTTTTATGACGAGCTGCTGCATCCGCGCAGCAGCGCCAATCCGGCGGCGCCCAGCCAGGCCATCAGCCAGCTCTACAAATTATCTCAGAAGAAGTTCGATCAGACGCTGGTCAAGCTGCTGGTCAAGGTGCTGGGGGTTTATCCACCGGGATCGCTGGTGAAACTCTCGGACGAAACGGTGGCGCTGGTGTTGTCCACCGAACCGACCATGCCGCTCAAACCGAAAATTCTCACCTATATCAAGGGGCAACGCCCGGAAGCCGTACCGATGATCGATCTGCGCGAAGATGAGCGCACTATCACCGCTTTTATCAAGCAGGAAGAGCTGGATGAGGGGCAACGGCTCTTCTTCAATCTGACCCGTCGCTTCTGCTACTACTTTGCGTTTTGAGTTATCCCCAGAAGCTGGGGATAACTCATTGGACAAACCGGAATAATTGCTCGAAGACCCGCCGAAAGGTTGTCATCTGACCATGTATAAAAAACGCCCAGCCATTGGGCCGGGCGGAGCATGCCACCTCCGTGTGGCGTATCCAGCGGATACATTCATGCTCCATCCACCAATACCAACCCCGGTGCGCTTACACAAATATCAATTTAACTTGCTGATTTAATATGGTTTTATCCAGCCGTTCTGGCAAACTGGCAGACCGTGCCGCCCCGTTCGGCAGCCAGAACAAGATCCTGATCACACTTATGCACGGGCTGGCGATTATTTCACCCGACTTATGAGGAGCGTTTTTTATGCAGTTGGTCCTCTCCTTGCTGCAGCAGATGAGCGTCAGTCTGGTGATCGCCTACCTCTTTTCCAAAAGCCCGCTGCTGCGCCCGCTTGCCAACTATTCCGTCAGACTACCTCACAAGGTACTGATATACATTATTTTTTCCAGCTTTTGCATCCTTGGCACCTATGTCGGCCTCGACATCGATGACGCCATCGCCAACACCCGGGCCGTCGGTGCCGTACTGGGCGGCTTGCTGGGTGGTCCGCTGGTGGGATTTCTGGTCGGACTGACCGGGGGTTTGCATCGCTATACTCTGGGGGGATTCACCGATCTCGCCTGCGCCATCTCCACCACCTGCGAAGGGCTCTTGGGCGGCATAGTGCACTGGCGCCTGATGCGGGCCGGCAAGATGGATGCACTGTTCGAGCCACGCATCGCCTTCTTTACCACCCTCTATGCCGAAATCCTGCAGATGGTCATCATCCTGCTGGTGGCGACCCCGTTCGACAAATCCCTGCTGCTGGTGCGCACCATCGCCACCCCGATGATTTTGGCCAACTCCTGCGGCGCGGCGCTCTTTATCAGCATGATCCGCGATCAGCAGCAGATGTATGAGAAGTTCTCCCGGGTCTTCTCCGCCAAGGCGCTCAATATCGCCAACCGCACCGTGGGGATCATGAGTCAGGGCTTTACCCCCGAGGCAAGTCACAAGATAGCCCGCATCATTCAGGAGGAGACAGGCGTCGGTGCCGTAGCCATTACGGATACCGACAAGATCCTCGCCTTTATCGGCACCGGCGAAGATCACCACTTGCCGGGCACGCCCATCACCTCGGCTATCACCATGCGCGCCATAGAGCGCAACAAGGTGTTGTTCGCCGATGGCAATGCCCAGCCCTATCGCTGCAGCCTTTCGCCTCAATGCCAGTTGGGCTCTGTACTGGTGATCCCGCTGCAGGGGGACAAAGGAGTGATCGGCACCATCAAGCTCTACGAGCCCAAAAAGCGGCTCTTTCTCAAGATCAACCACACCCTGGGGGAAGGGATCGCCAACCTGCTGTCACAACAGCTGCTGGCCGGTCGGCTGGAGCAGCAGCAGCGGCTGCTGGTGCAGTCCGAACTCAAACTGATCCAGGCCCAGATCAATCCCCATTTTCTGTTCAATACCCTCAACACCATCAGCGCCATCACCCGCCAGGATCCGGGCAAGGCGCGGGATCTGCTGCTGCATTTGTCGCGATTTTTCCGCAAGAATCTCAAGCGCCAGAGCGGCCTTACCACCCTGCAGGAGGAGCAGGAGCACTGCCGCTCCTATCTGGAGATCGAGCTGGCCCGCTTTGGCGATCGACTGACGGTGCAAAACGATATTCCGGCCCATCTGGCCACGCTGCAGTTGCCAAGCTTCACCCTGCAGCCCCTTATCGAAAATGCCATCAAGCACGGCATCTCCACCCTGCTGGAGAAGGGGTGCCTGCATCTCTACACGGAAGAGACACAGGAGACAGTAACCATCCATGTGGAGGACAACGCCGGTGCCTGGCAGCCACGCCCGGCCGGGGATGGACTGGGAATGACCATAGTGGACCGGCGCCTCAAGAGCGCCTTTGGCGAGCGCTACGGGGTGACCGTGAGCTGCGAGCCGGAACAGTGGACGCGTGTCTCCGTCACCTTGCCCAAGGAGCAACCATGATCCGGACCCTGATTGTCGACGATGAACACTACGCCCGCGAAGAGCTGAAACAGCACCTTGCCTGTGATCCCGCCATCGAGATAGTGGGGGAAGCAGGCAATGCCATCGAGGCGCTGCCGCTTATTCAGCGCCTCAAGCCAGACGTGGTCTTTCTCGATATCCAGATGCCAAAGCTGAGCGGCATGGAGCTGGTCGCCATGCTTGACCCCCTGCCCCGCATCGTCTTTGTCACCGCCTTTGACGAGTACGCCATTCAGGCCTTTGAGGAGAACGCCTTCGACTACCTGCTCAAGCCGGTGGAACCGGCGCGGCTGGCCAAGACCCTCGCCCGTCTCAAGCAGGATATCTCCCCACAACCAGTCGAAGCGCTGGCCCCCGCCATCCGCCATATTCCCGGCTATCTGCACAACCGGGTACGGCTGCTGCCCATCGAGCAGGTGGAGTATGCCTTCTCCGATCTGGGCGGCGTCCATGTCGCCTGTCAGGGCGAACTGTTCCACACTCAGCTCACCCTCAAATCCCTGGAGGAGAAGAGCCCGCTGCTGCGCTGCCACCGCCAGTATCTCATCGCCCCCGACGCCATCTTCGAGATCCGGCTGCTCGATAACCAGCTGGCGGAGATAGTCACCCCGAGCGGCACCCGGGTGCCAGTCAGTCGCCGCTACCTGAAAGAGCTCAAGGAGCAACTGGGACTGGAGTGAACCGTGGAGTGTGCGCCTGATCACAGCCGCCGACCGTTCGGCACGCCATGGCGCCGCTCATCTTTTTTCACCTGCCATTAACAGCTCAACGTCCTAGAGTGGCTGCGCACACCTAAAAATAACAATGCAGGAGCGTAGCAATGATCTGGTTCTTCCTCTGTGTCGGCTTACTTGTGGCCGGCTACTTCATATACGGCAAATTCATCGAACGGATATTCGGCCCGAAACCGGAGCTGAAAACCCCCGCCATCACCATGGCTGACGGGGTGGACTATGTCCCCATGTCGGACAAGAAAGTCTATCTGGTTCAACTGCTCAACATCGCCGGCGTCGGCCCCATCTTCGGCCCCATTTTGGGTGCCCTCTATGGCCCGGTCGCCATGCTCTGGATCGTCTTTGGCTGCATCTTCGCCGGCGCGGTTCACGACTACTTCTCCGGCATGCTGTCGGTGCGTGCCAGAGGCGCCTCGGTACCGACCGTAGTCGGTGAGCATCTGGGCAATGCCGCCAAACACTTCATGAACCTGTTCGCCGTGGTGTTGCTGATGCTGGTGGGCGTGGTGTTCGTGCTGAGTCCGGCAGGGCTGCTCGCCAACCTCACCTCCACCGATCTGGTCTACTGGATCATGGCGATTTTTGCCTACTACATCCTCGCGACCATAGTCCCCATCGACAAGATCATCGGCCGCTTCTACCCCATCTTCGGCGCCCTGCTGGTCTTCATGTCGGTCGGCCTTATCATCGGTCTGATTGTCTCCGGCAAAGGCTTCTACAACACCGGGATGGACTTCTCCAACCTGCACCCGACCGAGCTGCCGCTCTGGCCGCTGCTGTTCATCACCATCGCCTGTGGCGCGGTATCCGGCTTCCACGCTACCCAGTCACCGCTGATGGCGCGCTGCATGCAGAACGAGAAATCCGGCCGTTTCATCTTCTACGGCGCCATGATCGGTGAAGGGATCATCGCCCTTATCTGGTGCACCCTGGGTCTCTCCTTCTACGACAGCACCGAAGCGCTCAACGCCACCATGGCCAACGGCGGCCCGGCTGCCGTAGTGCACGAAGTCTCCACCAGCCTGCTCGGCACCGTGGGCGGCATTCTGGCCATTCTCGGTGTGGTGATCCTGCCTATCACCTCGGGCGACACCGCGTTTCGCAGTGCCCGCCTCATCGTGGCGGACTTCCTGAAGCTGACCCAGAAACCGATGGCCAAGCGTCTGCTGATCGCCATCCCCATGTTCATCCTTGGTTTCATCATCTCCAAGGCCGAGTTCGGGGTGATCTGGCGCTATTTCGGCTGGGCCAACCAGACCACCGCCGTCATCATGCTGTGGGCCGCTGCCGCCTTCCTCATCAAAGAGGGCAAGCTGCACTGGGTCTGCACCATCCCTGCCATGTTCATGACCGCCGTGGTGTTTACCTACCTGGCCAACGCCCCCATCGGGTTCGGGCTGGAGATGGGGATCTCGACCATCATCGGTCTGGCCGCCACTACCGTGATTACCGTGGCCTTCCTGATGAAATTCCGCCAACCGTTGGTCAGCAACCCCAGCGAAGGGTGATGCCGGTATCCGGTTGTAAAAAGGGGGCCAACAGGCCCCTTTTACATTGACAAAAAAGCCAATAAAACAACCCGTTATTCCCTTAAGCTCCTATACAGCACAAGCCCTTAAGATTCCGTGCGGCCTGACGATAAATATGTGATTTTCAATTGCTTTCCCGAATATATGAATCAATGATAAAGCTGTGCTTGAAGCCAGTGGAGGTTATACATGTTCCTTGATTACTTTGCCCTTGGCCTGCTCGTCTTTGTCGCGCTGGTCATCTTCTACGGAGTCATCGTGATCCACGATATTCCTTACGAAATCGCCAAACATCGGAATCACCCTCATCAGGATGCCATTCACGTTGCCGGCTGGGTCAGCCTGTTTACGCTGCACGTGCTGTGGCCTTTCCTCTGGATCTGGGCCACCCTCTACCGCCCGGATCGGGGCTGGGGCTTTAACCAGCGCCTGCAAAAAGATGAAGATGATATCGCGGCCCTCAGAGAGGAGCTGGCCGAGCTGAAAGGCCGCCTCAACCATATCGAACAGCAAGAGCAACAGGGATAAATCATGGACCTGCTACTGATCCTGACCTACACGGCACTCTGCGTGGCCATCTTCAAAATCTTCCGGATCCCGCTCAACAAGTGGACTGTTCCCACCGCCGCGCTGGGTGGCGTGATCCTCATCGGCACCCTCATCATGCTGATGAACTACAACCACCCCTACTCCGAGATGGCGCGCAACTACTATCTCTCAACCCCGATTGTGCCGCTGGTCAAGGGCCGGGTAGTCGAAGTGCCGGTACAAGCCAACCAGCCGGTGAAAAAGGGCGACGTGCTGTTTCGCCTCGATGACGAGCCTTTCAGACTGAAAGTGGATAGCCTGACTGCCCGCCTCGATGCCAACAAGGATCAACTCAAGTCGATCGATGCCAGACTGCGCTCCGCCAAGCTGGATCGGGATCGCGCCAGCGACCTGATGCGCCGTGGCGTCGGCAAGCAGCGCGACCTCGACGTAACCCAGGCGAGCGTGGACGAGATCGCCGCCCAGATGGATCAGCAACGCGCCATGCTGGAAGATCTGCAGGCCCAGCTCGATGAAGCCAAATACCAGCTGGCCCAGACCGTGGTCTATGCCCCGAGCGATGGCCATGTGGTGCAGCTAGCCCTGCGTCCCGGCATGATCGCCACCCCCTTCATGTATCGTCCGGTGATGACCTTCATCCACAAGGATGAGACCGCCTATGTCGGCTGGTTCTGGCAGAACAGCATGCAGCGTCTGGCGGTGGGTGACGAGGCCGAAGTGGTGATCGACGGCATCCCCGGCAAGATCTTCAAGGGCAAGGTAACCGCCGTGATCCCGGCCATCGCCGCCGGCAACGTGCAGGCCAACGCCATGCTGCTGGATCAGACCAGCGCTATCCGCCCGGGCCGCATGCCGGTGCTCATCTCCATCACCGACCCCGAGTGGGCCAAGTATCAGGTGATTGCCGGTGCCAGCGGACAGGCCGCCGTCTATACCGAGTACTTCCACCACGTCTCGGTGATGCGCAAGGTACTGCTGCGCATGGCAAGCTGGATGAACTACATCTTCCCCTTCCACTAAGCACACAATCTATTCAGCGGGCCGGCATCATGCCGGCCCGCTGTTTTTGTGGCGGCAAGATCCCTATAATGGCGCCATCCTGCCCTGCCCCGCGCCAAACCTGCATGTTCGTTCTCAGACCCTACCAGACTGACGCCGTCAACGCCGTTATCAGCCACTTTCGCAAACACCCGGATCCCGCCGTGGTTGTGCTGCCCACCGGGGCCGGCAAGAGTCTGGTGATCGCCGAACTGGCCCGCAAGGCACGCGGTCGGGTGCTGGTGCTGGCCCACGTCAAGGAGCTGGTGGAACAGAACCACGCCAAGTACGAGGCGTGGGGGCTCAAGGCCGATATTTTCGCCGCCGGGCTGGATCGCAAGGAGGCCAGCGCACAGGTGGTGTTTGGCTCGGTGCAGTCGGTAGCGCGCAATCTGGCTGCCTTCGACGGGGCGTTTTCGCTGCTCATCATCGACGAGTGCCATCGGGTCTCGCTGGATGACGACAGCCAGTACCATCAGGTGATCAACCATCTCAAGGCTGCCAATCCGGCCCTCAAGATCCTCGGCCTCACCGCGACCCCCTATCGCCTCGGGCTGGGCTGGATCTACCGGCGCCACTACCACGGCATGGTCAAAAGCCACGGCGAGCGGCTGTTCGGCGACTGCGTATTCGAGCTGCCGCTGCGCTTTATGGTCAAAAACGGCTACCTGACGCCACCGCGCATGGTGGATGCCCCCATCGTTCACTACGACTTCAGCAAGCTGGTGCCGCGGGAGAATGGCCTCTTCAGCGAGGCGGAACTCAACGGCGAGCTCAAGCGACAGGAGCGGGTTACACCCCATATCCTGAGTCAGGTACTGGAGTATGCCGCCGACCGGCAGGGGGTGATGATCTTCGCCGCCACCGTCGAACACGCCCGTGAAATTCACGGCCTGCTTGGCGCCCGAGGCCAGCAGGCAGCCCTTATCACCGGCGAAACGCCGGGGCCGGAGCGCGATGCCCTCATCAACGCCTTCAAGGCGCGCGAGCTCAAGTTTCTGGTCAACGTGGCGGTGCTCACCACCGGCTTCGACGCCCCTCATGTCGATCTTATCGTGATGCTCAGGCCCACCGAGTCGGTCTCGCTCTATCAGCAGATCGTCGGGCGGGGCTTGCGTCTCTCGCCGGGCAAGGAGGATTGTCTGGTGCTCGACTACGCCGGCAACAACTTCAACCTGTTTGCCCCCGAAGTGGGGGAACCCAGGCCGCACGCCGGTACCGAGCCGGTGCAGGTGCCCTGCCCCGCCTGCGGCTTTGCCAACACCTTCTGGGGCAAGACCGACGAGGATGGCAAGGTGATCGAGCACTACGGCCGCCGCTGTCAGGGGCTGTTTGAAGATGACGAGGGCAACCGCGAAGAGTGCGACTACCGCTTTCGCGCCAAGATCTGCACCGCTTGCGGCAGCGATAACGACATCGCCGCCCGCCGCTGCCAGAGCTGCGATCAGCTGCTGGTCGACCCTGACGACAAGCTCAAAGAGGCGCTCAATCTCAAGGATTGCATGGTGATCCGCTGCGCCGGTCTCACCTTCACCGCAGGGCGCGGCAAACAGGGGGAGCGGCTGGAGGTGATCTATCACGATGAGGATGGTCTCACCCTCAATGAGTACTTCGGATTTCACTCCGAGGGCGCACGGCGCTTGTTTCAACAGCACTTTGTGCGTCATCATTGGCCCGCCCCGGGTCTGGAGCCCGAATTTGCCACCCTGGCGAGCGTGCTGGCGGCAGAAAGCCAGTTTCGCCATCCCGATTTCGTCATCGCCCGCAAATCGGGGCGCTTCTGGCAGATAAAAGAGAAGATTTTTGATTATGAGGGTCGCTATCGCACCGCCAACTCGCTGGCGTGATGGCCAGTGGCGACCGGCATAAATCGTATGAATTGCTTTGCCACGGCCGATCCTGCATCGGCGGGTGAAACAAGGTTGAATTATCAGGGTCAGTGCTATCGGTCTGGCCCCTTCATCACGTTAGAGGATGTTATGCAGCGGCTGTTGATTGGTTTTTGTGCTCTTTTCTCTCTGGCGGCTCACGCCGCCCCGCTGACGCCCCCCCAGGGGGGCCAGTACGCCATCATAGTGCAGGGTAACAACGGCGTTGAGTTTGCCCGTCATGCGGATCAGATGATCGCCCCCGCCTCCACCATGAAGGTGCTCACCGCGCTGGCGGCCCGCCTTGAGCTCGGCGCCGACTTCCGCTTCGCCACCGACATTCAGGCCCAGCCCGGCGCCAAGCAGGGCAACGTCATCAATGGCGATATCTGGATCAACTTCGTCGGCGACCCCACCCTGTCACGGATGGATCTGCTGGCCCTGTTCAAGCAGCTCGGCGTCAACCAGATCAAGGGCAACGTCTACGTCAACACCGGCGCCTACAACGGCTACGAGCGCGGCAACGGCTGGTCGTGGGGGGATCAGACCCTCTGCTTCGCCGCTCCTGTCTCCTCGGTCATCATCGACAAGAACTGCGCCTACGGCACCATTACCGCCACCCAGATTGGCAAACCGGCGGTGGGCAATGTAGCTACCGGCGTGCCCATCGGCATCGGTGCCGATAACGTGGAAGTGATGAGCTACGCCGACATGGCGCGCCAGTTCTGCGCACTGGAAGTGGACATGGCCAAGGGAAACTTCTACGAACTCAAGGGCTGCATCACTCCGAACAAAGATCCGCAGGGTCTGCGCTTCGCCATCCACGACGTGGAAGCCTGGGGCTGGGACAACATCCGCTGGGCGATGGACCGTGCAGGTATCAAGCATGACGGCCTGCTGCGGGTCACCCACAAGGCGCCGGACAACGCCGAGACGCTGGGCACCCACTACTCGGTCTCTCTGCCGGTGATGCTGGCGAAGATGCTGAAGAAATCGGACAACCTCTATGCCGATACCTTCCTCAAGACCGTGGGCCGCCACTACTACAACAAGCCGGGCAGCTATCGCAGCGGCACCATGGCGGTGCGCGCCATCCTGACCAAGAACGGCATCGATCTGGGCAACGCCACCCTGGCTGACGGCTCCGGCCTCTCCGCTCACAATCTCATCAGCGCCCGCCAGATGCTGTCGGTGCTGAACTTCATCCAGAAGAATGATGCCGAGCTTGGCCTCATCAAGCTGCTGCCAAGCTCGCAGGTAGATGGCACCCTGGCGTGGCGGCGCAGCGTCACCGCCCCCATGATGAAGAACAAGGTGCATGCCAAGACCGGCACCATCACCGGTACCTCCAACCTGGTGGGCTTTATCGATACCGCCGGTGGCCAGCGCAAGGCGTTCGTGATGTTCCAGCGCGGCCTGTCGCAAGACCCGGCGACCCACGATCGTTACCGCGCCAGCAAGGCACCCTGGCCCTGGACCGTGTTCGAGAAGGGGGTGCTGGAGAGCATCTACCAGCAGCAGCCGATCCAGATTGCCGACGAGAACTGAGGCAATAGAAGCGCTCGAATCACGGTATCGACAATTTCAACTTTAAGTCGTGACGAGGGGGGGATATGCTGTCCCCTGCCTCTTATCAATGGCCTGACCTGACGGTTTCACACAACGGCCTCACCAACGGAGAGAAAAGATGTTTGCAGTGATTTTTGGTCGCCCCGGCTGCCCCTATTGCGTTCGTGCCAAACAGATTGCCGAGCAGCTGGTTGAACAGCGCGATGATTTCAAATTCCGCTACGTCGATATCCACGCCGAAGGCATCACCAAAGAAGATCTGGCCAAGAGCGCCGGCAAACCGGTCAACACAGTGCCGCAGATCTTCCTGGACGAGCAGCACATCGGTGGCTGCACCGATTTTGAAGCCTACGCCAAAGAGCATCTGGGCCTCTATCAGCAGTAATGCCTCTGTCGCTGGCAACAGCGCAAAAAAATCCGGCGCCATTGGCGCCGGATTTTTTTATGGGGCAATCACAAGATTACGGCGTCAGCGACTGGGCAGCAAAGCGCGCAATGATGGGGTTGTGATCGGAGCTGTCGGTCGCAGGTGAACTCACCTCGACCAGATCCAGATTGCGGTAGTAGAGATGATCCAGCGGACGACCAAAAGCGGTGCGGCGCAAGTCAGGCACCGGCACGGCCTCCTGCAGACCCAGCTCTTCAACCAGCTTGCTCAGCCAGAACTGACGCTTGTCGCTCCAGGTGTTGAAATCACCAGCCAGGATCACCGGCCCCTGATGGCGGCGCACCAGCGCAGTCAGATCGTTGAGCTGCTCGCGGAAGGTGGCCATCCCCAGTTCGAAGTTGACCGCATGGAGGTTGATCACCAGCACGCCATCAGGATCGCCCTGCAGCGGATAGAGGCTCACCAGCCCGGATTTGGGGATGCGCAGCAAGGGCTCGGGGGAGCGCACGCCACAGACGAACGCCTGCGGGGTCTTGGCTACCGTCATCACCCCGAACGACACGCCGCCCTGGGTGAAAGCTTGCAGCTGTTGCCACTGGAAATCACCGGCGCGCAGCCAGTCAAGCATCTCGGGACGGGTGGCAGACTCTTGCAGCAGCACCAGATCCTGCCCCTTGGCGTAGCTGTCCATCCCCTCGCGCCAGTTCTTGCGCTGTCCCTTGTAGAGGTTCCAGACCGTGATGCCGAATTCACGGGGCAGTGCCGTGGTCGCCAGCGCCACCAGCGGCGGACGCTGGCAGTCGATACCCGGCACAATCCCATCGGCCGTGACCAGATGGTTCTGATCCGGCACCTCGAAACAGCCTACCAACCCCAGGGTCAGCAGGGAGGTGCCAAGAATGCGATAACTATTTTTCATCGGCTAAACCGCCCGCCTTTGCTTTGTATCTTGACCATCACAAACGTCATCAACGCCGACTAAGCTGATAGTCCCTGTTCCACTCAACCAGAAGGACGCTGTCTCATGGCGAAAGAACTTCGGTACAACGTGACGTTTTATGATCAACAAGGAAACTGTCATCAAGTGGAGCTGGCCACCGTCTACCAGATCAGACGGGACCCGCAGTGCGATCTCTGTCTGTTCGACACCCTTCAGTATGTAGGGTCAGAGGAGATGCTGGAACGCATGATACGGCAAAAAACCGGGCTTGAGCAGGAAATATCCATCATCAACGCCCGGCTTATTTGATCAGGCACTCACCGGAACCGGGCGGGATTTGCCGTGTTCGTCGATGGCGACATAGGTGAAGATCCCCTCGGTCACGCAGTAGCGCTGGGCGTCGTTTTCCCGCAGTACCGGCTTGACCCACACCTCCAGCTTGAGCTTCATGGAGCTGCGGCCGATCTTCATGCAGCGGCCGTAGCAGCAGACCACATCGCCCACCTTGACCGGACTGTGAAACGTCATTCCTTCGACGGATACGGTACAAATACGTCCTTTTGCCAGCTCCTTGGCCATAATGCCCCCACCTATATCCATCTGGGACATGATCCAGCCACCAAAGATGTCGCCATTGGGGTTGGTATCGGCTGGCATTGCCAGGGTTCTCAGCAACAACTCCCCATCGGGGTGACGTTTTGTATCTACCATCATTACCGCCTCTCTCTCATGGATGGCGGCATGATAGGGGGCGATCACCCCCTTGGCAAACCTCAATTGCCCGAGGCGGCGAGCTCGGCAAACCAGTGGGCCGGATCGGGCCAGCGATAGTTGAATCCCATCTGCTGGCAAATCAGCTGACCGTCGATGGGCTGAAATTCACCGGCGGGCTCGATAAATACCGGCACAGGCAGCCCCTGCTGGCGCGCCGCAAAGGGGTAGAACTGCTCGCGGCGCGGATGCACCGGCGCGCTCAGGTTGAAGACATCCCTATCCTTGCCCCGCTCCAGCAGCAGCATGCAAGCCGCCACCACATCGTCCAGATGAACCAGATTGACCGACTGGGCGCCGCCATCGAGAGTCTTGCCCGCGAGGAAACGGCCGGGATGGCGATCCGGGCCATAAAGGCCGGAGGGGCGCACTATCATCACCGTCTCGAAACCGGCCGCCAGCACCGCCTGCTCCGCTGCCAGCATCCGCTCGCCACGGGCATGGCGGGGTTTGGGCAGCTCACCCTCCTGCTGCCCCGCCCCCCATACCGAGGTGGCGCTGACAAACAGCACCCGCCGGGTGCCGTGCGCTTTGGCCAACGCGCAGGCCTTTGCCACCGCTTGCGGGTAGTCATCGGTCTTGCTGGGCGGTACGCAGATAACCAGCGATTCGCAGGGGATGGGCCACGGCGCTTTTTGAGCAGAGACGGGCATCTCGGCAGAGCCCATGTTGGCAGAGATGGTCAGCGGATAGGCGTTGATCCCCTTCCCCTGCAGACGGGCCGCCTTCTCGGCGCTGCTGACCGTCACCGCCACCTGCTTGCCTGCCGCCATCAGAGCCCGCGCCAGCGGCAGCCCGAGCCACCCCGCCCCCAGAATGCCGATCGTCCCGGCGAAATGTTGCTCTGTCATCGTCCCTTCTCCTGCTTGACACTATTTGCCCCGCAGCTTACCTGCCTTGGAATAAAAAGAAAGCCTTGGCCAACATCTCTACTTACTACTGATAGACAAATGCCGCCTAGATTTAATCGCTATCGTCATTCAATGGGGATTGTTAACCTAAAGTTGGGGCAATATTAATAAGGTTTTTATAATAGATATAGCCAGTTCAAATTGACACTCCATCTTTAGTTATTTGCTATACGATTTGATGGCAAAGTTCACTCACTTCTGGACATTCAAGCAGGAATGGCATCATTGGATTTGAATTTTGTGGTATCCACAAAAACCTAAACTCTTTTTGGGATGAGTATTGATCACTCGGTTTTACAAAACCTATCGGCCCAGGTGGAGATTGTAACCCAGTATAAGTTCGACTGTTATACTTCACTAACCCCATGCCGCCTTCTTTTATTAAAGAAATAACATTTAAACGTGCTGAAACACGTTTGAAAAATTCGAGCGGGTTTGAAATTTTTACGCAGTAATTGCCAAATGTGTCAGACAAATTTCTAGGGTTAAAATCCCTAGTCGTACACAACACATACGCATCTGGCAATCTCTGGGTATTAATACAATTACTTATTGTAATATTAGAGCAACCTTCACCTATATGTATCCCACTACGAGCAGCCATTTCAATAAAGGCGGGATCGTGACTGCCACCAACAATATGCCCTGATTTATACGTATGAGTTGCCTCATTGGGATCACCCTGTAATGGGTGCTCATATTGTCGGCATGTTTCTAATGTACTTATCCATACTTTTCCTTTGCATAAGGATTCTGCTTGCCACTTTTCAGGAAAAAATCTGTAAATAGGTTCATTATATCCATCAATTGAAACTAACCTTTTCAACAAATCCAAGTTATTTTCAGCAAATTTCCGTGCTTTTCGCTCTTTCTTTAGCCTACTTTTCTTACCCATGAAACGCCCTTTCCTAAAACAACACTATAACTATACTCAACGTCATATATAAACATGCTATCCGGTATATCGTGCCCAACACAATTAGATATATCAATCATTTTATCAGTTATAAAAAACATAGCCCTGTAAAAAGCGGGCCAATGGCCCGCTTGGTTATATTTCACTCACTCCATTCTCACACCGGCGGATGGAAATGGCTGGCCTCACGGGTGGCCATCTCCTCGTAGGTGGCCCACTTCTGCCACGCCACTTTTTGCGCTACCTGCATCAGCCGCTCAGCCTCCTCCGGATGGCTCTGGGCCAGCACCCGATAACGGGTCTCCTCCTGCCGATATTCAGCAAGGGGAATGGAGGGGCGCAGGCTGTCGAGGCTGAATGGGTTCTGCCCAGCGCTGCGCAATACCGGGTTGTAGCGCATCAGCGGCCAGTGACCGGAGGCCACGGCCCGTTTTTGCTGGGTCAGGCCAAACTCCATATCGATGCCGTGGGCGATACAGTGGCTGTAGGCGATGATAAGCGACGGGCCCGGATAGGCCTCCGCCTCACGCAAGGCTTGCAGCGCCTGCTGCGGGTTGGCCCCAAAGGCGATGCGGGCAACATAGACGTTGCCGTAGGAGATGGCCTGCAGCGCCACATCCTTCTTGGCCAGCGTCTTGCCCCCCGCCGCGAACTTGGCGACGGCACCGAGCGGGGTCGATTTCGACATCTGCCCACCGGTGTTGGAGTAGACCTCGGTATCCATCACCAGCACGTTCACATCGCGGCCGGAGGCGAGCACGTGATCGAGCCCCGATGAGCCGATGTCATAGGCCCAGCCATCGCCGCCGATGATCCAGACCGAGCGGCGCACCAGCTGATCGATAAGTGACAGCAGCTCGCGGGCCTTGCCGGATTTCACCTCTTCCAATCGCTCCCGCACTTGCGCCACCCGAGTCCGCTGGGCACGGATCTCCGACTCCAGCCGTTGCGGGGCGCTAATCAGGGTATCGACCAGCTCTGGGCCCAGCTCCCCCTTCATCGCTTCGAGGGCCGCCACCGCCTGACCGTGATGCTGATCGGCAGTGAGACGAAAACCAAAGCCAAACTCGGCGTTGTCCTCAAACAGGGAGTTCGACCAGGCCGGCCCCTTCCCTTCGCCGTTCTTGGCCCATGGCGTAGTCGGCAGGTTACCGCCGTAGATGGAGGAGCAGCCGGTGGCGTTGGCCACCAGCATGCGATCGCCAAACAACTGGGTCAGCAGCTTGAGATAGGGGGTCTCGCCACAACCGGCGCAGGCACCGGAGAACTCGAACAGGGGTTCGAGGAACTGGGTGCCGCGCACCGTGGAGAAGTCCACCCGCTCGCGGGCAGGCCACGGCAGGCTCTCGAACCAGCGCAGCGCCTGTTTCTGGCCAGCCAAATGCGGCGCCTTGTCCATCATGGCGATGGCGCGCTCGCCTTCATGGCTCTCATCCGCTCCAGCCCGCACCGGACAGGCCTGCACGCACTGGCCGCAGCCGGTGCAATCTTCCGGGTAGAGCTGCAAAGTGTAGCGGCTGTCGGGGAAGCCCTTGGCGGTGACGGGCACCGACTGCGCTGCCTCGGGGGCGGTCGCCAGCCAGTCCTGATGGTAGAACTTGGCCCGCAGCGCCGCGTGGGGGCAGACAAAGACGCAGTTGCCGCACTGGATGCAGATATCCGAATGCCAAATCGGGATCTCGCGGGCGATATCCCGCTTCTCGAAGCGGCTGGTGGCGGTGGGGTAAGTGCCATCCACCGGCAGCATGGAGACGGGGATCAGATCGCCGCGCCCTGCCAGCATCTCGCCGGTCACCCGCTGGACAAACTCGCTGCCGCCGGGAGCCAATGGCAGCGGATAGTCGCTGATCTGCTCCTCACCGGCCGGGATGGCCACCTGGTGCAGATGAGCCAGAGTGTCGTCCACCGCCGCGAAGTTGCGCTCGACCACCTCGGGCCCCTTGCGGGCATAGCTCTTCTCGATGCTCTCCTTGATCAGCGCAATCGCCTCATCCCGCGGCAAGATGCCAGCCAACGCGAAGAAGCAGGTCTGCATAATGGTGTTGATGCGATTGCCCATACCGTTGCGCTCGGCCACCCGATCGCCGTCGATGCAGTAAAGGCGGATATCGAGGGCGCGAATGCGGGCGCGCAGCCGCTCGGGCAGCTCGGCCCAGACACGGTCAGGCTCATAGGGAGCATTGAGCAGCAGGGTCGCCCCTTCGGCTGCGTGCTCCAGCAGATCCACCGACTCGACAAAGCCCCACTGGTGGCAGCCGATAAAGCTCGCCTGCTCGATAAGCCAGGGGGCATCGATTGGCTCGGGACCAAAGCGCAGGTGGGAGACGGTGCGCGAGCCCGACTTCTTGGAGTCGTAGACGAAGTAGCCCTGAGCGTGGAACCCCTCCAGCTCGCCGATGATCTTGATGCTGTTCTTGTTGGCACCGACTGTGCCGTCGGCACCGAGGCCGAAGAAGAGCGCCCGTACCCGACTGGCGGGCTCCAGATCGCCTATGGGGTGCCATGCCAGACTGAGACCCGACACATCATCGACGATCCCCACGGTAAAGCGGGGGCGCGGCGCATCGGATGCCAGCTCCTCGAATACCGCCGCGCACATGGCGGGGGTGAACTCTTTGGAAGAGAGGCCATAGCGACCGCCACTGAGCCACGGCAGCCGCTTGATAAGGCCGCGCTGCAAGCCGTCGATCAGCGCGCTCTGCACATCCAGCAGCAGCGGCTCGCCGCCCGCCCCCGGCTCCTTGGTGCGATCCAGCACCGCCATGCGCCGCACGCTCGCGGGCAGCGCATCGAGCAGCGCCTGTACCGGGAAGGGACGATAGAGGCGAATGACCAGCACCCCGGTCTTGCGATCCTGCCGGTTGAGCCAATCCACAGTGGTGCGGGCGGTGGCGGCCCCCGAGCCCATCAGCACGATGACGTCGGTGGCATCGGACGCGCCGTGGTACTCCACCAGCCGGTAGTGGCGACCGGTCAGCTCGCCGAGGTTGTCCATGCACTGCTGCACCCGCGCCGGTACCGCCTCGTAGAAGGGGTTGACGCTCTCGCGGGACTGGAAATAGGTATCCGGGTTCTGGGCCGTGCCACGCATCACCGGATGATCCGGGTTGAGGGCCCGCGCGCGGTGGGCGCGTACCCAGTCGTTGTCGATAAGGGCCCGGATCTCATCTTTATGCAGCGCGACTATCTTGTTCACCTCGTGGGAGGTGCGAAAGCCGTCGAAGAAGTGGATAAAGGGCACCCGGCACTGCAGGGTGACGCTGTGAGCGACCAAGGCCAGGTCCTGCGCCTCCTGCACCGAGCCGGAGGCAAGCATGGCAAAGCCGGTGCTGCGCGCCGCCATCACATCCTGATGGTCGCCAAAAATCGACAGCCCCTGCGCCGCCAGAGAGCGGGCCGCCACATGGAACACCGCCGAAGTCAGTTCACCGGCGATCTTGTACATGTTGGGCAGCATCAGCATCAGCCCTTGGCTAGCGGTGAAGGTGGTGGCGAGCGCCCCCGCCTGCAGGGCGCCGTGTACCGTGCCGGCTGCTCCTCCTTCGCTCTGCATCTCCACGACTGTGGGAATGTTGCCCCACAGGTTGGTCTGCCCCTCTGCCGCCCAGGCATCGGCCAGTTCGGCCATGGTCGAGCTCGGGGTGATGGGGTAGATGGCACACACTTCGCTCAGCTGGTACGCCACCCGGGCCGCGGCTTCGTTGCCGTCAACCATGATCAGTTCATGTTTCATTGGGACTCCTCCGGTTGGCGCAGCTCGATGGCGTGACAAGGGCATTGGTCGTGGCAGGCACCGCAGCCGGTGCAGCGCTCGGCATCCACCTGATACCCCAGACCCGGCCCCAACTTGGCGATGGCCTGCTCGGGGCAGCTGCCATAGCAGCCGTCACACTCGAAGCAGTTGCCGCAGGAGTAGCAGCGCGCCGCCTCGTAGCGGGCGGCCACCTCATCCAGCCCGCCGATGATCTCGCCAAAGTCGTCCCGCGCCGAGGGCGGTTTGACCGGCTGACTGCTGGCAGGGGCATGGGTCTGGAACCAGAGTTGCAACTGCTCCGGCCCCACCAGCGGATAGGAGAGCGGTTTGTGGTAGTGGCGACCACGCAGCCAGGCATCCATGTGGCGCGCCGCCTTCTTGCCGTGACCGGTGGCGATGGTGACGGTGCGCTCGGAGGGCACCATGTCGCCGCCTGCAAACAGACCCGGCACATCCGTCATCAGGTTTTCGCCAACCTGCACTACCCCCTCCTTGTTGACCCGCACGCCGGGGATGCTCTCCAACACACTCAAGTCCACCTCTTGGCCCAGCGCCAGGATCAGGGAGTCCGCTTCGAGGGTTTCAAACTTGCCGGTGGGCACCGGTTTGCCCTCAGCATCCAGCGTCATCACCTCCACCTCGATATTGGTGCTATCGAGCTGGCGGATGGTGCGCAGCCAGTTGATCTTGATCCCCTCCTCCTCGGCCTCGTCGGCTTCAAAGGCGTGGGCCGGCATATGATCCCGGTCGCGGCGGTAGATGATCATCGCCTCTTCCACCCCGAGGCGACGAGCGGTACGGGCCGCATCCATGGCGGTGTTGCCACCGCCGTAGATGGCCACCCGCCGTCCCAGTTTTGGCGGTGGCAATCCTTTCTCTTCGGCCAGACTGGCCTGCTCGAGGAAACTCACCGCATCGAGGATCTTGCCCGCCTCCCGGGCCGGAATATCGACCCGCTTGGCCAGATGGGCGCCGATGGCCATAAAAACGGCGTCAAAGCCCCCCTCGTCGCGCTCGCGCAGCACATCCTCCACCTTGTGGTTGAGAGTCAGCGTCACCCCGGCAGCCACGATGCGGGCCACCTCCCGATCCAGCACGTCGCGGGGCAGACGGTAAGCGGGAATACCGAAACGCAGCATGCCGCCCGCCAGTGGCCCCGCCTCGCGGATCTCCACCTGATGACCGAGCCGGTTGAGGTGCCAGGCGCAGGAGAGGCCGGAGGGGCCGGCGCCGATCACCAGCACCTTTTTGCCGCTGGCAGGGGCAGGTGGCGCAGGCAGCCAACCACGGGCCAGCGCTTCGCCGCCGAGGAAGCGTTCGATGGCGTGGATGGAGACGGATTCATCCACCTGCCCGCGGTTGCAGGCACTCTCGCAGGGGTGATAGCAGACCCGGCCATGAATGGCGGGCAAGGGGTTCTCTTCGATCAGGGTCTGCCAGGCCGCCTCAAAGCGACCGGCCTGCGCCAAAGAGAGCCAGGCCTGGATATTTTCTCCGGCCGGGCAGGCGTGATTGCAGGGTGGCAGGGCCGGCCGCCAGACGGGTAGCCGGGTACGCACCGGGCCTGTTCCCGTTTTCAGGGAGAGATCCGGCAATGGGGTCATGTCCAGTTGTTTGCTCATACATTGCTTTCTTCTTTTTGTGTGACAGGCCCCACCCGATGGCGCTTGATACCGTGTAGCCGAGGCGGACGGTGGCCGGATGAGGAAGAAGCGAAAGCGTTAGAAACTGGGAACTGAGTCGATAATGGCGGCTTTTTTGTACTGATTAGCGAATCAGGATCAAAAAATGTTGCATTAAATGGGTGGTTTTAAACAGAACGTGACCGGGATAACATCTTTCCCGCTTGACTCCACTCCTTAACTCGCCGAGGTTGCGGTCAAGCGGGCAAAAACCGGATAGCCCGGTTGCCCCTCTGCGTTTTTTTGCAAAAAAAACTGCATCTATCCAACCCGCATCTCTGCGCCCCGCAAAGAGATTGCCCCTCGCAGTGGGAACCGTTATGTTCCCCTTTTTCCAGGCGAAAGCGCCGCTTCACAAGGATACGAAGATGCCAAGGCTAGACAGCATTCACCTCTACCCCATCAAATCGACCGCCGGCATGCCTCAGGCATGCGCCCGGGTCACCCAAGAGGGGCTCGCAGGGGATCGCCGCTACATGGTGGTCAAGCCTGATGGCACCTTCATCACCGCCCGTACCCACCCCCAATTGCAGCAGGTGGTTGCAACTCCAGTTGCAGGCGGCCTGCAACTGAACTATCCGGGGTTCGAGCCTCTCGCCCTGCAAGAGTCCGACTTCAGCCGTGACCCGCAAGCGACAGGAGTCTGGGGCGATCGCTTCACCGCCCTGCATACCACCCCCATCGCCGACAGCTGGCTGAGCCGGGTGGCTGGCGAACCGGTAGCGCTGCTTTGGCTCGGTGAAGAATCCGACCGTTTTCGGGAAAAGACCGGCACCCGGGTCAGCTTTGCCGACGGTTATCCGCTGCTGCTGATAAGTCAGGCCTCCCTTGAGGATCTCAATCTGCGCTCCGATGCGCTGCACCAGATGAGCCAGTTTCGCACCAATCTGGTGGCGAGCGGCACCCGCCCCTTCGAGGAGGACAGCTGGGTGCGCATCCGCATCGGCGAGGTGGAGTTTCAGGTCGCCAAGCCCTGCAGCCGCTGCATCATGACCACAGTGGAAGCGGGCACCGATCGCTTCAATGCCCTCAAAGAGCCGCTGGCGACCCTCACCCGTTACCGGCGAGGCGAGGATGGCGAGGTCTACTTCGGCCAGAACCTGATCGCCCTGAACGAGGGGTGGATTGAAGCGGGTAGCGAGATCGAGGTACTGGAGCGCAAGCGCCCAGCCCCCTACCCTGACGGCGCACCGAAAAAGCGCGAGCTGATCTGCGTGGCCCGCGAACCGCTGGCGCGGGATCTGGAGACCTTCTGGTTCGAAGCCGCCGATGGCGAGCCACTGCCCGACTACCTGCCGGGCCAGCATCTGCCCATCAGCCTCGATATCAAAAACGAGCGGGTTCAGCGCCGCTATACCCTGAGCTCTACGCCGGATCGGCCGGAGCGCTACAGCATCAGCGTCAAGAAGGTCGGGGGTGGTCGCATCTCACACTGGCTGCACCAGCAGATGCAGGTGGGCAACACCCTGCTGGCCGCAGCGCCGGCTGGCGAGTTTCACCTTGGTGCCGAGCGCTCGCTTCTGCTGCTCTCGGCAGGCTCCGGCGTCACCCCCATGCTGGCGATGGCCCGCACTCTGGCCCTGCGCGGCGAGCTCGGCGATGTCCACTTCATGCACCTGTGCCGCAGCGAAGCGGATATTCCGGCAGCCAGCGAGCTGCACGCCATGGCGCAGCAGGGGATGACCCTCACCATTATCCTGAGCCAGCCGGACAGTCACTGGCAGGGGCAGCAAGGGCGGCTCGGCGATGAGCATCTCGAGCTGGTCAAAGGGTTGGCCGGACGGGAGGTGTTTATCTGCGGCCCCCACGGCTTTATGGCCGATGCGGCGGCAAAAGTGGCTGCGCGCGGCGTGCCTGCCGCACGCATCAGACAGGAGAGCTTTGGCGGCGCCATTCTCTCGGTTGCCCGCGCTCATCAGCCAGTGCAACTGCGCATCGGTGAGCGGGAGTTTGCCGGCAACAATCAGGGCACCATCCTCGATCAGGCCAGCAAGCAGGGGGTGGATCTCCCCTGGAGCTGCCGCGCCGGCATCTGCGGCAGCTGCAAGCAGACGCTGGTCTCGGGCGAGGTGGCGCATCCCGACGCCCCCGCCATCAGCGCCGCCGAGCGAGCCGAGGGCAAGATCCTCACCTGCTGCGCAGTGCCGCTGACCGACCTCGTTATCAAATAAGGTGATCGAGCCGCGATAATGCGCGGACAATGAAAAACGGCTGCCGAGGCAGCCGTTTTGCTTGGTAGCAACTGGCGAGATTAACCGCGCAGAGCGGCGATCCGCTGTTCGATGGGCGGGTGGCTCATGAACAGCTCGCTCATGGAGCGCTTGCCGTTGATGCCAAAGGCCATCATGGAGCCTTCCAGTTGCGGCTCGGCACCGCGGGAGAGGCGCTCAAGGGCGGCGATCATCTTGTCGCGACCGGCCAGCTTGGCGGCACCGGCATCGGCACGGAACTCACGCTGACGGCTGAACCACATGACGATGATGGAGGCGAGCACGCCAAACACCATCTCCAGCACGAACACGGTGATCATGTAGGCAAAACCGCCGGTGCTGCTGCTCTCTTCATCGTTGTTGGAGCTGAAGAAGTTGCTGATGACGCCAGCCACGATGCGGGCGAAGAACATCACGAAGGTGTTCACCACCCCCTGGATCAGGGTCAGGGTCACCATGTCGCCGTTGGCCACGTGGCTCACCTCGTGGGCCAGCACAGCTTCGGCCTCGTCGCGGCTCATGCTGTAGAGCAGGCCGGAGGAGACGGCCACCAGCGAATCATCGCGGCGGGCACCGGTAGCGAAGGCGTTCATCTCGGGAGAGTCGTAGATCCCCACTTCCGGCATCTGGATCCCGGCTTCACGGGCCTGACGGGCCACAGTGCTCACCAGCCAGTGCTCGGTCTCGTTGCGGGGCTGCTCGATCACCTGGACGCCATAGCTGCGCTTGGCCATCCACTTGGACATCAGCAAGGAGATAAAGGAACCGCCAAAACCGAACACGGCACAGAAGACCAACAGGCCGGAAATGCTGGACTTGTTGATACCCAGAACCGAGAACAGGATATTGAGTACCACCCCCAGCACCAGCATGACGGCCAGGTTGGTCACCAGGAATAGTATTATTCGCTTCATATTGACTCCTTGTGAGAATAACGGACATGGCCGGGGTTCATTGAACCTCCCTATCACCATGTTATGGATGGCATTTTAGGGAGATTCGATGAATGTTCGCTGAATATGCCGTCACAGCAGTGGCGAGATATCGAGGCGGCCCTGCAGGTTAGCTTCAAACGGATTGTTTATAAAGGGAATTTCCCCCAGAAACGGAGCTGGCAACAAGCCCCTGAGGGTGTCCAGATTTTCCTGATAGTGGCTCATCGAGCTGTGCAGCCGATTAATAACCCAGCCTGCGACCGGCAGCTGATCGTTGCGAATGGCGGCAAAGGTAAGCAGGGCATGGTTGAGGCAGCCAAGCTTGGCCCCCACCACCAGAATCACCGGCATGTTCTCCTGCTTCACCCAGTCTGACAGCAGGTGCTTGCGATCCAGCGGCAGATACCAGCCCCCCGCCCCCTCGACGATGGCAAGCTCGGCCCCCGCCTGTTCAATTTTTCGCAGCCCCTCGCTCAGCCCCTGCAGGCTGATGGGCTGGCGCGCCTCGCTGGCCGCGATGTGCGGCGCAATCGGCGGCTCATAGGCATAGGGGTTGACCGTCTCGTAAGGCAACGGCAGGCTCGCCGCCTCCTGCAACAGGACGGCATCGAGGTTGCGCAGCCCCTCGGGCGTGCGGGCACATCCGGCCGAGACCGGCTTGTAACCCGCGCACTTGATTCCCTGTGCGCTGAATTCCCGCAGCAGGGTGCGCGCTACCAGCGTCTTGCCTGCGTCCGTGTCGGTGCCGGTGATAAAGAATGACTTCATAATGCTCTCTCCTTGGCAGGAGAGGGCCCAACGCGCCCCTCCCCCTCATACTCTGGCTGGTTCAGCAAGGTTTGCCGAGCCGGCCCAGACAGACCCGGTAACTGGCCACCAGCTGGCCATCGGGCTGACGAAATGCTTCATACGCCTGAGCCAGCCGCTGCAATCTGGCGCGACCGCTCAGTCCAGCCGGTGCACAGCGGGCACACTCATCATTGATCTGATTTGCCCCGATCCCCTTGAGATCGCGCAACAACTGCGGCAATTCAAGATAGGCAAGATCCCAGTTTCTGCACTCAAGCCCCGGGGCAATGGCGCCCGCCGAGAACAACGCCTGCTCCAATTGTGGCAGGCCAAGGAAGCGGTTGACATGGGCTCGGCCATCTACTTGCTGCCAGGCGGCGCGCAGTTGCCAGAGCGATTCATCGAGCAGGGTGGAGAAGAAGATCTGGCCGCCGGGTTTGACCACCCGCAGCAGCTCGGCGAAGGCCTGCTCCGGTCGCTCGCACCACTGCAGCGCGAGGCTGGAGAATACCCAGTCGAACACGTTATCGGCAAAAGGGAGCTGCTCGGCATCGCCGCAGAGCAGGCGGGCGCCGCTGCCACGCAAGGCCGCCTGCTCCAGCATGCCGGGAGCGAGATCCAGCCCGGTCAGTCCGGCGCAGCGGGTGGCAAGATGAGGCAGGAAGAAGCCGGTGCCGCAGCCCAAATCGAGCCCGCAGCCCCGACGCTCCTCACGTACACCAGCCGCGTTCATCAGCTCGAGCAGCGCCAGCCCCACCTCCTGCTGAAAACGGGCATGGGCGTCGTAGTGACGAGCCGCCGACCCGAAACGGCGGGCGAGCTGCGCCTTGTCCACCGTTTGAAAACGCTCAGCCATGGCGAGCCTCCCCAACCGTTGCCTCTGCAGGGCAGGCACCCAAGGCATCGAGCAGGCGATCCACATCCTGCTCGCGGTGGGCTGCACTCAGCGTAATGCGCAGCCGGGCCGTACCGACCGGCACGGTGGGCGGGCGGATGGCACCAGCCCAGACGCCGCGATCCCGCAGTCGCTCGGCCAGTTGCAAAGCAGCAGAGCTCTCCCCCACCAGTAGCGGCTGGATAGGGGTACTGCTGACCCCGAGTTGCCAACCCTGCCCCTCTGCCCCTTGCCGGAAGCGGGCGATGAGCTTACCAAGATGGGCGCGAGCCTCATCGGCGGCACGCACCAGCTCGATGCTCTTGCTGACCGCGCAAGCCTGCGCTGCCGGCATATGGGTGCTGTAGACATAGTGGCGGGCGAAGTTGACCAGATACTCCACCAGCTCGCGACTACCGCCAACAAAGGCACCGGCGATGCCAAGCGCCTTGCCAAAAGTGCCCATCTGGATGTGTACGCTGGCTGGATCTACTCCCTGCGCCGCCAGCGTGCCGCGCCCCTCGGGGCCCAGCACGCCGAGACCGTGGGCATCGTCGATCATCAGCCAGTTGCCGCTCCGGGCTGCCAATGCCGCGAGTTCACCCCAGGGGGCCTGATCCCCATCCATGCTGAACACCCCTTCCGAAACAATCAGTCCGCGATTTGGCTCAATCTGCCGTTCAAGGGCAGCCATATCGTTGTGACCAAAGCGCTTCATCTTGCAGGGGAGCTGGCTGCCCATCTCCTGCAGGGAGGCGTGGTTGAGTTTGTCCTGCCACAGCAGGTGTTCCTTGCCGAGCAGCGCTTTAAGCACCGCCTGATTGGCCGAAAAACCGCAGTTGAAGAGCAGCACCGCCTCCACCCCGAGCCAATCGGCCAGGGTCTCCTCAAGCTCTTGGTGGGCACGGCTGTAACCGGTCACCAGCGGCGAGGCGCCGGCGCCCGCGCCATAGCGCTCAATCCCCGTGTTGAAAGCTGCTTTGATGGCGGGGTGATCCGCCAGACCCAGATAGTCGTTGGCGGAAAAGTTGAGGTAGTCGCGCCCCGCCACCCTGAGCCGCCCGCCACTCGCCCCGTAGGTCGCGATGCGATTGCGCAGCAGACCCGCCAGCTCGCGCTCGGCCAGCGCCATGCCCAACCCAAAGGGGCCCGTTACTGCAGGGCCGTTCATGACTGCGCGGCCCCGGCTCGGGGGCGGGTAGCGTCATAAAACATTTCGGCAGGTTCGTTCTGGCGGCTCACCTCGGCCAGCAACTCCTCTTCTTGTACTTGATCCGGCTTCTGGGCCCGCTGGGCGGGACGAATGCCGAGCCGCTTGAACAGCTGCATATCGCTGTTTTCGTCCGGGTTGGGGGTGGTCAGCAGTTTGCAGCCATAGAAGATGGAGTTGGCGCCCGCCATAAAGCACATCGCCTGCATCTGCTCGTTCATCTTCTCCCGCCCGGCGGAGAGGCGCACATGGGAGGCCGGCATCATGATCCGCGCCACGGCGATGGTGCGGATAAATTCGAACGGATCGAGGTTCTCCTGATCCTCCAGCGGCGTCCCCTTTACCTTGACCAGCATGTTGATGGGCACACTCTCCGGGTGGCGCGGCAGGTTGGCCAGCGCCATCAACAGGCCCGCCCGATCTTTCGCCTGCTCACCCATGCCGACGATACCGCCGGAGCAGACCTTCATGCCGGCGCTGCGCACATGTTCCAGCGTATCGAGCCGATCCTGATAGGTGCGGGTGGAGATGATCTCGCCGTAAAACTCCGGCGAGGTGTCGAGGTTGTGGTTGTAGTAATCAAGTCCCGCGGCCCCCAGACGCGCCGCCTGATCGGCGGTGAGCATCCCGAGCGTCATGCAGGTCTCCATCCCCAGCCCGCGCACCTCCTCGATCATCCGGATGATGTAGGGCATGTCCTTCTCTTTGGGGTTGCGCCAGGCGGCCCCCATGCAGAACCGAGACGAGCCGTTGGCCTTGGCTTCGCGGGCCCGCTCCAGCACCTTCTCCACCTCCATCAGCCGCTCGGCCTCAAGGCCGGTGTGATAACGGGCGCTCTGGGGGCAGTATTTGCAATCTTCCGGGCAGGCACCGGTCTTGATGGAGAGCAGGGTGCTCACCTGCACTTCGTTCGGGTCGAAATGAGCGCGGTGGACACTCTGGGCCTGAAACAGCAGATCGTTGAATGGCAGGGCAAACAGGGCCTGAACCTCGGCGAGGGTCCAGTCATGACGAAGGGCGTGACCACCCGTGGTGAGAGCATTCATACATGGCTTCCGGTTGTTATTGGTGGGATCCTGCGCCCGCCATCCTTGCAAAAGGTCTTTGCAAGAGGTCCTTGCAAGAGGTCCTTGCAAGAGCGTGAGCGCAAAACCCGCTGCCGGGCTCGTGCGAATCGAGATCTGCGCAGAGCCAAGTGGCTGAAATTGTTGGCTAGTGTAGAGAGCCCGCGTAGACTGTCAACACCGACCAGATCAAGCAAATTGACAACAGAATAACAAATGAACAACCAAGAATTCGACCTGCACCATGTGTGGCACCCCTACACCTCTCTCACTCACCCCCTGCCCTGCTATGAAGTGACCAGCGCCAAGGGGGTGAAGATCACCCTCAGCGACGGCCGTGAACTGGTGGATGGCATGAGCTCCTGGTGGGCTTGCGTGCACGGCTATCAGGTGCCGGAACTGGACGCCGCCGCCACCGCCCAGCTCGGCAAGATGTCCCACGTGATGTTTGGCGGCCTGACCCACGCCCCGGCGGTCGAGCTCTGTCGCAAACTGGTGGAGATCACCCCGAAGGGACTGGATCGGGTCTTTCTGGCGGATTCCGGCTCGGTAGCGGTGGAAGTGGCGCTCAAGATGGCGCAGCAGTACTGGCACGCCAAAGGGACGCCCAGAGCCAAATTTGTCGCCCTGCGCAGCGGCTATCACGGCGACACCTTCGGCGCCATGAGCGTCTGTGACCCGGATGGCGGCATGCACGAGCTCTACAAGGGATTCCTGCCGGAGCACCATTTTGTCGAAGCGCCGAGCTGTCGCTTCCACGCCGAGTGGGACGAGCAGTGCGTGGTGGAGCTGGCCACACTCATGGCGGATCATCACGAGGAGATCGCCGCCATCGTGCTTGAACCCATCGTGCAAGGGGCTGGCGGCATGCGCTTCTACCATCCCCGCTATCTGCAGTGGGTACGCGCCCTGTGCGACGAATTCGGCGTGCTGCTCATCGCCGACGAAATAGCCACCGGCTTTGGCCGCACCGGCCAGCTGTTTGCCTGCGACTGGGCGGGGATCAGCCCCGACATCATGTGCCTGGGCAAGGCGCTCACCGGCGGCTACCTCACCCTCTCGGCGACCCTCACCACCGAGCATGTCGCCCGCACCATCTGTGACGGCAAGGCGGGAGTCTTTATGCACGGCCCCACCTTTATGGGCAATCCGCTTGCCTGCGCGGTGGCCAACGCCTCCATCGAGTTGTTGCTCGCCTCGCCGTGGCAGGAGCGGGTGCGCGCCATCGAACATCAACTGCGTACCGAGCTGGTGGAATTGACTCTCAACCCGGCGGTGGCGGATGTGCGGGTGCTCGGTGCCATCGGGGTGGTGGAGATGAAGGAGCGGGTGGACGTGGCGCGCATCCAGCGCAAGTTTGTCGAACTCGGCGCCTGGATCCGCCCCTTTGGCAAGCTGGTCTACCTGATGCCTCCCTTCGTGATCACCCCCGAAGAGCTTAGGGTATTGACCTGTGCCATCAGCCAGGCGATTGCCGAGGGCGAGTTTTAAACATCATCGCGGGCGGCCTCACCGGTCGCCCGTCTGTGGCATCCCCATTTGATATATAAAGAGGGCAAGTTTATGCACCTCACAGCCCGTTCACTTGCCGGAATGTGAGCAAAACACCAGACCTGAGGCGCCAAGAGGGGTAGACTGCTGCGGTTTTACCATCAAGAAAGATTGCTCATGCGCCTCTCCATTGCTGCCAAAATCAACTTTTTCCTGCTCTTCATCTTCTCCATGGTACTGGTCTTCTCCGCCGCCTATCAGGCGGTGCGCGAGCGCGATCTCATCCTGAGCCTCATCAAGGAGCAGAGTCAGGAACAGACCGAAGCCTACTTTGACGGTCTCAACATGCTGATGCTGACCGGCAAGATGGATGCCCGCGACACCCTGCGCGCCAAGTTTCTCGAGCACGCTCATGTGGAGGATGCCCGCATCGTCCGTGGCGACGCGGTGAGCAAACAGTTCGGGCCGGGGCGCCCTGCTGAGCAGGGCAAGGATGACTATGACCAGCTGGCGCTGGCGGGCAAAGGGAGCCTGGAGGTGGTGCACAACGGCATGCACAGCCGGCTGGTAGTGACCCGTCCGCTGCTGGCCAAGAAGGATTTTCGCGGCACCGACTGCACCAGCTGCCATCTGGTGCCGGAGAATACCGTGCTCGGCGCCGTCCGTTTTGATTACTCTCTCGACTCCCTCTTTACCCGGGTCGAGCAGAATATCCTCACCTCGGCGCTGATCCTCACCGGCATCTTCGGGCTGGGGCTGTTGCTGACCCTCTGGGTCATCCGCACCTGGATCGTCCGCCCCCTCAACCAGCTGACCCGCTCGATGGAAGAAGCCACCGATATGCATGACTTCGGCCATCGGCTGGAGGGGGACGATGGCGACGAGATTGGCCGGCTGGCGCTGACCTACAACCAGATGTTAGACAGCGTGGAGCGCCAGCTTGGCAAGCGTCCCGCTTGCAGCAAACGGGATCATGAACAGACCCGAACTACGGGCCAACAAGAAGACTAGAGATAGTAGAAGAGCAGGCTGGCGATAAGGACAAGCAGGAGGATCGCCAGATGGACGTGGCGGGCATCCTCCCGGCGGCGATGGCGCTTGCGGCCAACAAATAGCGCCACCAGGGTCAGCAGGCAGCAACCCCACAGCCCGTGCAGCAGCCAGGGGGTAAAAACCGGATCCCATCCGGCCCGCACGCTCTCGCCGCCATAGACCAGAAAACCGTAAGCTCGCTCGGGACGGGCGTGGTGATAAATAGAGAGCAGCACGATAAAGCCACCCCAGCAGAGCAGTACCAGCCCCTGCAACAGCCGTGTCAGCCAATCGGGCCCCTGCCGCCGATCTTTCACTCGCCTCTCCTGCCCCGCGACCCCATATCGGGTGAACCATGCCGAAAACCCCACCAGAGTCCGACATTTTTGCTTGTTTATCAAACCCGCGCGGGTAAGATTAACGGCTTAGTCTGCCATCATGGGCCAATGATTGCCCGGGCCAGACCCATAGCGCTGCAAAGAACAAGCTGGAGACAATATTTCGATGACGCACGCATCCGTAGTTGATGTGCTGACCGGTAAACATGCGGTTGGCACCACCCTGACTGTACGAGGGTGGATCCGGACTCGCCGTGATTCCAAGGCGGGGATCTCATTTTTGGCCATTTCCGATGGCTCCTGTTTCCATCCGGTACAGGCCGTCGTCCCCAATACCCTGGCCAATTACGAGAATGAAGTGCAGCGTCTGACCACAGCTTGCTCCGTGGAAGTGACTGGCGTCGTGACCGAATCTCAGGGCAGCGGCCAGGCGTTCGAACTGCAGGCCACCGAAGTCAAGGTCGTCGGTTGGGTCGAAGATCCGGACACCTACCCGATGGCCGCCAAGCGCCACAGCATCGAATACCTGCGTGAACAGGCTCACCTGCGCCCGCGCACCAACATCGTTGGCGCCGTGACCCGGGTTCGTCACTGCCTGGCTCAGGCCATCCACCGCTTCTTCCACGAAGAGGGTTTTGTCTGGGTAGCGACCCCGCTCATCACCGCCTCTGACACCGAAGGTGCCGGCGAGATGTTCCGCGTCTCTACCCTGGATATGGAAAACCTGCCGCGCACCGACGCCGGCAAGGTGGACTACAACGAAGATTTCTTCGGCAAAGAGGCCTTCCTGACCGTATCCGGCCAGCTGAACGCCGAAACCTATGCCTGTGCCCTCTCCAAGGTCTACACCTTCGGCCCGACCTTCCGCGCCGAAAACTCCAACACCAGCCGTCACCTGGCCGAGTTCTGGATGGTGGAGCCGGAAGTGGCCTTCAACAATCTGGAAGATAACGCAGCGCTGGCCGAAGCCATGCTGAAGTACGTCTTCAACGCCGTACTGACCGAGCGCCGCGACGATCTGGAATTCTTTGCCCAGCATGTGGACAAGGATGCCATCGGTCGTCTGGAACGTTTCGTCTCCTCCGACTTCGCCCAGATCGACTACACCGACGCCATCGAAGTGCTGCAGAACTGCGGCAAGAAGTTCGAGTTCCCGGTCTCCTGGGGTATCGACCTCTCCTCCGAGCACGAGCGCTATCTGGCCGAGGAGCACTTCAAGTCTCCGGTAGTCGTGAAGAACTACCCGAAAGATATCAAGGCCTTCTACATGCGCCTCAACGACGACGGCAAGACCGTTGCCGCGATGGACGTACTGGCTCCGGGGATCGGCGAGATCATCGGTGGCTCCCAGCGTGAAGAGCGACTGGAGGTGCTGGATGCCCGTCTGGCCGAGATGGGCCTGAAGCAGGAAGACTACTGGTGGTATCGCGACCTGCGTCGCTACGGCACCGTGCCGCACTCCGGTTTCGGTCTGGGCTTCGAGCGCCTGGTGGTCTACGTGACCGGTATGGGCAACGTCCGCGACGTGATCCCCTTCCCGCGTACCCCGCGTACCGCCGAGTTCTGATAACGACAACCTGTCGCACAGATCTGAAAAGCCGACCTTCGGGTCGGCTTTTTTATTGCCCGCTTTATGGCGATACTCAGGATCAATCGGCACAAGGGATCTGTAGCCCATGGGATATCGTCTGCTTCTGTTACTGTTACTGCTCTCTCCCCTGCGGCTTATGGCCGAAACCGTCCGTCTGACCACGCTGGAGTGGCCCCCGTTTACCACCCAAAGCCTGCCCGATGGCGGCCTCACCGGCCATATCGTCAAGCGCGTCTTTGCCGAGGCGGGGCTGGAGGTGGAGTTCGATTTTTTCTCCTGGCAGCGGACGGTGTGGCTCGCCTCCGATCCGGCCCACGGCTATATCGGCTACTTCCCCGAGTATCTGGCCGACAACCAGAGCGACAAGTGGCGTATCTCCGCCAGCGTGGGGGACAGCGTGCTGGGTCTGGCGCAGAAGGCGGGCAAGCCCATCCCCTGGCAACGGCTTGAGGATCTGGTGCCCTACCGGATCGGCGTGGTGGCGGGTTACGTCAACACCCGGGAATTTGACGCCATGATGGCGAGCCAGCAGCTCCACACCTTTGCCGTGGATGGCGATCACCTCAACCTGCGCAAGCTGCAGCGCGACCGGCTCGACCTCGCCGTCATCGACCGGGATGTCTTCTATTGGCTGATCCGCCACGATGACAAGCTCCATCCCGAGCAGCTCCAGTTCAATCCGAAGATCCTCGAGCACAAGAGCCTGCACATCATGTTCCGCCCCGATCAGCAGGCGCTGCAGCAGCGGGTGGACAAGGCGCTGGCCAGACTCGATATCCAGAAACTGAGCGAGGAGTACCAGCGCCGCTATCTGGCCGATAAATAAGGACTCTTTCGGAATGAGCGGCAAAAGGCCGCCACTGCTGAAAAAAACATCCGAAGAGCCCCCTTTTTACCCCTCTTGTCCTCCTGCCTACCATCTGCAACCCATTTTCATTTGCCTCCCTTTCTCCATGCTTTTACCCCCCCCCATCGGGCAAGATGCCCCTGCTTAAGGGATGGCAACCGGATGAAAAAATGATGGATTTGTTATTAGGTGGTTTTTAAGTGGTTTAATCAAAAATTCATCGAGTTATTGAAGTAACTCAATTTTTTCACTTTTGCAGGGGAGCAAAATAATAACTAACCCTTTTGGGCTAATTAAAAACAGACAATGACAATTCATGGTTCAGGCTACCCGCGGCAACATGGGTTGAATCACACGAGGTAATGGAATGATCTTGATGGAATTTTTGGTGGTACTCGGCTGCTTGCTGCTCGGTACCCGCTTTGGTGGCATGGGGCTTGGTCTCATCAGTGGTATCGGTCTCTTCCTGCTGACCTTCGTTTTCGGTCTGGTGCCGGGCGAACCGCCGGTGCAGGTAATGCTGACCATTCTGGCGGTGATCGGTTGTGCCGCCACCCTGCAGACCGCCGGCGGTCTCAACCTGATGATGCAGGTAGCCGAGCGTCTGCTGCGCCGTCACCCGCAATACATCACTATCCTGGCACCGCTCACCACCTGGACCCTCACCTTCCTGTGCGGTACCGGCCACGTGGTCTACACCATGTTCCCCATCATCGCCGACATCGCGCTGCAGAAGAACATCCGTCCCGAGCGCCCGATGGCTGTCGCCTCCGTTGCTTCCCAGATGGCCATCTGCGCCTCACCGGTATCGGTTGCCGTGGTCTCCATGGTCTCCATTCTGGCGGCTGGCCACGGTATCGGTCAGGCCTATGGTCTGCTCGACATCCTGATGGTCGCCATCCCCTCCTCCCTGACCGGCGTTATCGTGGCGGCCCTGTGGAGCCTGCGCCGCGGCAAGGATCTGGACAAGGACGAGGAGTTCCAGGCCAAGATCCAGGATCCGGAGCAGCGCGCCTTCATCTACGGTGGTGGCGAGACCCTGCTCAACACCAAATTCCCGAAAGAGGCCTACTGGTCTACCTGGATCTTCTTCGCCGCCATCGCTGCCGTGGTGCTGCTGGGTGCCGATGAGGCGCTGCGCCCCGTCTTCACCATCAAAGACAAGACTGGCCCGCTCTCCATGAACCTGGTGATCCAGATGATGATGCTGATCGCCGGTGCCATCATCCTGATGCGCTGCAAGGTCAAGCCGGGCGAGATCGCCAACGGCGCCGTCTTCAAGGCGGGCATGGTCGCCATCTTCTCCGTATTCGGGGTTGCCTGGATGAGCGAAACCTTCTTCCAGGCCCACATGCCGCTGCTCAAAGAGACCCTGGCCCACGTGGTACAGGCCCAGCCCTGGACCTACGCGCTGGTGCTGTTCCTCATCTCCAAGCTGGTGAACAGCCAGGCCGCCGCCCTCACCGCCATCGCCCCCATGGGTCTGGCGCTGGGCGTGGAGCCGAAACTGCTGATCGCCTTCCTGCCGGCGAGCTACGGCTACTTCGTGCTGCCGACCTACCCGAGCGACCTGGCCTGTATCGGCTTTGACCGCTCCGGCACCACCCGCATCGGCAAGTTCATCATCAACCACAGCTTCATCATTCCGGGGCTGATCGGGGTGGTGACCTCCTGCTCGCTGGGCTTTATCCTGACCAGCATCCTGCTCTGACCGGCGATCGCTGTTCAATCACTGCCACAGGCCCCCGCACGGGGGCCTGTGCTTTTGTGGCGCACACCATACTGCTTTGCCAACCGCCCGCACTCTGGGTAGCATGACCCCTCTTTTCTTTGCGGAATCTTCCCCATGTCTCGCGTCATCGTGCTCTGGAGCGGCGGCAAGGATGCCATGCAGGCCCTCTGCCATGCCCGTGAAGCGGGTCATCAGGTGGTGGCACTGGCTACCTTTGCCCCCCCTGCCCCCCCTGCCCCCCGCTTTCTGGCCCATCCCCTGTCGCAAGTGCGTCGGCAGGCGGCAGCCCTCGCGCTGCCCCATCAGCTGGTCACCATAGAGGCGCCGTTCGATCTCGGTTATGAGCGGGCGCTGGCCAAGCTTAAGGAGGAGTGGCAACTCGATGGGGTAGTCACCGGCGATATCGACAGCGTGGGTGGTGCGCCTAACTGGATCCGCGAGCGCTGCCGCCCGCTTGGTCTCACCGTGCATACGCCGCTCTGGCAACTCTCCCGCGAGGCGCTGCTGGCGGATCTGCTGGCGCGCGGCATCGTCGCCCACCTCTCCTGCGTCGATACCCGGGTGCTGGCTCCCGAGTGGGTGGGACGCCCCCTCGATGCCACCACCCTCGCCGAGTTGCAGCAGCTGGCAACAACCCAAGGCTTTGATGCCTGCGGCGAGCAGGGGGAGTACCACACCATGGTGACCAACGGCCCGGGCTTTGCGGCGCCGCTGGCACTCGGCCACTGGCAGCTTGCCTATCAGGAACAGCTTGCCTATCTGCTGGAGGATGAGGGTTAAGGGTGCAAGAAAAACTGCTCTGCGGGATGAATCTTCGCAGGTACGGCAGATAAAAAAACGGGAGGCGATGGCCTCCCGTTTTGCTTGTCCTTAACGCCGACCTATTTGGCCAGCTTGCCCAGCACCCGCTGCAGCAGGCGGATGCGCGGCTCGATGCTATCGAGCAGCAGGAACTCCGCCTCAGAGTGGAAACCGCCACCCATGGGGCCGAAGCCATCCAGCGACGGCACACCCGCCGCTGCGGTAAAGTTGGCATCCGAGCCGCCACCGGCCTCCAGCCAGTTGAAGGTGATCCCCTCCTCCTTGGCTGCCGCCTCCACCAGCGCCATCACGGCCTCGGTGTCGCCACTCGGGCGCATCGCCGGCTTGAAGGTCTGGCGATCCACCTCGACCCGACAGCCCGCAAGGAAGGGGTTGTTGGCCATAAAGGTGAGCCGCTCGTGCACCGCCGCCGCCTCTTCGTTGCTCCAGAAGCGCAGATCGACGATCGCCTCGGCATAGTCGGGCACTACGTTGACGCCGGTGCCGCCCTGTACCACGCCGACGTTCATGGTGGTGCCGGTCTCCATATTGACCTGCTCATTGATGGCCAGCACCCAATGAGCGAGTTCCGTGATGGCGGAGACCCCTTCGGTCAGCGCCGAACCGGCGTGGGAGGCCTTGCCGTGGAAGGTAATGCGGTACTTGGCGTTGCCCTTGCGGGCACTGATGAGATCGCCGCTCGGGCGCGCCGCTTCGGCCACCAGCACGCAGCCGCTCTGCCTGGCTTTTTCCACCAGCCAATCTTTGGACCAGGGGGAGCCAATCTCCTCGTCGCAGTTGCAGCAGACCAGCACCTTGAGCTTGGCCAACTGCGCCGGATCCATCTCTTTTAAGGCATACCAGGTGGAGAGCAGGCCGCTCTTCATGTCCGAGATGCCGGGGCCAAAGGCCTGATTGCCTTCAATCTTGAGCGGGCGCTTGGCCGCCGTCCCCTCGGGGAAGACGGTGTCCATGTGACCCACCAGCATCACGTCGTAGTGATCGGCCCCCGGGGCATTGGTTGCCTCAAGGCAGGGGCCGCACTCGGCGGCGAACTGGTGACGGGTCACCTGCCAGCCGATGGCCTCATATTTCTCGGTCATGATGTCGGCCACTTTGGCCACCCCGGCCGGGGTGCGGGTGCCGCAATCGAGGTTGATGAGCGGGGCCAGATCGGCCAGATAGGTATCGAGGGAAAACGGGCGCGTTAGGTTGGTCATTATCTTCTCCATGAAACAATCTGCGAAAAAATCAGATTGTTTTTGCAACAATGCGGAACGGCGGGCTGTTACACCCGCCTTGCCAACAGCGGTCGACCAGCCCGAACCGGGTGGCCGATCGCCCTGTAAACCACAGCTTTTACATGAACAGCAGATAGTTGAGGGTCAATGCCGTCACCAGCGCCCCCGCCATGGGCACGCAGGTGCGCTTGACCACCACGAAGGGGGAGACCTTGGCGATGCCCGCACAGGCGATCAGCACCGCCGCAATCGGGGAGACGGTGCGGCCGATACTGGAGGCGAGCTGCATCGGCAGCAGCATGGTCACCGCAGGTACGCCGAACTTGGCTGCCACGGCAGGTGCCAGGGTCGAGAAGCTGAGGAACGCCGCGTTGCCGGAGCCCATGATCACCGCTGCCACCATGATGAGGCCCACCATCACCAGGGTCATCAGGCCGCTGCCGATACCGGCATTGCTGGCTGAGTGCAGCAGGGTATCGATGGCGCCGATGGCTTTGAGGGATTCGGCAAACAGCTCGGCACAGACGATCAGCGCCACCACAGGGCCAAACACCTTGCCCATGCCGTCGAGGAAGCTCGACAGCCCGGCAAAAGCGGTGCGCACCGAGCGGGTACGCAGCAGCTCACACAGCATGCCGATAAAGACCGACAGCAGCATCGCCACTTCCACACTGACGCTGATGGTGGTCACCAGCAGTTTGGAGAAGGTCATCATCAACACGAAGGGGATGATGGGCAGCAGGGCATACCAGGTGGGCGCCGCTACCGCGTCGGTGCCCTTCTCGTCCAGCTCGGCGTGTTCGCCGCGATGCTGGGCCGGATCCCAGCCATCCTTGCGGTCACAGTGCCGTTGCCAGAAGAAGTGCAGCACCATGGTCACCAGCAGCATGGGGGCCACCAGCCAGATCTGGTAGTCAACGAAATAGCTGGTCGGATCCATGCCGGATTGGCCGGCGGAGAAGATGGCGTTGGTCTGGGTCGGGCCAATCTCGAACGCCTGGGAGGTGGCGATGACGCCACAGGCGGAGGCCGGGCTGATCCCGAGGTTGCGCATCACCGGATACATGGTGACCATCAACAGCAGACCAAGGCCGGTGGCGGAGGTGACAAACAGGGAGACAAAGACCGCCACCAGATAGCAGATGGAGAGCATCAGGTAGCTGGACTGAATGCCTGCCACCGGTTTGACCGCCACCCGCACCAGCGCCTGGGAGGCACCGATATGGGACATGTAGGTGGCAAAACCGGCCACCGCCATGATGGTGAGGCCGAGGCCCGCCGCACGGTAGGAGAAGATCCCCTTGAACACTTCGAACAGATCGAACAGGGCGAAGCCGGTGCTCTTGTCAGCGGGCAGAATGGGGTGCAATCCCAGCCAGTAGGCCAGGGTGAAAATGGCCATACCGGCCAATGCCAGCACCGCCTGCGGGTTGTAATCCTTGATGATGCCGTAGACCACGGCAACCAGTACGAGCAAGACGAAGACGAGTTCCAATATTCACTCCTGATAAATTTATCGAAGAGCGAAATCTAGTGATCTGACCAGAACTTGCCTTTGATCCCCATCAATAAAGGGGCCATCACCGTCACCAGACAGCATAATATGTCGAGCAGGCAACACTTTTTAATCATTCACACTACCGAGAACCGTTTTACACGGTTTAATCGGGAATTGTGTAACGCGACTCCCCTCTTTTTTGCGTTGGATCAACATAAGCCGCCCCCGAAGCGGCCAAGATGCGCATCGACAAGAGCGACCATTTCGCGCCGGAGAGAGTTATGACAAACCAAGCCACCGCAGGTGTCTCGACCTGCGATTATCAGCTGTGGGATATCCTCGTCGAGTCTGCAAAGGAACGCACCACCATTCGTTACTCCAAACTGGCCAAACTGGCCGGACTGGAGCAGCGTCAGGACGAACTGCGCACCCTGCTGCAGCGTGTTCGCATGTACTGCACCGAAAACCATCTGCCGATCCTCTCCGCCATCGTGGTGGACGATGTGGGCAAATACAGCGGCCTCTCCTCCAGTCTGCCCGACGCCCCCTGGGAGCGCGCCCGGGTCTTTGATCACCCCTGGCATCCGCTGCACTGATACCAGCTGCCCCGGCAGCACAGAAGAGACACTCTTCTGCCTCTCCAGAGCGCGCCACCCGGCGCGTTCTGGCTATCTGGCTCCCCGCTTTTCCTCCTCTCTCCCCTTCCGACGGTGCCATCAGCGTTGCCATGGGATCGCCACAATGCCAGAATCGGGCCCTTGCACTCTGTTGATTCGGATTTTCGGGCGCGGCCACGGCCAGCGCCCACAAGAGAAGGACTCCCCATGGCCACCACCCTCTATGGCATCAAGAACTGCGACACCATCAAGAAAGCCCGCAAGTGGCTGGATGAGGCCGGCATCGACTACCGCTTTCACGACCATCGCGCCGATGGCCTGAGCCCGGACGATCTCGACCGCTGGCTGGCCAAGCTCGGCTGGGAAGCGCTGCTCAACAGCCGCGGCACCACCTTCCGCGCCCTGCCGGATGAGGCCAAACAGGGGCTCGACACCGCCAAGGCGCGCGCCCTGCTGCTGGAGCACCCGGCGATGATCAAGCGCCCGCTGCTGGATCGTGACGGCGAACTGACCCTGGGTTTCAAGGCCGATCACTACCAATCCCTCTTCTCCCGTTAAGGACAACTAAGGACAACTGATGTCGGATGTCATCGCACTGGCCAAGGATCTGATCCGCCGCCCCTCCGTTACCCCGCTGGATGAAGGGTGCCAGACCCTGATGGCGGAGCGCCTCGCCAAACTCGGCTTTGTTATCGAGCCCATGGTGTTTGAAGACACCACCAACCTCTGGGCCCGTCGCGGCAGCGAGGGGCCGCTCTTCTGCTTCGCCGGTCACACCGACGTGGTGCCTGCCGGCCCGCTGGACAAATGGCACACCCCGCCGTTCGAGCCGACCATCAGGGATGGCGTGCTCTATGGCCGTGGCGCCGCCGACATGAAGGGCTCGCTGGCCGCCATGGTGGTGGCGGTCGAGCGTTTCGTAGCCGAGCATCCGGATCACACCGGATCGATCGCTTTCCTTATCACCTCCGATGAGGAGGGGCCCTTTATCAATGGCACCACCCGGGTGATCGACACCCTGGAAGCGCGCAACGAGAAGATCACCTGGTGCATCGTCGGTGAGCCCTCCTCCACCGCCGTGGTCGGGGATGTGGTAAAAAATGGCCGGCGCGGCTCCATCACCGGCGATCTGCTGGTGCGCGGGGTGCAGGGCCACGTCGCCTATCCCCATCTGGCGGACAACCCCATTCATAAAGCCGCGCCAGCGCTGGCGGAACTTGCCGCCACCGTGTGGGATGAGGGCAACGCCTACTTCCCCCCCACCAGCTTCCAGATCGCCAACATTCAGGCGGGCACCGGCGCCTCCAACGTCATTCCCGGCGAATTGCACGTCCAGTTCAACTTCCGCTTCAGCACCGAACTGACCGACCTGGATATCCGCGAGCGGGTCGAGGCTCTGCTGGATAGACATGGTCTCGATTACCAGCTGAACTGGACCCTCTCCGGCCAGCCGTTCCTCACCGACACCGGCAAACTGCTGGCGGCGGCGGTCTCTGCCATCGAGGCGGTCAATGGCCAGCAGCCAGCCCTGCTCACCACCGGCGGCACCTCGGACGGGCGCTTTATCGCCCCTACCGGCGCCGAAGTGATCGAGCTCGGCCCGGTCAACGCCACCATCCACAAGGTGAACGAGTGCGTGAAGGCGGACGATCTGGATCTGCTGGCCGACATGTACCAAGGAGTGCTGGAGCGACTGCTGGCATGACGCAGGAACAACTGATGGGGCTCGACGAGAGCCACCTTATTCTGGTGGGGCGCGGCCCCCACCGCCTGACCCCGGCGGCGGCTGCCTCCTTCAACGACATGCAGGTGGCCGCCGCCCACGCCGGTTTCAACCTGCAAGCGGCGTCCAGCTGGCGCGGTTTTGATCGCCAGCTCGCCATCTGGAATGGCAAGTGGCGCGGCGAGCGGCCGCTGCTCGATGCCAACAGCCAGCCCATTGATGCCTTGCAGCTGAGCGATGAAGAGCGGCTACACGCCATTTTGCGCTGGAGCGCCCTGCCCGGCACCAGTCGCCACCACTGGGGCACCGATCTCGACATCTACGACCCGGACTGCCTGCCCGCCGACACCAAACTGGCGCTGGAACCCTGGGAGTATGAAGCCGGGGGCTGGTTTGCCGACTTGAGCGAGTGGCTCACCGACCATATGGGGGATTTCGGTTTCTTCCTGCCCTATGCCAAACCGGTCGGCGCAGGCAGCGGCGTCGCCTACGAGCCGTGGCACATCAGCTTCGCCCCCGAAGCGGGCGAGCAGCAGCTCGACCCGGCGGCGCTGGCACTTTGCCTGCAACAGGCGGATATTGAAGGCAAGGCGACCATTCTGGCCAATCTGGACAAGATCCTGGCCCGTTACGTCACCTTGCCATCCACTGAATTGCCCTGCGATGAAAGGAGTAGCACATGAATCTCTGGCTCTGGATAGGGCTGCCACTGCTCTTTCTGCTCGGGCTGTTTCTCAATGCCATCAAAGACATGAAACGGCTGGAGAAGCAGTTGCCCAAATACAAGGACAAGATCCGTGAAGTGAAGGACGATGACGACGACTGAGTCGTGCCATCCGGGGAGCACAAGTGTGCTCCCTTCTCTTTTTCTCCTGTTTATCTCCTCCCCTTGCCTCTACTCCCCCGGCGTCAGGTTTCCATCTGACCATCACCGCCAACATCCCCTCTCACCCACTCTGAGGGGTCAGAAGATGGCGCGCGAGTGGTGAAAAAATGTCAAAAGATGCAAATTAATGCACGATTAAACCACACAAGGGGGTCTTAACTGCATATAATGTGCCTACTTTGCCGTTAGTCAGAAAGGAGTTCGCCCTTGGATGCAGTGACCATCAACAGTTTCTTTTTTGTCGGTGCCCTGTTGGTTGGAGCCAGTGTCCTGCTAAGTGCGCTCTCTTCCCGTCTCGGTATTCCCATTCTGGTCATCTTCCTCGCCGTCGGTATGCTGGCGGGGGAAGATGGCCCCGGCGGCATCCACTTCGCCGACTACTCCATCGCCTATCTGGTGGGCAACCTGGCGCTGGCCATCATCCTGCTCGACGGCGGCATGCGCACCCGGGTCTCCTCGTTCCGGGTGGCGCTCTGGCCAGCCCTGTCGCTGGCGACGGTCGGGGTGGCCATCACCACCGGCCTGACGGGGCTCGCCGCCGCCTGGCTGTTTGACCTCAACCTGATGCAGGGGATGCTGATCGGCGCCATCGTCGGCTCCACCGATGCGGCGGCAGTCTTCTCCCTGCTCGGCGGGCGCAGCCTCAACGAGCGGGTCAGCGCCACCCTGGAGATAGAATCGGGCAGCAACGACCCCATGGCGGTCTTTCTCACCGTCACCCTGATCGAGGTGCTGGCCAGCAGCCAGCAGGATCTCAACGCCGGTTTTCTGCTGCTGCAGCTCATCAAACAGTTCGGCCTTGGTGCCGGGATCGGCCTTGCCGGTGGCTGGCTGCTGTGGCGCCTTATCAACACCGCCCGCCTGGCACCGGGGCTCTATCCGCTACTCACCGTGAGCGGCGGCCTGCTGATCTTCGCCCTCACCACGGCGGTGGGTGGCAGCGGCATCCTCGCCATCTATCTAACAGGTCTGTTGCTCGGCAACCTCTCCCTGCGCAGTCGCAGCACCACCTTGTCGGTGCTGGACGGCCTGACCTGGCTCAGCCAGATCGGCATGTTTCTGGTGCTGGGGCTGCTCGCCTCGCCCCACAAGCTGCTGCCCATCGCCCTGCCGGCGCTGGCGCTGGCGATGTGGATGATCCTCTTTGCCCGCCCCATCTCGGTCTGGATCGGGCTGCTGCCGTTCAAGAACTTTGCCCCGCGCGAACGCTGGTTTATCTCCTGGGTTGGCCTGCGCGGCGCGGTGCCCATCATTCTGGCGGTCTTCCCCATGATGGCGGGGCTGCCCAACGCCCAGCTCTACTTCAACGTCGCCTTCTTCGTGGTGCTGGTCTCGCTGATTTTGCAGGGCAGCTCGCTGCCGCTGGCCTCAAAACTGGCGCGGGTGGAAGTACCGGCCCCACCGTCGCCCATCAACCGCTCCGGGCTCGAGATCGATCTCGACAGCCAGTGGGAGACCTTCGTCTACCAGCTGGGGGAAGAGAAATGGTGCATCGGCTCGCCGCTGCGGGATCTGCGCATGCCTGCCGGCACTAGGGTCAGCGCCCTGTTTCGCGGCCGCGAGCTGCTCCACCCCTCGGGCAGTACCTGCCTGCAGGCGGACGATATCCTCTGCGTCATCGGCCACGAGCGCGATCTGCCCGCCCTTGGCCAGCTCTTTAGCCAGGCGCCGGAGCAGGATCTCGGCCCGCGCTTCTTCGGTGACTTCCAGCTGGATGCCGCGGCGCGACTGGTGGATCTCGCCCCTATCTACGGGCTAGATGTGAGCGAGGTGGCGGATCAGACACTGGGCGATTTTATTGCCAGCCAGCTTGGCGATAATCTGGTAGTCGGTGACAACATCGAGTGGCAGGGCCTGATCTGGACCGTGGCCGAAATGGATGAGAGCATTCCCGTCAAGATCGGGGTTCGTTTTCAGGAAGAGGATCCGGTCTAGACGACCGGCCCGTATCAAGTCCCCCAGCAAGAAGGGAGAGAGTTATGCCATATCAGAGTTTGCAGTCCGGTCTGCTGCCCCCCTCTGCCAATCTGGGGGTGATCGAGGGCTTTTTTGGCAAGGGATGGAGCTGGCAGGCCCGTGCCCGCTACGCCCAGTGGCTGCCGCGCCACGGCTACGGCTTCTATATCTACGCCCCGAAAGAGGATGGCTATCTGCGCAAGCACTGGGCCCTCCCCTGGCCCGAGCAGCAGCTGGCGGATCTCGCCGAACTGGCACGCCAGTGCCGTGCCAACGGCCTCGCCTTCGGAGTAGGCTTGAGCCCCATGGGGGCGCATCACGACTATGATCGCAAGCGCCCGGCGCTGCTTGAGAAGGTGCGCCTTATCGACGAAGTGCTGCAGCCCGACATTCTGGCAGTACTGTTTGACGACATGAAGGGGGATACCCCGGATCTGGCCTGGCACCAGCTCACCATCGCCCACGACATTGCGGCCCACAGCAAGGCGACCCGCCTCATCTTCTGCCCCAGCTACTACTCGACCGATCCGGTGCTGGAGAAGGTGTTCGGCGCCATGCCACCGCGCTATCTGGAGGAGATTGGCGAGCAGCTCGACCGCCGCTTCGAGATCTTCTGGACCGGCCCCAAGGTCTGCTCGACCGAGTATCCGGCGGTACACCTCAAGCAGGTGACCGAGCTGCTCGGCCGCAAGCCCTTCCTGTGGGACAACTACCCGGTCAACGATGGCAGCAAGGCGAGCAGCTACCTCTATCTGCGTGCCTTCGAGAACCGCCCCGCCGAGCTGGCGGATCTGCTCTCCGGCCATGCGGTCAACCCGATGAAGCAGGCGGCGCTCTCCGCCCTGCCACTCGCCACCCTGCCGATGAGCTACAAGCTCGGCAAGCAGTATGATCCCGACAAGGCGCTGCACGCCTCCCTCAACGCCACCTGCGGCCCGCAGATCTCGGCGATGATTGAGGCCGACCTGCCGCTGTTTCAGGATCTGGGGCTGGCCCGGCTCACTCCCGAGCAGATTGCCGCCCTCAAGGCGCGCTACCTGCCGTTTCGCGATCAGGCTTGCGTCGATGAAATCGTGCGCTGGCTGGACGGCGAGTATGTGTTCGACCCGGACTGCCTGACCGATTAAACCGCCCCGCGGGGCAGGAAGGAGGTTGTATGGATGCACACCTGCTTTATCAGAATCTGGCGGTGATCGCCGCCTTTTTACTGCTCTACAGCCTGATCGCGGGGCGCTTCGAGTCAAAACTGGTCAACGGCCCCCTGCTCTTTCTGCTGACCGGCTGGCTGCTGGGGCCGGGAGGGCTGGAGTTGCTCTCCCTCTCCATCGACAGCGCCGGCATCAAGCTGCTGGCAGAGCTGACTCTGGTGATCGTGCTGTTCAACGATGCCGCCAACACCAACTGGCAGGTGCTGCTGGCCAACCGCCAGCTCCCCATCCGGCTGCTGCTGATCGGCCTCCCCCTCACCCTGCTCTGTGGCGCCCTGTTTGGCCACTGGATCTTCCCCGACCTGCCACTGCTGGAGATGGCCATCCTCTCCACCATTCTCGCCCCCACCGATGCGGCGCTCGGCAAGGCGGTGGTGAGCAATCCGGCGGTACCGGCACCACTGCGCGAAGGGCTCAATCAGGAGAGTGGCCTCAACGACGGCATCTGCGTGCCTGTGCTGCTCCTGCTGCTCGCTCTTATCGCCCCCACCGAGGAGCACACCGGCACCGCAGCGCTGGCCATCACCCTGATGCTGGAGGAGATCGGTATCGGTCTTCTGGTCGCCTTCGTGCTGACCGCCCTCACCGTCCGGCTGCTGAAAGTCTCCTATCTCAACGGCTGGCAACTGCCGCTCTGGCGCCAGCTCACCATGCCGGGGCTGGCGCTGCTCTGCTTTGCGCTGGCCCAGACTCTCGGTGGCAGCGGCTTTATCGCCGCCTTCGTCGGTGGTTTGCTGATGGGACGGCGCCTTGGCGAGCACAAGCACGCCTATATGGACAGCTGCGAGGGGTATGGCGATCTGCTCTCGGTGGTGATCTGGATGGTGTTTGGCGCCACCCTGATGCCCATCCTGCCGGAGCTGCTGCACTGGCAGTTCTGGCTCTATGCGGCAGCCAGCCTCACCCTGCTGCGGATGGTGCCGGTCTGGCTGAGCCTCATCGGTACCGGCCTCAAGCCGGAGCTCAAGCTCTTTATCGGCTGGTTCGGGCCGCGGGGTCTTGCCAGCATCGTCTTTGCGGTGATGGTGCTGCAAAACGAGCCGGCCCTTATCGGCCAGCGCCCCATCATCGCCACCGTGCTCTGCACCATTATCCTGAGCGTCATCCTGCATGGCCTCACCGCCAACCCCTGGGTCGAGCGCTTCAAGCCCCGCTGAGCTATTCGCCCATAAAAAATGCCACCTCGCGGTGGCATTTTTCTTTCGTAAAGCGGCTCTCTGACGACTCTTACCCGAGCGCCAACCAGACCCCCACTCCCAGCATCAGAGTACCGGCAATGCGGTTCATCAGGGTGACGTTGCCGCTCTTGGCGAGGAAGTGGCGCAGGGTGCGGCCGCCGCTGGCGTAGAGCAGCAGGCAGGAGAACTCGATGACCAAAATCAGCGCCACCAGCGCGGTGATCTGCGGCGCCATCGGTCGGCTGGCCGAGATAAAGGGGGGCAGCAGGGAGATCATGAAAGCCCACCCCTTGGGGTTGGCGATGGCGGTGACAAAGCCCTGCAGCGCCAGTCCCATGGGGCTGCTCTGCTGCCCGGCCGCGAGATCGGCCGGAATGGCCATCTTCCCCTTGGCCTGCCACATCTGGATGCCGAGCCAGATGAGATAGGCACCGCCCACATATTTGAAGGCGGCGAAGATGGCCGGATAGTTGAGCATGATGGTCGCCACCCCGATCACCGAGAGCACCGATACCAGCCCGACGCCGATCAGCTCCCCCCACATCATGTGCAGGGTGCGGCGCACGCCAAGGCTCATCCCCAGCGTCATCGCCAGAGTCATGCACATGCCCGGGGTGACGGAGACAAAGAAGAAGGTGGGGATAAAGAGCGCCAGAATGGCCGGATCAATCCAGCTGGACACGACAAACCTCCATGGCAAAACAGGGTAGCAAACGAGGATCAGGCAGCCGTAAACGGCGCCGGAATGTTATTTGAGCAAGCCTGTCATCTTGCCCATCCCGCGCTTTTCAGACAAGAAAAAACCTTTGCTTTCAGCATATTTCAGCAAGAAAAGGCTGTGACACCCCCTGTCGCGGCTGTGTAAGATAGCGCCTCCTTCATTTTCGGGGTTACGTCTCACATGTCATTGAATAATCTATCAATAAGAATTCAGGTACTGATACCGCTGCTGCTGGCCAGCCTGCTGATGATGGTGATGATTGCCATCAGCAAACAGGGTCTGGACGAAGCCATTAGTGACATAGATGAGACGACCCAGAGCGTGGTGCGCAACAAGGACGACATTGCCAAGCTGATCCACGCCACCTACCGGCTGCGCACCAGCGCCATCTACGGTCTCTACGACGCGGCCCAGTTTGCCGCCCTGCCCGCCAACCTCAACAGTGCCGAGCAGGAGATCACCACCATCCTCGCCCGTCTGGTGATCCCGGGCGCTGAGCAGGATAACCGTCAGGTGGCGGCTGCCCTGCAGGCCTACCTTGGCCACACCCGCAACAACATGCTGCCGTTGCTGACCCAAAAGCATCAGGGGGGTGGCGATGCCGCGGCGTATGAGGCCGCCCGCCTCCAGTTCCGCGAGCTGGGCGAACAGCTCATCAAACAGATTGACACCATGTCGGCCCACATCAACCAGCTGACCCAGAGCGAGCTGGCGCAGGAGCAGGCCCACTACCATGCCACCCTGCTGCGCACCCTGCTGCTCACGGCCGTCGCCCTGCTGGCGGCACTGCTGTGTGGCTGGTGGCTCTCCGGCCGCATCGTCAGCCCCATCGGCCAGCTGCAGAGCGTGATGCACGCCGTCGCGCAGGGTCGCTTCAACGTCCGCGCCAGGGTCGAGGGTGACAACGAACTGGCCCAGCTGGCCAAAGATATCAACCTCACTCTGGGGCAGCTTGGCAGCACCATCGAAACCCTGACCGGCATCAGCAACAACGTCGCCTCCGCTGCGACCGAGCTGGCCGCGGTGATGACCCAGGCTGAAGCCAACGCCCAGCAGCAGCGCGGCGAAATTGAGCAGGTTGCCTCGGCGGTGACCGAGCTCTCCAGCACGGCCGACAACGTCAACCACAACGCCGCCGTGGCCGACGAGCTGGCCCGCGATGCCAACAGCCGGGTTGAGCAGGGGCTCGCCCTGTTTGGCGAGAGCATTGCTGCCAACAGCCGAATGGCAGGCAGTCTGGAAGATGCCGCCGCCATCGTCGCTCGCCTCAAGACCCAGTCCGAGCAGATCGGCAAGGTGATTGAAGTGATTCAGGGGATCTCCGAGCAGACCAACCTGCTGGCCCTCAACGCGGCCATCGAAGCGGCCCGTGCCGGCGAAACCGGGCGCGGTTTTGCCGTCGTCGCTGACGAGGTGCGGATGCTGGCGGCCCGAACCCAGGCCTCCACCAAGGAGATCCAGGCCATCATCGAGCAGCTGCAGAGCCAGTCCCAGTCCGCCAATCAGGGGGTTCAGGAGACGCTGGAGATCCTCGAGAACAACCAGCGCCTCTCCGCGCAGGTACAGGATCTGCTGAGCGGTATCACGGGGGCGGTGCGCCAGATCAACGATGCCAACGCCCAGGTGGCTACCGCCGCCGAGGAGCAGTCCTGCGTCACTGCCGACATCAACCGCAACATCACCAACATCCACGAGATCGTGAGCCAGAGCTCCGCCGGCATCAGCCAGAGCGCCAGCGCCAGCCACGAACTGTCGGAGCTGGCCGAGCAGCAGCGCAAGCAGCTCTCTCACTTCCAGCTCTGACACGCGGCCGGAAAGATAAAAAGAGGCCGGCACAGGCCTCTGGATAGCAATAAAGCCCCTTATTTTATAAATAAGGGGCTTTATTTATTCGGCCACATATCTCTTCGTACACTCCCCTTACGCCTCCATACAGTGTCAATCAACACGTTTTTCCCCTCCTCCGGTATCCGTCCGAACAACGCATTACGACAGGTTTAACCACGATGCGTGGTGCAGGAGGCAGTTGTTTTAAACGCCATTTTTTGGCAGTTGGTGCCATAAGGGACTGGGCTGTGGGGGCAAATGTGAGTATGGTAGAGGCACGTCACTCCCCCTCACGTGAGACCATCATGAGCCTGAGATTCAAGAAACCCGCTTTTATCGCCCTGGGGCTCATTGCCCTCGTTTCCGCCACCTGGCTCGACTATTACCTGCCGGAGCACACCATCGCCACCATCACCGGGGTCGAGGTGAAGCGCACCGACAAGGATGGCCCCATCAGCCAGAAGAACCCGGCTGACGGCCCCACTACCGATGTCTACTACATCTACACCGAGCGTCCCGGCGAGAAGATCCGGGTGTTCCGCAACGAGGATACCGAGTGGGGCTGGCCCTTCTACTTCAAGTTCAACGCCGCCGACGTACAGGCAAAGGCCAAGTCGATGGAGTTCGAAAAACGGCTCGCCATCATCACCTCCTACGGCTGGCGCATCAACATGTTCTCCATGTTCCCCAACGTCACCAAGATTGAGAGCACCGAGCCTGACGCCTCCACCTGGAGCTTCTTCCGCTGGTTCTGGTTCGGCCTCTGGGCACTGGTGATGGGCAAAGCCGCCATCGCAACCTGGCGCTACTTCGATCGTCTTGAGGACGAGCTATGAGCGAGCCGAGCAAGACCCGCACCAGCTTCTACCGCCGCCTCTACGTGGCCTGGCTGATCAGCCAGGGCACGGATACGGTGCCGGCCATCATGGAGGCGACCGGCATGCCGCGCCGCACCGCGCAGGATACCCTGACGGCGCTGGCCGAACTCGATATCAGCTGCGCCTTCGAGCAAACCGAGGGGGCTCGCCACCTGCAGGGGCACTACCGCATCAGCGACTGGGGCCCCATCAATCCGGCGTGGATCAAGGCCCAGCTGCCTCTTATCAAGGAGACGCTGAGCTACCCCTGATCCGGGGGCAGAGCAGCAATAAAGAGGGGCCAGCCGGCAAGGCTGGCCCCTCTTTTTTCAGGCCGATGGCGTGACAGGTCGCCCTACTCGGGCATGGCCGAATCCTCAAGCTCCCCGTCAGACTCGCCGCGGGTGCAGTCGATGATGGAGCGCTTGGGGTTGTTGGGATCGCGCAAAAGCAGAGGGGCAGAGCCCTCGTTGTGCTTCTGCTCGTCGCTAAACTCGCTGCCGTAGGCGTTGTGGGTCAACCGGCGGGCGTTGGCGATGGGGGTATCGACAAAGAGGGCGTGCACTTCGAAGCTGGAGGCCGGCACGATAAAACCGACCACCGGCAAGCCGTGCAGCTCCTCGTGCACCTTGTACCAGGCAAAGCCGTCGCTCACCTTGTAGGGGGTGTAGTTGTTGAGCTGCAGATTGGCTGGCCGCCCGGTCTCACCGTCGATATAGAGATCGTTAAAATCACAGGTCGCCAGCCCCTGCCACATCCGCTCGAATGGCGTCGCGCAGCCTGTCAGTTGCAACCCGGCCAGCAGCGCCAACCCTGTCTTCCACATTCCCTGCCCCTTCTTGCAAAAAGTGAATCGGCCCTCAGCCAAAGGCCCGCAGCCGCTCGACCAGCAGATCGATAAAACCTGCCCGATCCAGCCCCAGCAACACCAGCGCATTGGCTGGTTTGCCGGAGAGACCATAGCGGTCCACCACCGTCATCCCCACGGTATGCTCACCCCGGGTCTCGATATCGACCCGGCACTCCACGCCATGGAACAGAGCGGGATTGAGCAACCAGGCAATGGTACAGGGGTCGTGCAGCGGCGCGCCAGCAAATCCCCACTTGGGGTCCCGATGGTAGATCATGAAAAAATCGAGCAGACCGGCCACACACTGGGCCACCGGATTGGTGATGGCGCGTACCCGTTCGATATCCTCGTCCATCACCTGCGCCTCGTGGGTCACATCGAGGCCGCACATGGTGATGGGAATGCCCGACTTGAAGACCATATCGGCCGCTTCCGGGTCCACATAAATATTGAATTCCGCCGCTGGTGTCCAGTTGCCGGCCCCTGCGGCGCCCCCCATCAGCACGATGCGGGCAATCTTGCTCTTTAGCTCGGGGTGAGCTGCCAGCAGCAGGGCGATATTGGTGAGCGGGCCGGTCGGCACCAGGGTCACGGGCTCAGCGCTCTCGCGCAGACATCTGGCCATCAGCTCGATCCCCGTCATCGCTTGCGGGGCAAAAGCGGGATCCGGCAGTTTGGGGCCATCGAGACCCGATTCGCCATGGACGTTGTCGGCGATGATAAGCTCGCGGGCCAGCGGTTTCGGCGCCCCGGCCGCCACCGGAATATCGTCCCGCCCCAGCAAGGTGAGGATGCGCAGGGCATTGTTGAGGGTCTTGTCCGGCGTCTGGTTGCCCGCGCTGGTGGTGACCGCCAACACCTTCAGTTCAGGACTGGCCAGCGCCAGAATCAGGGCGATGGCGTCGTCGTGGCCGGGATCACAATCGAGAATAACGGGCAGTGCCATGGAGAGACTCCTTACAACATCAAAGGGAGCCCTACCTTAGCAAGCTCGCGGCGGCTGAACTCGGGAGGGGGTCACAAAACGGTTCCTGATTTTTTTCAATCAGTTACCTTCGTACTTTCACAGCCGACCAGCAGCAGGCCGCAATGAGGGGATGGTGTGGCGAGCGCATCCGCTACGCCGATTCGCGCCTTACCCGCCACTTGGGTATGATGGCCCCCCGTTTCCAGCCCGTGCGCCCTATGTCTGTTATCGTCGACACCTTTATCGCCCCGCCCTGCAAGGCCGCCATCGAGATCCTGTTCGAGGATGAACACCTGCTGCTCATCAACAAGCCGAGCGGCCTGCTGAGCCTCTCTGGCAAGAATCCGCAAAACCTCGACTCGGTGCACTATCGCCTGGTGCAGGATTACCCCGGCTGTACCCTGGTGCATCGCCTCGACTTCGGCACTTCTGGCATCATGGTGGTGGCCAGAAACAAGGCCATCAATGCCCTGCTCTGCCAGCAATTCAGCCAGCGGGCGGTGAGCAAGGCCTACAGCGCCCTGCTCTGTGGCCATCTGATTGACGACGAAGGGCTTATCGATGCCCCCATCGCCAAGGAGCCGGCGATCTTTCCGCTGATGAAGATCTGCGCCGCCAGTGGCAAACCCGCCCGCTCCCGCTATCAGGTGGTTGAACGGCTGGAGCAGCAGATGCAGGGACAAACCGTGCCTTTGACCCGGGTGCGGCTGGTGCCGGAGACCGGCCGCACCCATCAGCTGCGCATCCACTGCCAGCTGCTGGGCCACCCCATCCTCGGTTGCGATCTCTATGGTGGCCTGCAGCCACCCGGCTGCGAACAGGCACCGCGGCTGATGCTGCATGCCAGCGAGCTGGATTTTGCTCATCCGGTGAGCGGTGAGCCGATGCAGATCCGCTGTGCGCCTGCGTTTTAGAGGCAATGGGGAGAGACAACAAGTGCGAGTGCGACGGGATCAGTGAAAGGCGTGACGGGAGAGGAAAAGCGGTAAACGGCGGATAAAGATAGGGGCCGCGCTTTCGCAACGGCCCCCACCCCCCACTCTTTGTGGTGCTATCAGATCAGCTTGCGGGCAGCGCCCAGTACGATCTTGATGGCATCAGATTCGGTCTTCGCCATGGTCTCGGCGTTCGGGATCTCTTGCTGGGTACGGTTGACGATAACGCCAGCCACCATACCGGCACGCAGGCCCTGGCTGGAGCACATGGTCAGCAGGGTTGCAGACTCCATCTCATAGTTCAGCACACCCATGGCTTGCCACTCTTTCATGGAACCTTGGAAACGGCTCACTACGCGGCCGGATACGGTGTCGTAACGCTCCTGCCCCGGGTAGAAGGTGTCAGAGGAGGCAGTCACACCGATGTGCAGCTTGGAGCCCATCTCTTTGGCGGTGTTCACCAGTGCGGTGGTGCAGTCGAAGTCGGCAACAGCCGGGAACTCCATCGGTGCGAAGTGCAGGCTGGCACCGTCGAGGCGCACGGAACCGGTGGTCACGATCACGTCACCCACGTTCAGGTGCGGCTGGATGGCGCCGGTGGTGCCGATACGCAGGAAGGTGCGGATACCCAGCTGGGCCAGCTCTTCTACTGCGATGGAGGTGGACGGGCCACCGATACCGGTAGAGCAGATGATCACGGCCTTGCCGTCCATCTCGCCACGCCAGGTTGTGAATTCACGATGGCTGGCCAGGTGTACCGGGTTATCCAACAGCTCTGCGATACGCTTTACACGCTCGGGGTCACCGGGGACGATCGCCAGGGTGGCGCCTTGCAGATCCGCTTTCTTCAAACCCAAGTGAAATACATCAGACATATTGGACTCCTGGTTGCCCCCTGCCAGCATGGTCAGGACGCAAATTAAGATGATTCTTTATGATACTTTCAAGCCTTTACCCCCCTCTTCGGGGAGGCGCCAACTATGGTCGAAAGCGCTTTCCAATTCCTTGAAGCGCCTCACACTTCCACGCATTGACAACATCAAAGAGCAGGCAAAACGTTTTCTAACCTGATGAATTAATTGAAAAACGTTTTTCAGGAAATCGGGATGTAACAGGGAAAGTCAAGCCCGGTTCAACGCTTAATTAATGTCCCGTGATCGCCTCCGTAAAGTTGCAAAACAGATGCTTTTGTATCCCCCGCAAGATGGTAACGTGGCAGCCAATTACCACTTAATGGCTAACTATAGGGAGTCCATCATGGCTACATTCAAGTTCTATATTCCTGCAATCAACCTGATGGGTGCCGGCTGCCTGCAAGAGGCTGCCGCCGATATCAAGGGTTACGGCTATCGCAAGGCGCTCATCGTCACCGACAAAATTCTCAACCAGATCGGCGTGGTCGCCAAGCTCACCACCCTGCTGGCTGAACATGGCATTGAAAGCGCAGTTTTCGATGAGACCAAACCCAACCCCACCACCAGCAACGTCGAAGCGGGTCTGGCGATGATCAAGGCCAACGGCTGCGACTGCGTCATCTCGCTGGGTGGCGGCTCGCCCCACGACTGTGCCAAGGGCATCGCCCTGGTCGCCGCCAACGGTGGCAACATCAAGGATTACGAAGGGGTGGATCGCTCCGCCAAGCCGCAACTGCCGCTTATCGCCATCAACACCACCGCCGGTACCGCCTCCGAGATGACTCGCTTTTGCATCATCACCGACGAGGCGCGCCACGTGAAAATGGCCATCATCGACAAGCACGTTACCCCGCTGATGTCGGTCAACGATCCCGAGCTGATGCTGGCCAAGCCGGCCGGTCTCACCGCCGCCACCGGCATGGATGCCCTGACCCACGCCATCGAAGCCTATGTCTCCACCATCGCCACCCCGGTGACCGATGCCAGCGCCGTGATGGCCATCGAGCTGATTGCCAAGCACCTGCGCACCGCCGTCAACCATGGTGATGATCTGCATGCCCGCGAGCAGATGGCCTATGCCCAGTTCCTGGCCGGCATGGCCTTCAACAACGCAAGCCTGGGCTATGTGCACGCCATGGCCCACCAGCTGGGCGGTTTCTATGACCTGCCCCATGGCGTCTGCAACGCCGTGCTGCTGCCCCACGTTCAGGCATTCAACGCCCAGGTGAGCGCCGCTCGTCTGAAGGATGTGGCCCGCTATATGGGTGTTGACGTGAGCGCCATGAGCGACGAACAGGGCGCTGCCGCTGCCATTGCCGCCATCAAGCAGCTGGCGCTGGATGTGAAGATCCCGGCCGGTCTGGAGCAGCTCGGCGTCAAGGCCGATGACTTCGATACCCTGGCCAGCAACGCCCTGAAAGATGCCTGCGGCTTCACCAACCCGAAACAGGCGAGCCACGAAGAGATCGTCGCCATCTTCCGCGCCGCCATGTAACGGCTGCCGGATTGCCAGAAAGGGTCGCAGTGCGGCCCTTTTTATTGGCTGATGGATCAATGGCTTTTTACTTCCGTGGAGGGAGTCGGTATGATTTGCCGAGCCAAAAAAGACTGTATGGATGATCTGAACTCGTTATGCGGATGAAACACCTGATTGCCGCGGCCCTGACCGCCCTCACCCTCTCCGGTTGCAGCCTGGTCTATCGTATCGATATTCCCCAAGGCAACTATGTGGAACAAAAACAGGTCGACAAACTGCGCCAGGGGATGACCCGCGAGCAGGTCAGCTATGTACTGGGGACCCCCATGCTGCGTGACGGCTTTGACCCCAACACCTGGTACTACCTCTATGAATTCCAGCCGGGCCACGGCGACAAAGAGCGCAAAGAGCTCACCGTCACCTTCGCCAACGACAGGCTCACCACGGTAACGGGTGACTTCCCGCTGCCAGCGGCATTCCACACCCCGCTCTGATATCTCGCAAAACCGGCTTCGCGCCGGTTTTGTTTTATCCACCCAACACGCAAGAGCAGATTGCAGAGTGCTGCCGTTTGCCCGATGCTGACACTTCCTACCGGAGCGACACAGGAAGAGAATCATGAGCCGGATCCTGATTGCCGGAGCCAGCGGCCTGATTGGCCGCGAGCTGATCAAACAGTTGCCCGCCGAACACGAGCTGACCCTGCTCTGCCGCAAGCCGGGCAAGGAGGCGCACCACTGGCTGCCGGTCGATTTTGATGATCTGGCCAGCGTCACCCTGCCCCGACCGGTGGATATCGCCTTCTGCGCCCTCGGCACCACCCGCAAGGATGCCGGTTCAGCCGAGGCGTTTCGCCGGGTCGATCTCGACTATGTGATCGCCTTTGCCGAACTGGCCCGCCGCCACGGCTGTCAACGTCTTATCGTGGTCTCGAGCATGGGGGCCAGTGCATCTTCCCCGGCCCTCTATCCACGTACCAAGGGGGAGATGGAGCAGGCCCTGCTGGCCCAATCCTGGCCGCGGCTTGCCATCGTGCGACCCGCCATGTTGCTGGGGGATAGACAACCTCCGCGCCGCTCGGAGCAGATCTTTCAGGCCATCTATCCGCTGTTTCGGCCACTGCTGGTTGGCAAGTTCGCTCGCTGGCGCGCCATCGAGGCCAGTCAGGTGGCCCACGCCATGATTACCCTCTCCCGGCAACCCGCCGGGTGCGAGATTGTCGAGAACGAGCAGCTGCTGCGCCTCTGAACGAGTCATCCCGACCACTCATCAACAACAAGGGCAAGCCGATTGGCTTGCCCTTTTGATACCGGCCTGTCTGGTATCGACTCAAGGCTCGTCAGCTCGTGCTCGCACAGCCGTTAACCGCGAATATGGTCGATAAAGGCGTCGATCTGCTCGCGAGTGCAGGCCGGGTTCATAAAGACCGCCTTCTCCCCGGCGATGTAGGAGTATTTGCCGCGAGCGTCATAGTCGGAGTGGGCCACCGCCTCCACCCAGTTGGTATAGAGACCCACCTTGCCGCGCCCCTTGAACAGGCTGCGGTGATAGTCGGTATTGCGCTGCAACCGCGCCTTGTAGGCAGGATCGCTGGAGCGTGCCAGCTCGAAGGCGAACTCGGCCTCCGGATCGCTCACCCACTCGGGGTTGTAGATCTTGAAGCCGACGCTCGGCCCCTGATTCTCCTGCGCCACCAGCTTGACGTTGCCAAGCTGACTCAGGCGATAGCGGAAGTAGTTGGCATTTTGCAGGCAGTGGGCCAGCACGATGCGATACCCCTCCACTCCCATGTAGTTGAGCGCCGCATAGGCACCGAACAGGCCGCTCGCGCCGCGGGAGCACTCGATGGTGGATTGCAGGTGGGTCTGACCCTGAATGTCCCGCTCGAAGTAGGAGAAGTTCTCCGGGTCGTTCTCCATCGCCTTGAGGTCATCCTGCTCCTTGATCATCACCAGACTGGAGGTGTAGGGCACATAGCCCCACTTCTGGAAGTCGACAGTAAAGGAGTCGGCATATTTGAGCTCGGCAAAGCGCGCCACGTTGCGCTCGATCCCGGCTAGGGTCGCGGCATTGATGCCAAGCGGGTTGGCGGCAAAGTCGTAATCGAGGAAGAAGATCATCGACCAACCGATGGCGGCATCGACGTGAATGTGCGGTTTGACCGCCACTTCGAACTGCTCGCAGAGGCGATTGCGCAGCTCGAACACGGGTTTCACCTGATCCACCCCGAAGGTGTCGGTGGTACCCATGGTGAGCATGATGGCGGGCACCACGTGTTTCAGGGCAAAACAGGCGGTCAGGGTACGCTCGAGGTGGTCGAGATCGATGTCATTGTTCTCGCCGACCTGAATGCGGATGGTCTTGTTCTCGATGTCGACCCCGAGCAGGGAGAGGTTGGTGATGTTGGAGTAGTGACCGCCCTGGGAGTTGATGATGCGGTAATCCTGATAGTGGCCGAGCCCCTTGTGCTTGGCTTCCGGCAGGCTTTTGCGAATGCCGAGCAGGTAGCCGTAGAGGTTACAGAAGGTCCCCCCCTGGGTGAAGATGCCGGTGGCGCGAGCTGGGTCGTAACCCGCCAGCAGGGCAATCTGGCGCACCACCTTCTTCTCCAGCTCCTCGGCCACTCCGGCATATTCGGAGTAGACCAGATTGGGGTTGGCAAGAATACCCATCTGGGCGCCATAGATAGCGGGATCCGCCGACATGGTGATGACGTTCTCGACGCTGGAGGGGTTCTCCCAATCCTTCGACAGCGCGGCGGCAAACAACAGCTCGGCCATCGGCTCGCCCGGAGTGCGCATGGTGGCGGGCACCGGCATGGTCTCGCAGAGATCGGCCAGGCGGGCGCGGCCATCTGGCCAGGCATTCAAACGGGCATCGGGCGCCAGGCCACGGGCCCGAAATTCATTGAGGGCGGCGAATCCGGGCTCGCGAAAGACTGGCCAGAGATCGGGATTACGTGAGAAAAAATTGGCTTTAACGCTGGCAAACCGGTTGGCAAACAGAGGGGAGACGGCGTTGACGCTTTGGTCTTGAAGATAAACTAAGTCACTCATTTTTATACCATTAGTACAGCAAATGTGCGGCCCTTATACTCCCGGGCTTGGCGCATCAACAGAGACAATAACTAATGGTCTGCCATACTTTTTGTTATGTTTTAGCCATGGCAAGGGGCAGAAAAAAGGCGCTTTTTATGCGCCTCTTTATATTTCGTGATCCCGATCACTTCAGCAGTTGTGCCTTCAGCGCAGCGCCGCCAGCAGCCATTCGGCAAACTCGCTCAACGCCTCACCACTGGCCGGGAACTCCTCCTGCCACCCCTGCAAACAGCTGGCGATCGCATCAGGGCGATAGGGACAACTCACCAGCAGTTGGGCCAGCCGATCGAAGGGGGCCGGATCCAGGGTGTCACTGAAAATCTGCGCCCGCACTATGCTCCCCTTCTCCACATCAAAATGCAGCTCCACCCCGCCCCAGCCAAAGCGCTCTTCCAGCAGATGAGTGAAGGCGGGCGCGTGGCCAAAGTTCCACTCCCAGCTGCGCTGGCGAGCGAAGGTCTCGGCAAAACCGGGCAGATCGGGCATCTGCTCCGGGGAGATATGCTCGGGCTGCACCCGCTCGCCATAGTGTTCAAAAAAGGCGGCAGCCAGCGCGTCGCTCACCTGATGGTGGTCAATCCCCGGCAGCAGTTCGCACAGATTGGCCACCCGACCGCGTACCGAGCTGATCCCCTTGGCCGCCAGCTTCTTGGGGTCGGGGTTGAGGTAGTTGGCGAGTCGACCGAGATCGGCGTCCAGCAGCAGGGTGCCGTGGTGAAACCCGCGATCCAGGGTCTCCCTGTAAGCCGAACCCGATACCTTGCGCTCCCCGTCCGGAGTCGCCACCAGCAAGTCGTTGCGACCGGAGGCAAAGGCCTCAATCCCCAGTCGCTTGAGCCCGTCCAGCACGATGGCGGTGGAGACGCTCTTGTCATACTCCGGCTTGCCCGCCATGAAGGTGAAGCAGCTGTTGCCAAGGTCGTGAAACACGGCGCCACCACCGCTGCTGCGGCGAGCCAGCGTCACCCCGTCCTCTTCCATCCGGCGGGTGTTGCACTCCTTCCACGGGTTCTGGGCACGACCAATCACCACGGTATTGGCGTTGCGCCAAAGGAACAGCACCCGCTGACGGGGATCCATCTGGCGGAAGATGCACTCCTCGACGGCGAGGTTGAAGAGGGGGTCATGAGAATCGGAGACAAGCAGACGCAAGCGGGACATGAAACAGCCTTATCCGGAACAGGGGGGAACATCATAACACCAGAGCTCGCCAACCGGGCGACGAGGCTGATTTAACCATCAACAAACAACCGGAATACATATTTCCCTCATGTGGAAAACATCGCAGAAGTATCGCGTGATATGACGACACAGGCTGACGCTTTCCCGACAAAAAGCGGCAATTTAAACGAAGATTCGGAGGAAAAAACGGCATGATAATGGCTAAAATGCAGCCATTTTCGCAAGCCATATGACTCCGTGATGGGGCAGGCAAGTTGTGAAAACAGACTTCGCAGGCAATTAGTGTGATGAAAAACACAAAAACAAATTCTTATACCGCTACTGCCCTGCTCCGCTAGCCTTTTTCCCCTATTGCAGGTTACAAAAAATTGTTTGACTCTAGCTCTGATACCGCCTCCCGAGAGACACCCTGTATGACGGAGCTCGAACCCTCCCCACGCTGTACGCTCTGGTTCCTGCCCATGCTGGCCAGCTGGATGTTCTCTGCGCTTGCAAGCGTGCCGCTGAAGGCCGAAGAGCAAGTCACACTCCAGCTCTCCTGGCAGCATCAGTTCCAGTTTGCCGGTTACTACGCCGCCATCGCCAAGGGCTACTACCGGGAAGCCGGGCTCAACGTCACCCTGCGCGAAGCCACGCCCCGCACCGATGTGGTCAAAGCAGTGACCAGTGGCCAGGCGCAGTTTGGCATCAGCGGCAGCGACTTGCTGCTGGCCCGCGCCGCCGGCAAGCCGGTGGTGGTGCTGGCAGCCATGTTGCAGCACTCTCCCTTGCTGCTGTTGACGCTCGATCGACCCGATATCCGCAATGCCGCCGATCTCGCCGGCAAGCAGCTGATGCTGGAACCCGGCTCCGGCGAGCTGCTCACCTATCTCAGCAAACATATTCCCGCCCGGACGTGGCAGATCCTCCCCTACGACAACGGCGTCGAAGCGCTGCTCTCAGGCAAGGTGGATGCCATCAGTGCCTACAGCACCACGGAGCCCTTCTACCTGCAGCGAAAGGAGATCCCCTATCGGGTCTTCAGTCCCCGCAGCGCCAACAACGACTTTTACGCCGACAACCTCTTTACCTCCGAGCGGGAGCTGGCGACCCGCCCCGGCCGGGTCTTTGCCTTTCGTCAAGCGAGCCTGCGCGGCTGGCGCTATGCCATGGATAATCCGGAGGAGATGATCGACTGGATCATGGAGCACTACCCTAGCGGGGCCGGACGGGAGCAACTCACCTTTGAAGCGCGCGAGACCCGCTCGCTGATGCAGCCCGACTTTGTCGAGCCGGGATACATGCAGCCGGAGCGCTGGCAGCAGATCGCCAATATCTATCGGGAGGCGGGCCTGCTCGCCTCCGACATCAGCCTCGATCGCTTTCTCTACAATCCGGCCCAGGAGCGGCTGCGCCAGCAGCGGCAGCTGCTCGACAAGAGCGTGGCCATCGCCATGCTGATCACCTTTACCCTGTTGATCCTGCTCGGCATCTTCCTCCACCTCTACCTGCGTCTGCGTCAGGAGTCGCGCGACCGCCAGCGCCTCACCCGCGAGCTGGCCCAGAGCGAGCAGCACTACCGCTTCGTGGCGGAGAACAGCGCCGACGTGATCTGGACCATGGATACCGCCAGCCTGCGCTTTCGCTACATCAGCCCGGCCATCCAGCCGCTGAGCGGTTACAACGCAAGCGAGCTGTTCGCTCTGCCGTTCAAGAAGCTGCTGCCCGATGCCGCACGCATAAAACTCAAGGAGGAGATCACCGCCACCCTCGCCGCCTGGTATCGCGGTGAACATGAGCAGACCCGCAGCGTCATTCGCACCGATCTGCGCCACAAGGATGGCCATCTGGTCGCCACCGAGACCATCACCACCCTGCATGGCAACGAGCAGGGGGAACCAGAGGCAATTCTGGGGGTAACCCGCGACATCACCGAGCGGGCGGCCCGCGAGGAGATGATGCGCCGCCTCGCCTTCTACGATCCCCTGACCGGTCTGCCCAACCGCCGCCTGCTCCAACAACGCCTGAAAGAGGCGCTGGAGCACAACGCCGACCAGCCTTTGGCTTTGATGTTCATCGATCTCGATCACTTCAAGCCGATCAACGACACCTTCGGCCACGAGACCGGCGATGTGCTGCTCAATATGGTGGCCAAGCGGATGCGCTATTGCGTGCGGGAACATGATCTGGTGGCACGCCTTGGCGGCGACGAATTTGTTATCCTGCTGCCTGACACCAGCGACGAGGCTCTGACCATCGCCGACCACCTCCATCACAGCCTGCGCCACCCCTTCAGGATGAGCGACGAGCAGGAGCTGCGCATCTCCAGCAGTATCGGGATCGCTCTCTATCCGGAGCACGGCGAGGATGCCAAAACCCTGATGCACCACGCGGATCAGGCGATGTATCAGGCGAAAAACCGCGGCCGTGGCCGGGTCTGTCTCTATACCGCCGGGCTCGACCCCGCGCAGGGCTCGCTGGTGTGGCAAGGCAGCCACGAGTGCGGCCATCCCCGTATCGATGCCGAACATCGCCAGCTCTTTGTGCTCACCAACCGGCTGCTGGAGCGGATGAAGGATCACGAGGCCCATCCCGCCCTCTATCTGGAGAGTCTGGAGAACCTGTTCGAGATGGCGCACCACCACTTCACCTTCGAGGAGAGCCTGCTGGCCGAGCTCGATTACGCCGAGCTCGAGACCCACCGTCAGGACCATCAGCAACTGCTGCAAAAAGCGGCCCAGCTGATGAACGCCGCCCGCGCAGGCACCCTCGGCAACGACGAGCTGCTCAACTTCATCATTCAGGAGCTGGTTGTCGGCCACATGAGTCAGGCTGACCGGCGCTACTTCCCGCTGCTGAAGGGACGCTGACTCAGCGCCCCGGCCACCTGAACGTGTGAAACGAGAAGGGCCACCGAGGTGGCCCTTCTGTCATTGTGCGCCCGGCTCGTTTGCCGTGATCGCGACCCCACGGCGCGACATCAGGCTGTAGTAGAGCAGCGGGATCACCACCAGGGTGAGCAGGGTGGAGACCAGGATCCCGAAAATCAGGCTGATGGCCAACCCGTTGAAGATGGGATCATCGAGGATAAACAGGGCTCCGATCATCGCCGCCAACGCCGTCAGCATGATGGGTTTGGCCCGCACCTGCGCCGCCGCAATCACTGCCTGCTCGAACGCCACTCCGGCGCTGCGCTGCTGTTCGATAAAGTCCACCAGCAGGATGCTGTTGCGTACGATGATCCCGGCCAGCGCAATCATCCCGATCATCGAGGTGGCGGTAAACTGGGCCCCCAGCAGGGCGTGGCCCGGCATCACCCCGATGAGGGTGAGCGGAATGGGGGCCATGATGATGAGCGGCACCAGATAGGAGCGAAACTGGGCCACCACCAGCAGGTAGATGAGGATCATCCCCACCCCGTAGGCGATGCCCATATCGCGGAAGGTCTCGTAGGTGATCTTCCACTCCCCGTCCCACAACAGCGCCACCGCTCCCAGTTTGTCGGGCTGCTGCACGTAATATTGGGGCAGGTTGATGTCGGCACCGGCGGCAAACATGCCGTAGAGCGGGCTGTCGGTGTGACCGCCCATGTCGGCCACCACCATCACCATGGGCTGCATATTCTTGTGCATGATATAGCTGGGGACCACCTCATCGCGGCGACTCACCAGCTCGGAGACCCGCACCAGCTGGCCGCTCTGGTTGCGCACCTTGAGGGCCAGCACACCCGCCAGATCCCGTTTGTCACCGGGAGCCAGTTCGATGCGGATCGGCACCGGATACTTGGCGCCGTGCCCCTGCAGCCAGCTGGCATCCTGATAACCCACCCCGCCATTGAGGGTGTTCACCAGATCCCCGAGATCGACCCCGAGCAGGGCCGCCTTGCTGCGATCCACCACCAGCCGCCACTTGGGCTGCGGGTCGGTCAGATAGATATCCACATCCACCAGATCCGCGGTGGCTACAAAGCGGGCCTGTACGGCGCGAGCGGCTGCCTCACGGGCGGCCTGAGTCGGGCCATAAATTTCGGCAACGATGGGTGACCAGACCGGCGGGCCGGGCGGCACCTCTACCACCTTGAGATTGCCCCCCACCGCGCTGGCGATGGCCTGCAGCGGTGCCCGCACCGATTGTGCGATCTGGTGACTGCTGCGATAGCGATCATGCTTGTCCACCAGATTGACCTGAATATCCCCCACGTTGGCACCGCTGCGGATAAAGTAGTGGCGCACCAGCCCGTTGAAGTTGATGGGGGCCGCGGTACCGGCGTAGATCTGGTAATCCTTCACCTCGGGCACCCTGGCGAGCTCCCGCCCGACCGCCAGCAGAGTGCGCTCGGTCTGCTCCAGAGTCGCCCCCTCCGGCATGTCGAGTACCAGCTGGAATTCCGACTTGTTGTCGAAGGGGAGCATCTTGAGCACGACCCACTGCACCATGGGCATGGCGGCGGCGCCCGCCACCAGCAGCAGGATGACCAGCCAGAGTTTGTGTCTCGCTCTCCTGGCGCCAGCGCCAATCAGGAAAGGGGTCATCAACCGCTGGAAGAGGCCGGCCTTGGCCTCGCCGTCGGTACCGTGCACCGAATCCTTGAGCAAATGGCTCGCCAGCCAGGGGGAGAAGATAAAGGCCACCAGCAGGGAGATAAGCATCCCCATGCTGGCATTGATGGGGATGGGGCTCATGTAGGGGCCCATCAGGCCGCTGACAAAGGCCATCGGCAGCAGGGCCGCGATCACGGTCAGGGTCGCCAGTATGGTCGGCCCGCCCACCTCGTCCACCGCCCCCGGAATCAGATCCTTGAGCGACCCCCTGCCCAAACCGCGATGGCGGTGGATGTTCTCCACCACCACGATGGCGTCATCCACCAGAATGCCGATGGAGAAGATCAGCGCAAACAGCGATACCCGGTTGAGGGTAAAGCCCCATGCCCAAGAGGCGAACAGGGTCAGTGCCAGGGTGATGACGATGGCAACGCCTACCACCAGCGCCTCGCGCCAGCCCATGCTCACCAGCACCAGCAGCACCACCGCCGTGGTGGCAAAAATCAGCTTGCCGATCAGGGTGTTGGATTTGGTCTCGGCGGTGACGCCGTAGTCCCGGGTCACCGTCACCTCGACCCCGGCAGGGATCAGCCGATTTTTGAGACTCTCGACCCGCGCCTCCACCCGCTTGGCCACATCAACCGCGTTCTGGCCCGGCTGCTTGCCGATGGCTAGGGTCACCGCCGGATAACTGCGATCCCCCTGCCCCATCCAACTGCGCTGCACCGGGGTCTCCTCCCCGAGCGACACGCTCGCCACATCGCCGAGGTAGACCGGCTTGTCCCCCTGCAGCCCAACCACCAGTTCCCGGGCCTCCTGCTCGCTTTGCAGGAACTGCCCCACCTGCACCTTGATCTCCCGGTTATCTTGCTCGATGGCCTGTGTCGGGCCCACCTGATTGGCGGCCGCAAGGCGCTGATTCAGCTCGCCCCAGCTGATGCTATGGGCGCTGAGGGCCGCCGGATCCGGCATCACCCGCAACACGGCGCTCTGGCTGCCCAGCGTGTAAATATCGCGGGTACCGGGAATGCGCTTGAGTTCGGTCTCCAGCTCATGGGCGACCCGGGTCAGTTCGGGAGCCCCCAGTTGCTTGCTCCCCTCTTTGCTCCACTCTTTGCTCCATAAGGTCAAACTGACGATGGGGACATCATCGATCCCCCTCGGTTTCACCAGTGGCTGACCGACTCCGATCCCCTGTGGCAACCAGTCGCGGTTGGAGTCGAGCTGGTTGTTGAGATCGACGATGGCCTGTTCGCGGCTCACCCCCACCTTGAATACCACCACCAGCAGGGCGCCATCGGGTTGGGAAAAAGAGTAGAGGGTATCGATCCCCTTTATCTGGGAAACCACCTGCTCGGCAGGGGTGGTGACGAGAGAGGCCACTTCAGCCGGAGTGGCTCCCGGGAAGGGAATGTAGACATCGGCGAAGGTGACATCGATCTGCGGCTCCTCCTCCTTGGGGGTCACCAGCACCGCAAACAGGCCGAGCAACAGCCCCAACAGCGCCAGCAGCGGCGTGATGGCCGAGCCCTGAAACAGCGCAGCCAGCCGACCGGCAGGCCCCAGCCTCTCCTTGTTGCCGTTCAGCTCGCTACTCATGGGCCACCTCCTGCTGCTGCGCCCAGCCATCGGGAGCCAGCTTGTCACCGGCTTGCAGCCCGGCCAGGATCTCGCACTGCCCTTCAAAGCAATGCCCGACCCGCACCGGCATCAGGGCCCAGCCAGAGGGCTGCTGCAGATAGACGCCGTTGAACTCCCCTTGCCGCAGCAGGGCGCGATCCGGCACCTGCAACACCTGACGCTCACCCTGCTTGAGCTGCACCTTGAGCCACATGCCGGGCAATACCCCGGTGGTTTGCGGCGGCAAGTCGAGGCGCAACCTGAAGGCATGGCTCTGGCTGTCTGCATAGTTGAAGCGGGTCAATTTGACTGGGGTAACAGACTTGCCATCCGGCAGCAGCACCAGCACATCCGCTGGCTGACTGGCGAGTGCGATCACAGATTGGGGCAGGTCTACATCCACCCGCAGCTCATCAAGGGAAAAGCCGGAGAGCAACGGGGTACCTGGGGCGACAGTCTCCCCCAGCTCCACCAACCGCTTGGTCACCACCCCGGCGTAAGGGGCCAGAATGCGGGTATAACCGTAAGCCTCGCGGGCCTGAGTGAGGGCCGCATCGGCCGCATTGACCTCGGCGCGGGCGGCGCGATCGGAAGCCTCGGCATTGTCGAGCTGGGCGCGGGTGATCACCCCCTTTGCAATCAGCGCCTGAAAGCGGGCAAGCTGGCGCTCTGCCTCCACCTGCTGGGCCTTGGCTCTGGCCAGTCGCGCCTCGGCCCCCGTTACGGCGGCAAACTGCTCCTTGCCGCTGATTTCGAGCAGCGGCTGTCCCGCCTGCACCTGATCGTTCACATCCACCAGCATGCGGGAGACCCGGCCGCTGGTCTGGGCCGCCACCGTCCCCTGATTGATGGCACTGACAGTGCCATCCAGCGTCAGCCAGTCGGTCACCTGACGGGGAACCAGAGTCAGGGTGGCATCACCATTCGCCTCGGCAGACCATGTCATCGGAGAGACAAGAGCGGAGGTCACAGCCAGCATGGCGGCCCCCAGCAAGCGGATCTGTTCCATGATATTTCTCCTTCCCCGACACTAGGGGCAATCCATTCAGGCAGAGCGGGGGTGGCAGCGCTTCTCCCGCACCTTCACCAAGACCCGATCAACAAGCAAAATCCCGGCCACCATGGCCGCAATAAACAACAGTATCATGGGCTGGCCACTGGAAATGAGACTCAAGGCTGGCCCCGGGCAGATACCCACCAATCCCCAGCCGATACCGAACAGCGCAGCACCGCCGACCAGATTGCGATCCAGCTTTGGGGCAGGTACGGCCGCGATGGGCTCGCCTAACACACTCTGACGACGAGGTTTCACCAGCAGAAAATAACCCGGCATAAAGACCAGCAGAGCGCCCCCCATCACGAAGGCGAGGCTGGGATCCCAGGCCCCGGCAAGATCGAGAAAACCGGTGACCCGGGCAGGATCCACCATGCCGGAGATGCCCATCCCCAGTCCAAACAGCAGGCCCGCAAACAAACTTGTCAGCAACTTCATGGCAATCAGCCCCTTACAGCAGATGATGAGTGACGAACACGGTGATAAAGCCAGCCGCCATAAAGGTCAGGGTAGCGACGATGGAGCGCAGGGAGAGCCGCCCCATGCCGCAGATGCCGTGGCCACTGGTACAGCCATTGCCAAGACGGGTACCGATGCCAACCAACAGACCGGCCAGCAACACTACCGGCCAACCGGGCAAGGTGGTGAATGCGGGCATGCTGGCCCAACCCAGAGTCAGCGCCAACCAGGCGCCCGCCCCCAGTCCCAGCAAGAAGAACAGGCGCCAGGGCGCTTTGCGTTGCAGTGCACCGGCCAGAATACCGCTGATCCCGGCAACGCGGCCGTTGAACAACATCAGGATCAGGGCCGACAGCCCCGCCAGCATGCCGCCGCCCAAAGAGAGCAGCCATGGGCTTTCCATCATCAAGATTCCTTATTTTCTGAGTGACAAAAATGGGTTTGCAGCGCCGTCAGCACATCGGCGGTCGCCTCGCTCACCAGCGAGTAGTAGATCTGCTGGGAAACCTTGCGCGAGCGGATCAGGCCGTAGCGCTTCAACACCGACAATTGCTGGGAAAAGGCCGACTGCCCCAGCTGGCTATGGGCCAGCAGCTCCCCGACCCCCTTCTCCCCCTCCACCAGCTGGCAGAGCACCATCAGGCGTTCAGGGTGAGCCAACGCCTTGAGCAGGGAGGCGGCGGCTGTCGCATGTCTGTTCATCTCGTCGAATTGGCTCATAGAAGTAAATTAGCAATTGCTGATATTTGTTCTATTGTATAAAACAACACTAAATTAGCAACATCTAAAATAGATAGGGAGAAAGGCTATGACAGTAGATAACGGAGTCAGAATCGTCGCGGGTTGCATGTTGCTGCTCTCTTTGATCCTTACCACCTGGGTCCATCCGGGCTTTGTCTGGTTGAGCGCCTTTGTCGGGGTCAACCTGATCCAGAGCGCATTCACAGGTTTCTGCCCGGCAGCCATCATCCTGAGGCGCCTTGGGTTTAAATAAGCGGGCTTGATCGGAGTTGGATGGGTCATGTCAGCCGTCTGTTAGCTCCAGCGCAAGATCTGGCCAGCAGCATAAAGGCGGCTCGACAACCGCAAACGGCCGTCAAGCGGTCGCGGCGAAGTGAGAGCTCAAATTTGTTTCAGGATGTTTCCGCCACTGGCTCGGGGTTTACCCTCTGCGTCAGCTCGGCTATCATTCGAGCCTCTTATCAATAGCGGAGACCATCAGTGGGCAACTCATCAAGTGACAGTTGTAGACCGGCCCTGTCAGCCGGTACCAAGGTCGCGAGCTAGCCGCAGGTCTTTCTCTGCCGCATGCTCGCAGCCCTGCGAGAAGCGGAAATCCACTCCCCTCTTCTCTTTTTACACTTGACGTCTGGCGACCATTGGCCAAAAGCCGTGGCCGTCATGCCTGCATAGTTTCTGCTTCCCACAAGGAGGCTGCTATGCGTTTTGTATCAACCAAGTCCGTTGCCAACCCGATGATGGCAACACAGGATCATCCCCTGCTGAGCAAGCTGGGTCGTGGCTGGCTGCCACTCTGGCTGCGCGGCAAACAGCGCCAGCACCATTACCGGTTACAGATCCGCTGCGAGGATCGCGCCGATATGGAGCAGGTGCTGGAGATGGTGAACCACACGCTGCAACCCGCTGGCCTGCAGCCCATGCAGTCGATGCGGCCGGGACGCAGCGGGGGCCGGGAGCTGGTGCTCAATGTGCACTGCACACCGCCCCAGCGCCGCTATCTGGTGCAGTTTGTCCATCAGGTGGGCGTTGCACATCCGGTGCGCTGGGAGTTGCGGCCACGCAGTGATGGCAATCCCCAGCTCAACTGAGCCAACCCGTTAACCTCGGGGCTTGCCAGCCCCGTTCAATCCGAGTGAAAAAGTGCCTGCTTCTCCGTGCAAACGGGAGAGGCAGGCCCATTTGACGTGCGTGCTCATCCCCTTTGTGATGGCCTTCACCACGCGCGTCCGCTCATCTGCCCGGGTTATGCCAGCACCATCTGACAGCCCGCTCATCCCGAAGGCCATCGGCAACCAAGAAGGAACAGGCCATGAAAATGTGGCAACAACTTGATCTGATCTCCCTGATCGATACCCTCGCCAGCCTGCTGCTGGCCTTTGTGCTGGGGGCGCTGGTCGGGCTGGAGCGCCAGTACCGCCAGCGTACCGCCGGCCTGCGTACCAACGTGCTGGTCGCCGTGGGCGCAGCGCTGTTTGTCAATCTGGCCCAGCGTATCTATGACCTGCACGGTGGCAGCTACAGCGTGGTGCACGTAGTGGCTTATATCGTCTCCGGCATCGGCTTTCTCGGCGCCGGTGTCATCATGCGCGAGTCGGGCAATATCCGCGGCATCAACACCGCCGCCACCCTCTGGGGGGTGGCCGCCGTCGGTGCCGCCTGTGGTGCCGGTCTCGCCATAGAAGCGATTCTGGGCGCCCTGTTCGTGCTCGCCGCCAATACCCTGCTGCGGCCGCTGGTCAATCAGATCAACCGGCGTCCGGTGGACAATCTCGACACCGAGGTGACCTACAAGGTGACGGCGCTCACTCCGCGCGAGCACCAGAAAGAGGTGCTGCACTGGCTCGAAGAGATGCTGGAGCAGGCCAACTACCCCCTGAGCGAACTCGATATCGAGCCGTTTGGCGAACGGGATCTGGAGATCTCGGCGGTGCTGCTCGCCACCTCCATCGATGGCGACGAGCTCGATGCCCTGATGGGCAAACTGGGTATTCATCCCCATATCAAGCAGGTCTTCTGGCGCGCCAGCACCACGGATTGACAGCAAAAAACCAAAAAAAGAGCCGGCACAAGGCCGGCTCTGTTGATTCGGGTGGCTGAAATCAGCTGGTCAGATCGTCGAAGAAGCGTTTCACCCCTTCGAAGAAGCCTTCCGATTTCGGCTTGTGGGTCTTGGCAGCGGCACCGCTGAACGACTCGTCCAGCTGGCGCAGCAGCTCTTTCTGCTGCTCGGTGAGGTTGACCGGAGTCTCGATCACCACCTTGCACATCAGATCTCCCACCTGGCCAGAGCGCACGGACTTCACGCCCTTGCCACGCATGCGGAACATCTTGCCGGTCTGGGTCTCCGGAGTGACCTTGAGCTTGACACGGCCATCCAGGGTCGGCACTTCGATCTCGCCACCGAGGGCGGCTGCGGTGAAGCTGATGGGCACTTCGCAGTAGAGGTTGTTGCCGTCACGCACGAAGATCTCGTGCTCTTTGACGTGCACCTGTACGTAGAGATCCCCTGCCGGTGCGCCGGCTTCCCCTGCTTCCCCTTCGCCGGAGAGACGGATGCGATCGCCGGTATCGACACCTGCCGGGATCTTGACCGACAGGGTCTTGGTACGCTGGTAGCGACCTTCACCGTGGCACTTGCGGCACGGATCCTTGATGATCTTGCCGCGACCGTGACAGTGCGGGCACGCCTGCTGCACCGCGAAGAAGCCCTGACGCATCTGCACCTGGCCGGAGCCGTGGCAGGTCGGGCAGGTCTGGGCGCTGCTGCCGGTATGGGCACCGGAGCCGTTACAGACTTCACAGTGAACCAGGGTCGGCACCTTGATCTCCTTGGAGACCCCGCGTACCGCCTCTTCCAGCGTCAGCTCCATGGTGTAGCGCAGGTCGGAACCACGGGCCGGGCCACGACGACCACCGCCACGGCTGCCACCGAAGATGTCACCGAACACATCGCCAAAGATGTCGCCAAAGTCGGCACCACCGCCGAAACCACCGTGGCCACCGCCACCCTGGCTCGGGTCGACACCGGCATGACCGTACTGGTCATAACGGGCGCGCAGGTTGGCATCGGTCAGGATCTCGTAGGCTTCCTTGACCTCTTTGAACTTCTCTTCGGCACCGGCATCGCCCTGGTTGCGGTCAGGGTGATACTTCATGGCCAGACGCTTGTACGCCTTCTTGATCTCGCGCTCGTCGGCATCTTTCGATACCCCCAGCACCTCGTAGAAATCGCGCTTCGACATACTCATCCTGTGGTTACGCAGACGGGCGTTGGTCACCCAACGCCCGTGAATTCATAAACTAAACCGATGGGCGAAGCCTGCTTCGCCCATCTGGGTCGGGCTTACTTCTTGTCGTCTTTCACTTCTTCGAACTCGGCGTCGACTACGTCGTCGTCAGCCTTGGCAGAAGAGGAGGACTGACCGGCGTCAGCACCGGCGGCACCTTGTGCCTGAGCCTGCTGCTGGGCAATCTCCATCAGCTTCTGGGACGCTTCCAGCAGAGCCTGCTGTTTGGCTTCGATGGCAGCCTTGTCGTCACCCTTGATGGCGGTTTCCAGCTCGCTCAGAGCGGCTTCGATCTTGGTCTTGTCGTCAGCAGGCAGGGCTTCACCGGCTTCGGTGATCTGCTTGCGTACGGAGTGGACCAGACCATCAGCCTGGTTGCGGGCATGCACCAGCTCTTCGAACTTCTTGTCCTCGGCCGCGTTGGCTTCGGCTTCGCGTACCATGCGCTCGATCTCGTCATCAGACAGACCAGAGGAAGCCTGGATGGTGATCTTCTGCTCTTTGTTGGTCTCTTTGTCTTTCGCAGAGACGTGCAGGATACCGTTGGCATCGATGTCGAAGGTCACTTCGATCTGCGGCAGACCACGCGGAGCCGGACGGATGCCTTCCAGGTTGAACTGGCCCAAAGACTTGTTGTCGCTGGCGCGCTTGCGCTCACCCTGCAGCACGTGAATGGTCACGGCAGACTGGTTGTCTTCGGCAGTGGAGAACACCTGGGACTTCTTGGTCGGGATGGTGGTGTTCTTCTCGATCAGCGCAGTCATCACGCTGCCCATGGTTTCGATACCCAGAGAGAGCGGAGTAACGTCCAGCAGCAGTACGTCGGTCTTGTCACCGGACAGTACGGCACCCTGAATGGCAGCACCCATGGCCACCGCTTCGTCCGGGTTGACGTCTTTACGCGGCTCTTTGCCAAAGAACTCGGCAACGGTCTTCTGAACCAGCGGCATACGGGTCTGACCACCAACCAGGATCACGTCGTCGATCTCGCCAACTGCCAGACCGGAGTCTTTCAGGGCAACACGAACCGGCTCCAGAGAGTCCTTCACCATGTCTTCTACCAGGGATTCCAGCTTGGCGCGGGTTACCTTGATGTTCATGTGCTTCGGACCGGTGGCATCGGCAGTGATGTACGGCAGGTTGACGTCGGTCTGCTGGGCAGAAGAGAGCTCGATCTTAGCTTTCTCGGCGGCATCTTTCAGACGCTGCAGAGCCAACTGGTCGTTGCGCAGGTCGATGCCCTGCTCACGCTTGAACTCATCTACCAGATAGTTGATGACGCGGTTGTCGAAGTCTTCACCACCCAGGTGGGTGTTACCGTTGGTCGCCAGTACTTCGAAGGTGGTTTCGCCTTCAACTTCGTCGATCTCGATGATGGAGATATCGAAAGTACCGCCCCCCAGGTCATATACGGCAACCTTGCGCTCGCCCTTGACCTTATTCACGCCGTAAGCGAAAGCAGCTGCAGTCGGTTCGTTGATGATGCGCTTAACATCCAGACCGGCGATGCGACCGGCATCCTTGGTAGCCTGACGCTGGGCGTCGTTGAAGTAGGCCGGAACAGTGATAACTGCTTCGGTTACCGGCTCGCCCAGGTAGTCTTCGGCGGTCTTTTTCATCTTTTTCAGCACTTCGGCAGAGATCTGCGGCGGTGCCATTTTCTTGCCCTTCACCTCAACCCAGGCGTCACCGTTGTCGGCCTTGGCGATGGCGTACGGCATGATTTTCAGGTCACGCTGTACTTCGTCATCTTCAAAACGACGGCCGATCAGACGCTTGATGGCGAACAGGGTGTTTTTCGGGTTGGTGATGGCCTGACGCTTGGCCGGCTGACCAACCAGGATCTCGCCATCATCGGCATAGGCAATGATGGACGGAGTAGTACGATCGCCTTCTGCGTTCTCGATCACGCGAGCAGTGTCGCCGTCCAGAATGGCAACGCAGGAGTTGGTAGTACCCAGGTCAATACCGATGATTTTACCCATTTGAGAAATCTCCAAATACTTTGAATAAACTGGCGAGGAACTCGCCTTAATGCGTTAACGGCTAGGTGGGGCCTGCCAATCTGGCTTTCAAGCTCCCGGCATCAAAATTTTTGTGCCGCCGTGGCCTTGCATCCTATATGGGGTCGCAAGCGGCCACTTCAAGCCCTGCCCCGCAAAAACCCTACCTTTTGTCGTGATCAGTCCATGACAGACCAGACAGATAAACAAAAAGCCCGCCAAGCGGCGGGCCTGGGCATCAAGTGCCGACTCAGTCGGCGGCCTTGGATACCATGACCATGGCCGGACGGATCACGCGACCGTTCAGCTCATAGCCCTTCTGCATCACGGCGATCACGGTGTTCGGCGCCACATCGGCACTCGGCACCATGCTCATCGCCTGATGGGCATTCGGGTCAAACGGCTGGTTGGTCGGATCCAGCGCAACCAGACCGAACTTGGCCACACCGCTCTGCATGGATTTGAGGGTCAGCTCGACACCTTCCACCATCGGCTTGAGGGCGTCGTTCTCCTTGTCGGCGAGCTCGATGGCGCGCTCCAGGTTGTCCAGCACCGGCAGCAGCTCGGCGGCGAACTTCTCCAGCGCGAACTTGTGCGCCTTCTCCACGTCCAGCTCGGTACGACGACGCAGATTCTCCATTTCGGCAGCGGTACGCAGGGCGCGTTCGCGCTCTTCCGCCGCCTTCTGGATGGCGGTCTCCAGCTGCTCTTCCAGTTCGGCGATACGGGCCTGCTCGGCTGTCACTTCACTGTCTACATCGGTCGGCTCGACTGGCTGGGCTTCCACTTGCTCCATCGCTTCAACCTTTTGCTCTTCGTGGTTCATGACATCTCCAGATTCCGGGGTTACTTACGAGGGCCTTGACGTCTGGCTGAGCGACCAGTGACATCAGACCGACTATGTTGGCGCTATTATGGGGATGGATCCCTGTCTTTCAAGGGGAAAAAGGGCAATCCGGGTCACGCAAACAGGACTATTGGCACTTTCCTTGCCGCATCTCTGGCGATCCAGCTCATCTTTTAACCAGCGGCGTCAAGGAGATAGCCCTCCCCCTCTGCAAGGGAAGCGCGCGGGAGGACGTCACAAGCGTGACAAACCGCTGTATACTGCCCCCAATACTCACCCAGACCCGACAGACTATGGATTCTCCGTTCAAAACCATCGCCCTGATTGGCAAGCCTCACCACGAGGGAGCCAACCAGACGCTGACCGGCCTGCATCAATACCTGACCTCACGCGGTTTCCGGGTACTGGTGGAGAGCCGGGTTGCCCAGACCCTGAGCATCCTCGATGAAAACGTCATGGATCTGGTTCAGCTCGGCCAGCAGGCCGATCTGGCCATCGTAGTCGGCGGTGACGGCAACATGCTGGGGGCGGCGCGGGTGCTGTCGCGCTTCGATGTGGCGGTGATCGGGGTCAACCGGGGCAACCTCGGCTTTCTGACCGATCTCTCGCCGCAGGATTACCTGCTGCCGCTGGAGCAGGTGCTCTCCGGCCACTACAAGAGCGAACACCGCTTCCTGCTGGAAGCCTCGGTCTATCGCCACGGCGAGCGCAAGTCGAGCAATCTGGCGGTCAACGAAGCGGTGCTGCACCCGGGCAAGATCGCCCACATGATCGAGTTCGAGGTCTATATCGATGGCAGCTTTATGTATAGCCAGCGCTCGGACGGCATCATTGTCGCCACACCGACCGGCTCAACTGCCTACTCCCTGTCGGCAGGTGGGGCCATCCTCACCCCCAAGCTCAACGCCATCACGCTGGTGCCCATGTTCCCGCATACCCTCAGCAGTCGCCCCATCGTACTCGATGCCGACAGCGAAGTGCGGCTGCTGGTCTCGCCGGACAATCAGGACGATGCCATGCAGGTGAGTTGTGACGGTCAGGTGACCCTGGCGGTCCACCCGGGGGACGAGATCCTCATCAAGAAGAGCCACCACCAGCTCCATCTGGTTCATCCCCTCGACTACAGCTACTTCCACGTACTGCGCAACAAGCTCGGCTGGGGCAGCAAGCTGTTTTAAGCTGCCGGATCAGGCTGCGCAGCAGTGCTCTGACTGAGTGCCACCTCGCTGCGAAGCCAGTCGCTGAAGGCGCGAAAACGCGGCCGCTCGCGGTTCTCCCGCGGCGAGATCAACTCGTAGTTGCGCCCGGCCGCCACCGCCGGGCCACCAACTGCCACCAGCGAGCCCTGTTCCAGCAAGCTGCGAACCAGCACCTCCCGCCCCATCGCGACCCCCATCCCCCCTTGTGCAGCCTGCAGAGCCATCTGATAGTGATTGAAACCATAGTGGCGCTGTTCATGGGGTAGTGTCATGCCAGCGCCATCACACCAGAGCCGCCACTCCGAGAAGAGTTGCTGCACATCGGTCGATTCAGAGGCATGGATAAAACAGGCCTCCGCCAACCGGGCCGGCTCTCTCAGCAACCCCAGTCGCTCGGCATAGGCGGGGGAGCAGACAGGCACCAGGCGCTCCTCCATCAACAGCTCACGGTGCAGATCACTGCAGCGGGTGGCACCGTAGTAGATGGCCAGATCTACCCGCTCCTCGTTGAAATCCACCGCCCCGGCACGAACCCGCATCATCACATTCAACCCGGGCCAGCGCTGCTGGAAGCGCGGTAATCTGGGCATCAGCCAGTTGAGCCCCAGCGTCGGCGCAACCCCCACATGGAGTGTGCCGCGCAGATCCTGAGCACGGATATCTTCAATCTCCTCATTGATCTGACGCAAGGAGTGGCTCAGGGTCGCCAGCAGTCGTGCCCCCTCTTCCGTCAATGCGAGCTTACGGGTCAGGCGAATAAAGAGGCGAAACCCCAATAACCCCTCCAGATGGCGAATACGGTGACTGATGGCCCCTTGGGTGAGGTTCATCTCCTCAGCAGCGCGGGTGAAGCTGAGGTGACGGGCCGTGCTCTCGAAGGTGTGCAGCAGGGCAAGGGTGTTCTGTTGAACCAGCATGGATAACCTCGTGATGACGCGCGTTTCGGTGCAGGCCATCAGTATGCCATTTCCCCTCATGCATGAAACAGGCTAATCCATGCTGCCCCATATTTCGTTTGTCGGCCCGCCCTAGCCCCTCTTTAATAGGGTCCAACCCTATCCCTGCTAATGAGGTGGACAATGAAAAACGGACTCAAGATTGTGGTCATCGGTGCCGGCTCCAGCTACACACCGGAGCTGATCGAGGGATTAATCCAGCGCCAGCACGAGTTGCCGCTGCGCGAACTCTGGCTGGTCGATATCGACGATGGCCACGAAAAGATGGAAATCATCGCAGCCCTCACCCGCCGTATGCTGGCCAAAGCCGGACTGGGGGTACGGGTGGAAACAAGGCTGGATCGGGAAGAAGCGCTGCGCGGGGCCGACTACGTCTGCTCCCAGTTTCGTGCCGGGTGCCTGGAGGCCCGTATTAGCGATGAGCGGATCTCATTGAAATATGGCCTGATTGGACAAGAGACCAACGGACTTGGCGGCTTTGCCAACGCGTGCCGAACCATCCCCATCGCCTTGCAGATCGCCGCCGACATGGAGCGCCTCTGCCCCGATGCCTGGTTGCTCAACTTCACCAATCCGTCAGGCATGGTGACCGAAGCCGTCTTGCGCCACAGCAAGATCAAGGCGGTGGGCTTGTGCAATGTGCCGGTGATCATGCAAAAAGGGGTCGCTACCCTGCTGGAGAGCCACGATGAGCAGGAGTTCATCATGCAGGTGGCCGGACTCAACCACTTTATCTTCGTGCGCCAGATCCAGCATCAAGGCAAGGATAAACTCGGCGAAGTGATTGCCCGACTCGCACAAGGACACGATCCACTGGTTCCACGCAATATTCCCCCCTTTGTCTGGCCCAAGGATCTGCTGACCCATCTGGGCATGATCCCTTGTGCCTATCTGCGTTACTACTACATGAGCGACGATATCCTCAAGCAGGAACTCGGTGAGGCCAGTGGCGAAGGAACCCGGGGCGAAGTGGTCAAGGCCATCGAACAGCAGCTGTTCGATCTCTATCGCAACCCGGATCTCGCAGAGAAACCGAAAGCACTGGAGGGGCGAGGTGGCCAATATTATTCCGAAGCGGCTTGCGAACTGATGAGTGCTATCCACAACGACAAGCGCATCATCATGCACGTCAACACCCGCAACAATGGTGCCATCAACGGCCTGCCGGACGAATGTGCCGTGGAAGTTAGCTCCCTCATCAGCAAGTCGGGCCCGCTGCCGCTCAACGTGGCGCCTTTCCCGCAAGATACCCTGCGCCTGCTGCAATTAATGAAGGAGTTCGAACAGCTCACCATCGAGGCAGCCATCACCGGCAACCGCCATACAGCCTGGCGCGCGCTGGTGCTCAACCCCCTCATCACCAGCGGCAGCAAGCTGGAACAGGCTCTGGACGAGGTGATCGCAGCCCATCCGGATCTGATGTCAGCTTTTCACTGACGCTCACCTTGTTGTGCTCCCGAAGGCCACCAATCTGGTGGCCTGCATTCGTTAAAAATGACGGAGCCCTCTTTACTGTATATAAGACCAGTATATACTGGATACATACACAGTAATGTTGACCTATACAGGATGAGACCATGCTGACCCAGCTGACCGTCAACAACTTCGCCATCGTCAAGTTTCTCGAACTCGATCTGCAACCGGGCATGACCTGCATCACAGGGGAAACCGGTGCCGGTAAATCCATCGCCATCGACGCTCTCGGTCTCTGTCTGGGTGAGCGGGCCGAAGCCGGCATGGTGCGCCCCGATAGTGACAAAAGCGAGGTCAGCGCCCGCTTCCTGCTCGACAACAACCCGGCCGCCCGTGCCTGGCTCGCGACCAACGAGCTGGAGAACGAAGGTGAGTGCATCGTGCGGCGAGTCATCTCTGCCGAGGGGCGTTCGCGCAGCTATATCAATGGCGTGCCCGTCCCCCTCACCCAGCTCAAGAATCTGGGCCAGCTGCTGGTCAACGTCCACGGTCAGCATGCCCACCAGATGCTGCTCAAACCCGACTACCAGCTCGCCCTGCTCGACGGCTACGCCGGCCACCATCTGCTGCTCGACGAGGTGCGCCAGCACTATCAGCAGTGGCGCCAGCTGCAAAACGAACTTAACCGGCTCAAGGCCGAGCAGCAACAGCGGGAGGCCCGTCGCCAGCTTATCGAGTATCAGGTGCAGGAGCTGGACGAATTTGCCCTGCAGCCGGGCGAGTTTGAAGAGATAGAAGAGGAGCACCAGCGTCTCGCCAACGGCACCGAACTGATGCAGGAGTGCGGCTTCTGCCTCGATCTGCTCTACGACAACGAAGAGACCACCATCGCCGGTCTGCTGCAGACAGCCGTCGACCGGGCCGAGGGGCTGGTCAGCATGGACAGCCGACTCACTCCGGTGCTGGAGATGCTCAACGAAGCCCTGATTGGGGTGCAGGAGAGCCACAGCGAACTGCGCAGCTATCTGGATCGTCTGGAGCTGGATCCCGAACGTTTCAACGAGCTGGAGGCCCGGCTCTCCAAAGCCATCAATCTGGCCCGCAAGCACCATGTCAAACCGGCAGATCTGGCTCAGTACCATCAGGAGCTGGCCTCTGACCTTGCTCGCCTCAACTCCGATGAGGAGCGGTTAGAGGGGATGGAAGATGAGCTGGCCGAGGCCCGTCAGGCTTTTGTCCAAGCCGCCGAAGCCCTGAGTCAGAGCCGTCAGCGTTACGCCCAGGAGCTGGGCGCCAAAGTGACCAGCAGCATGCACGAACTGGCGATGCCCGATGGTCGCTTTGCCATCGAGGTGCGCCCCGATGCCCAGAGCAGCCTCTCTCCGCTGGGTATAGATCGGGTCGAATTTATGGTCACCACCAACCCGGGTCAGCCTATCCAGCCGCTTGGCAAGGTAGCTTCGGGCGGTGAACTGTCGCGTATCAGCCTTGCCATCGTGGTGATCAGCGCTCGCAAGGTCTCCACTCCGACCCTGATTTTCGATGAAGTGGATGTAGGGATCAGCGGCCCGACCGCCGCCGTGGTGGGTCGCCTGCTACGTCAGCTTGGCGAGTCGACTCAGGTGATGGTGGTCACTCACTTGCCGCAGGTGGCGGGCAATGGCCACCAGCACATGGTGGTGAGCAAGCACACCGACGGCAAGACCACCGAAACCCGGATGGATGCGCTCGATCAGAGCGCTCGGCTCAACGAACTGGCTCGCCTGCTGGGAGGGGATCAGATCACCGACATTACCCTGGCCAACGCCCGCGAGCTGCTGCACCATTAATTCCCTGGCCAGCCTGATGGCAACATAACCACCGGCTGGCTCTGGCTCTGGCTCTGGCTCTGGCTCTGGCTCTGGCTCTGGCTCTGGCTCTGGAAAAGCATCCTGAGTCAGTAGGGCAAATGCACCCCCAGCCATTTGTCAGAGCGGTGAGATCACCGACCCAGATCAATAAAATGGTGGATTTGGCCAAGCAGGCAGCAACATCTGCCGGGATCGGGTTGCCTTGACGAGGGGGATTTCGCATAGTGTTGCCCCCTTTATGGGTATCCAACTGTGAGGCTTTGTCTATGATCCACGTTTTTGGCCACAAGAATCCCGACAGTGACAGTATCTGCAGCGCTCTGGTGATCGCTGACTGGCTCAATGCACAAGGCCGTCAGGCCACCCCATGGCGCCTTGGCGATCTGCGTACCGAAACCCGCTTCATTCTGGAACAGGCTGGCATCGCCGAACCTGAGCTGCTGACTCAGGATCTGACCGATAAAGATGTCTGGCTGGTCGACTTCAGTGATTTGGAGCAGGGCCCCGCCACCCTCTCCCAGGCCAATGTACTGGGTCTGGTGGATCACCACCGCCTCGGCTCCCTGATCACCCAGTCTCCGCTGGATGCCTGGATCCGTGCCGTCGGCTGCACCTGCACCATCGCTTTTGACCTGCTGAGCCAGCAAGGTACCGTGACCCGCAGCCAGGCTCGCCTGATGCTGGGTGCCATCATGAGCGACACCCTCTGTCTCACCTCGCCGACCACCACCGAGCAGGACAAGATCGCCTGCGAGCGTCTTGCGCCGCTGGCCGAGGTGTCGCTGGCCGAGTTTGGTCAACAGCTGCTGATGGCAAAAACCGATCTGAGCGGTCTCACTCCTGCGCAGTTGCTGCAGCAGGATGAGAAAGCATTCCAAGCCGAAGGTCTGAACTTCATCATGAGCCAGATTGAAGTGGGCAGCGAACAACAGCTTGCCGACCAGATCGACACTCTGCAGCAAGAGATGGCACACCGTGTTGAAGGCGAAGGGCTCGACTTCTTCGTCCTGATGGTGACCGACCTGACCGCCGCAGCCAGCCGCATCTACTTTACCCGCCACGCCAAAGTACCGGCAGAGTCCAGCTACCACCCCGGCTTTGTCAGCCGCAAGAAGCAGGGTCTGCCCTGGGTGATGGAGTTGCTGGCCAAGGCTTAAGCACGCCTATCACCAAGCCTCAGCAAAAGCCCCGCCTCTGTGCGGGGCTTTTTTATTTCACCACCGCTCGAGTCGAGACTAGCCCCCCAATTGACAGGTAACACCATAACTTTGCTTACATATTTTCGGCTGTTATTTGCCATGGCTTTGCTGCACGATTGTCGCCCTATAACCCTTTCGTGTTCTGATTTCATTCAGGTGTTCAATGAAAATAAGCTCCAAGCTGAGAACCCGAGCGATCTTCACTCTGCTCGGGCTGGCACTGATCGGCTGGCTGGTATGGCCAAGCGATCCTCCCAAAGCGATCCTCAAAGCGCCGGTTACCCGGGAAGATATTGCCCAAACCGTGCTGGCCAGCGGCGTGCTGCAAGCCGTTGAACAGGTTGATGTCGGTGCTCAGGTTTCCGGCCAGGTCACCAAGCTGGCGGTCGAGGCAGGCGATCGGGTCAAGAAGGGGGATTTGCTGGCGGAGATTGATCCGCTCATCGCCCAGAACAACCTGAAAACCGCCGAGGCCGAGCTTGCCAGCAACCGCGCCCAGCTCAAGATCAAGCAGGCTCAGCTCAAGCAGTATCAGCTGGCATGGCAGCGCCAGTCACAGATGTTCAGGCAGGAGGCGAGTTCGCGCGCCGATCTGGAGAGCGCCGAAGCGCAGCTGGCCGTCACCCGTGCTGACCTGCAAAGCAGTCAGGCCAACATCGACAACGCCATCATCAAAGTGGAGCGGGCCAAAACCGAGCTCGGCTACACCAAGATCCTGGCGCCGATGGATGGCACCGTGATTACTATTGTCACCCGCCAGGGCCAGACACTGGCAGCGAGCCAGACGGTACCAACCGTGCTCAAGCTGGCCGACCTCGATACCATGACGGTCAAGGCGCAGATCTCCGAAGCGGATGTCACCAAGGTGAAGGCGGGGATGCCGGTCTACTTCACCCTGATTGGCGATCCGGACACCCGCTATCAGGGGAAATTGCGCGCCGTGGAGTTAGCGCCTACCAACATCAACGATCAGGCTGCAACCGGTACCACTACCAGCAATGCAGCCGTCTACTACTACGCCCTGTTCGATGTGCCAAATCCAGACCATACCCTGCGGGTGGCAATGACCACCCAGGTGACCATAGTGCTCGGTGAGCGCAAGCAGGTACTCACTGTACCGCAAACTGCCCTCGGCAAGTCGCTGGGAGAGAACGAGTATGAAGTCACCGTGCTCAAGGACGATGAGACGACCGAAACCCGCCATATCAAGACCGGCATGAAAGATGAAATCCGGATCGAAGTCGTGAGCGGTCTGGACGAAAAAGAGCAGGTGCAGCTCAATCACGGCGCACCTGCCGCTCAGGATGATGTGGCGGTCATGCTATGAGTGAGCCCCTGATCCAGCTAAAAGGGATCGAGCGGCGCTACCAGAGCGGCGAGCAGGAGGTGACCGTCCTCCATCCCCTCGATCTGGTTATCGAAGCCGGGGAGATGATCGCCATCGTTGGCGCCTCCGGCTCCGGCAAATCGACCCTGATGAACCTGCTGGGCTGCCTCGATCGCCCCAGCGGTGGCCAGTATCTGTTCCGGGGAGAGGATACCGCGACGCTCGATGCGCTGGCGCTCGCCCGCCTTCGCTGCCACCACTTCGGCTTTATCTTCCAGCGCTATCACCTGCTGCCCCATCTCGATGCGGCCGCCAACGTCGAGATCCCAGCCATCTATGCCGGTACCGGTCGCCATGACCGACAAGCACGGGCACGTCAGCTGCTCGGTCGCCTCGGGCTCGCCGAGCGCAGTCACCATACGCCGGGACAACTCTCCGGCGGCCAGCAGCAACGGGTCAGTATTGCCCGGGCACTGGCCAATGGTGGCGAGGTGATCCTGGCGGACGAACCAACCGGCGCGCTGGACAGCCAGAGCGGCAAGGAGGTGATGGCTATCCTCAAAGAGCTCCATCAGCAGGGGCACACCATCATTCTGGTGACCCACGACATGGAGGTGGCCAGCCACGCCGACCGGATCATCACTCTCAAAGATGGTCGGGTGCAGGAAGATAGCGGACGCAAGGTCGCTGCCAACCAACCTGTCCTCAACGTGCCGCCAGCCGCTGGCGGAGGGGCCAGCTACGACTGGGATCGCTATCGGGAGGCGGGGCGAATGGCAGTTCACGCCATGCTGGCCCACCGGATGCGCACCTTCCTCACTATGCTCGGCATCATCATCGGTATCGCCGCCGTGGTGAGCGTAGTGGCGCTGGGGCAAGGAGCGAGAACCAAGGTGATCGACCAGATCAATGCGATGGGCACCAACACTATCGAGATATTCCCGGGCAAAGGGTGGGGTGATGAGAAGATGGCGAGCATCCAGACCCTCAACAAGGGGGATCTCGATGCCCTGCTGGGGCAGCCCTATCTGGCCGGCGCCAGTCCCGAGATTGCCAGCCCGGGCCAGCTGCGTTACCGCAACAAGACCAGCAGTGGCAGCGTGACCGGAGTGAGCAATGACTACTTCAAGGTGAAAGGAATGACGCTGGTGAGCGGACGCCTGCTCGAATGGCAAGATATCCAGCAGCGTGCTGCCGTCGCCGTGGTGGACAAGAAGAGCATTGGCAGCCTGCTTGGCAAGGATGATCCCGTTGGCAAAGTGGTGATGGTCGGCACGCTGCCGGTGCGCATCATCGGGGTTGTCTCGCAGGAGACAGGTTTTGGCCCCTCCAGCCAGTCGGTCAATGTCTGGCTCCCCTACAGTGCGGTGATGAGCCGCCTGATTTCGCAGCATCACTTCAGCCAGCTCACCATCCGGGTCAAGGATGGCATACAGCCGGCACTGGCGGAGCAGGCGGTAATCGAGCTGTTGACCAAACGCCACGGCGTGAAGGACTTCTTCACCTTCAGCAGCGACAGCATCATCAAGTCAGTGGAGAAAACGACCGCCACCATGACCCTGATGGTCTCGGCCATCGCGCTGATCTCGCTGATCGTCGGCGGCGTCGGGGTAATGAACATCATGCTGGTGTCGGTGGTGGAGCGAACCCGCGAGATCGGCATCCGCATGGCGGTCGGTGCCCGTCAGTCCGACATATTGCAGCAATTCCTGATAGAAGCAGTGATGGTAAGTCTGCTCGGCGGGATTTGCGGGGTTGGCCTCTCCCTCGGGATCGGCATGCTCTTCTCCCTGCTGGTCGACAGCATCAAGATGCAGTTCTCGCTCTTCTCTATCCTGATGGCCTTTGGCTGCTCGTCACTCATCGGGATCCTCTTTGGTTATCTGCCTGCGCGCAACGCGGCAAGACTCGACCCCGTGGTCGCTCTGGCGAGGGAATAACATGTACAAATTATCCTGGCTGGCCCTCTGTATCGCCGTTGGTGGCTGCAGCCAGCAGAGCACCTATCACCGGCAAGATCTCGCCATCGCACCCGTCTGGCAGCAGGCGAACAGCGAACAGCTTGCCACCCAGGCAGGCCCCTGGTGGCAAGCCTTTCACGACCCGCAGCTCAACCAGCTGGTCGAGGCGGTGCTGGCCGCCAACCCGGACATGCGCATTGCCGCCCTCAAGCTCAAGAGCGCCCGGCTGGGTGCTGATCAGGCCGATACCAATCTTACCCCCTCGGTCAATGGCAGCCTGGGCGCGAGTAGCAACAAGGATCTGAAGAGCGGTAAATCAACCAGCAGTATGGGGCCATCACTTGGCCTGAGCTATGAAGTGGATCTGTGGGGCAAGCTTGCATCGGCGCGGGATCAGGCAAGCTGGGAAGCGGCCGCCAGCGAGCAGGATCTGGCCAGCACTCGTCTGCTGCTGATCGGCAATAGCCTTGAGCAATATTGGCAGCTTGGCTATCTCGCCTCGGCCATTACCTTGAGCGAGCAACAGCTGGCCAACCTGGCCCGCACCGAGCAGCTGACCCAGGCCAAATACAAGGCCGGCGCCATCACTCGACTCGATCTGGCACAGGCCCGCCAGCAGCAAGCAGGCAAACAGGCTGAGCTCGCCTCCCTCAAGGCGCAGCAGGAGCAGGCCCGTAATGCCTTGCGCCTGCTGCTTGGCCGCAGCCACGGACAGCTGGAGTATGCACCGACTTCGCTGACAACCCGGCCCATTCCTGAACTTGCAGTCGGCATTCCAGCCGATCTGCTGGCTCGTCGCCCCGATGTGAAAGCAGCGGAACTGCGGCTGCGCAAAACCCTGGCCAGAGGGGATGAGATCCGCACCGGTTTTTATCCGAGCCTCACCCTGACCGGCAGTGCCAGCACAGCCTCGGACAGACTGGCGCAGGTGCTGCAAAACCCGGTCGGCTCTCTGGGGGCAACCCTTGCCCTCCCCTTCCTTGAGTACAACCACACCCGTCTTGCTATTGCGAGCTCACAAGTTGATTACCAGATTGCCGAAACCGAGTTTCGCAAGCAGCTCTATACCGCACTGGTCGAGGTGGAAGACAATCTGGCAGCACGAAGCTACGGCCAACAGCGGCTCAGCTACCTGCAGGAACAACTCGGGTATGCCAAAGAGTCTGAGCGATTGGCCAAGGCGCGCTTTGAAGCTGGGGCTACCGGAGTTCAGGCCTGGCTCGACGAGCAGAACCGCCTGTGGGATGCCGAGCAGAGCCTGCTGGCTCAGCAGAAGGAACAGCTCAACACTACAGCGAAAATCTATCGTGCCATCGGCGGCAGCGATAACCTGACCCAATAATCAACATGCCCCACCTCGTGAAAACGGGTGGGGCCTTGTAGATTTCTCCCATCTTCTTCTCTCTTTTTACTTCCCCCTCCAACGCTCCCCCTTGTCTAGAAATATGCAGGATGAGAGATAACGCTTGGTGCAGTTTTGTTTCTGTTGTCATATCCCTTCCCATCATTTTTCATGCAAAGACATACTCGGTACACACCCCTTGTCGGGATCGAGCCACGCACTACCTGCATTTACCGCAGTTCATAAAATGCTAGAGATAAGGTGTTTACGGAGAACCAGTTCACAAAGAGGGAAGAAAAATAGTGGTGAGCGGATTGAATAATCCAATGAGAATATGCAGCAGAAAAAAATAATGCCGCACAGAGGCGGCATTATCGAATATCCAAACTGACAAAATCAGATCAGGAAATCGCTCAGGTCTTTGCCCAACGCTACCTGAGCAGCAATGGCTTTCGGCATACGGCCTTGACCGGTCCAGGTTTTTTCCTGACCATCTTCTTCGTACTTGTATTTAGCCGGACGCGGAGCACGCTTGCTCTTGGCAGCACCAGTCGCAGCAGCCGGAGCAGCGGCACTAGCCAGCAGCTCACGAGGATCAATACCAGCCTGCTGCAGCATTTCGGTGAATTCGCTCAGCTTGCGCTGACGCTCTTCCTGCTCGGCACGCTCCTGCTCAACAGAATCAGCGCGCTCTTGATAAACCAGATCAAACTTCTCTTTAGCTTCCAGCAATTGCTCAAACGGCAGCTCGCGAATAGCCGCACGCAGACTACGAATGTTCAGCAGAACTTTCAGAAACTCGTTCATTATTTCCTCACAAAAATCGGTCACAGAGATAACGGTTTTAGAATAGCATGGACAATTCAAGACAACATACAGTTTTTATTTACTTCAAGCTTTTTATTAGCAGTTAAGTTAGTGGTGGTTGTCTGTGTTCGAAAAAGAGAACACAGACATAGATGAAAAACGCTTATGCCAGGCTGCCGTTTTGAAAAAACAAGGCTAAATAAACGACAGAGATAGTCTCATAATTACCACATGGTGCCAATGAACCCACTCAGAATCGGCCAGGTCTATGTTTGATAATCATGAGAGATATCTCAGTAAAAAGCACAGCACAGCGCAACACAATCCACTATATCAAATCAGGAGAGTAGGTCTGCAAACTCAGCGGTTAATGATATACCCCTTCCCCAATTAAGCCCTCGAAGAAATTGCCGTCAAACAATTGGCTTATCCATATAAATCATCATGTTATGATATCCTGATAGCTGGTTCTTGATTTCTACAGCGGCAAAGGTAGTAACCAATAGGAAAGGCAGCACTTTAAGAACTGGCTTTCCCGTGAGATTACTGTCTCTTGGCTTCCTTTGCTGCACTATTGGCTCGCTGATCAACGCTATTGATCACTGAGGTGGCTATAGAGCCTGTCAATAAAGGCTCGGTTGGGTATAGCACCAACGCCTCACGACGCAGTGCATTGGCCTCCTCAATCCGCCCCAGTGCATTAAGAGCTATGACCATATTGGCGTATATATTGGCTCTTGGCGTATGGCGAACAAACTCTTTACCCCAATCAAGATAAGCTTCAAGTTCAGCTTTGTTATGGGTCTGCAAACCAACCATAAGACGAACCGAGTTCACATCGAACTCGACTCTGGTCAACCATGCCATTGGATTAACTATATCCAGCAACAAGGTCGGTTCCTTATAGCCACCTCGCTCATATTTGGTAACTACCCAGGCGGTATGGATCGCAGTCAGCATAAAAGGAACCACGACCAAAGGGATCGCAATTGCCATAAAACGTAATAACAACCAAGGGCGATACTCAAATTCCCACCATGTGGTACGCCCATCATTGGTAAGGGCGGCTTCTTCAACCTCAGCATCAATGAAGTAAATAAGCGTCAGAAGCAGCCACCACAATGCGATAGCATGATAGAGAGGATATTCTGTCTGGGTATGCAACAAGATAGGGGTAACCAGCGCCAACAACGCCATTCCATGACTCAATCTAGTCTTACTCAGCCGCCACAATAGTGCGCCTCCCATGATCACCATTCCGACCATAGGGGCAATGCCACCTTCAACAGCCCAGTAGAGAAATTCATTGTGTGGATGATCCAGGTTGTATTCAATCTGAACCATACTAGGATTCAGCGCTTTATCCGCCATATAGTGATGCAGAAATACAGACTCAAAACTGCCATACCCCCACCCTGTCCAGGGTGCCTGCAAAATCAGCTTTATCGCATATGGCCAATAAATGGAACGCATGCCACCAGACTGGTAGATCTCCAGCCCACGCTTGGCTCCTGCCATCCAGTATTGTGATAGCAGGCCAATCACTACCGCCGATATAATCAGAGCCAATACGCGCCAGAGCAATTGGTGACGATACAGTTGCGGCCACAATAAAAACAGGGCTAAAAGGCCACCTAATTGGCCCACTCGGGATTGTAAAACAACCAGTAACAGTGCCGCAGATAGAATGACGCCATAGCGCAGAGTCATCAGCAAGCGACTCCCCTCGCTACGTAATTCCAGCCAGATAGCAAGGGCAACCCCTGTTGCCATAAAGGTTGCCATCACATTTGGCTGCTGGAATATCCCATATGGGCGATTGACCTTGGTGTCATAGCCAATCCAGTTACCTGGCGTCAATAGATAGAATTGCACCATACCAATCACAGCCTCTATTGCGATTGCAATCAGGACGAGATAGAGCAATCGGTCACGCTGCAACCGATTAAATCGCCATTGGTAGAGACCGAACAAAAACAGCAGACCAGCAAAAAGCCCCAGCAATCTGGGAATGGCAAAATCCTTAAGTTCAAACCCTAAATAGAGCATAGGGAGCAACAGTAAGAAAGCACCTATCCATAAACCTGCTTGCAAAGGAGAAAAGGCCAGACGCTGGCGTAGCGTCACTTGCCACAATCCCAGCCCAATAGCGAACGAGGCAAATACCCATCCCCATGCGTTAAATGGCAGATACAGCGCTGCACCTCCCGGATTGTGCATAAAAAAGTGCATACCCAGCAGCCAGTAGAGCACACATAAAACCATCATGATTCGTGTTAACGTCACAGCCCAGCTCCTTAGGCCAACCCAACATTGAAAGGACACCGAAGATATCAATAAAAAGAAAGGGGGCAAATTGCCCCCTCCACTCAGTCAACCACTCACATTATGCCGCTTCTGGCCGACGAAAAGCATGGCGTACCAGCACAATTGCGACCCCAAGCATACCACCGAGAAGGGTTGCCAATACCACTATCAATGGACGTTTGGGTTTATCACGGCTTAGTGGCTCTTCTGGAGCATCAAGATACGAGAAGGGTCTGAAGCTAATATCATCCATTTTGACAAGCTTGAGACGATCAATCTTCACCTGAAGCTCGGTTAATTTAGGTTGATATGTGGTCAGATCTAGAGTTTTGAGCACCTTCAGTTTTTCTTCCAACCCTTTAGTGCCTAAAGTGGGTGCAAAGCGATCATCGTTATTATAGTTAGTCAGTGGTTGCTCAACGCCAGCAGCTTTGGCAATTGATATAGTCAGAGCCAGATTATCAATATCATTTTTTAACGCACGTTCGGCATCTTCTTTGATTAATTGCAAGCTAGTGCTCAAAATAGAAATATCAGCTGACTGTTTTTCCTTCAGTTTACTGACTATTTCGTGCTGTTGCTTTGAAATAATGAATTGAATATAGGTTTCCAGCAACGTTAATGCCTGACTTGAATTTTCTGCACTGCTCGTAATGATAATCCCGGGTCTTTCCCCCTTTCTATCCACGGCCTCAGCAGTGATTAACTCGGCCCACTTACGTAACCACAGGCGTTGTTCACGCGAATCCAACTGAGCCGACTGGACTTGTTCTTGGAAGAAGGAACTGCTCTTCAAAAAATCGCGACGATTCTCATAAGAGTTGAACTCACGAACGAACTCATCATACAACTCCTGTCCACTGGGAAAACCGCTTATCCCAAATAGTGTAGCTTGGTTGGCCATTCGTGATAGAGGACGCAGATCTTCGCTACGCGGCTCAAAGATCACCGCCTTGGCCGACCAAACTTGTGGCGACAATAGAGCGTAGGCAATACCCCCCATAGCAAACACGCCAGTCACCAACAATATCAGAACTTTTTGACGCCACAGCACCAGCACCAACTCTCGCAGATCTATCTCATCTGATGTCGGTACTTGTACCCACGGCTCAGGAATGATTGGCGTTTTTTTGCTCATTTCTCTCTCTTCATTATTAATGTTAAAAATTTTACAACAGGAATACCATTAAGGGGCACCAACAAAAAAAGGTGCTTGGCGGTCTTTATCCGATAGCAATAAAGGCCACTGTTCAGATAGTGGCCATTTGATCGCCAGGTTAGGGCTATCCCATCGAATAGCAGCTTCATCACCGGGATGATAATAATCACTACATCTGTAAAAAACATCAGCTCTATCGCTGACCACATAAAAACCATGCGCAAAACCGGGGGGAACCCAGATAAGCTCACCAAGTTCTGCATTTAATAGACAACCCAACCATTGCCCGTACGTTGGTGACGCAGGCCGAATATCGACCACCACATCAAAAATGGTTCCGCTGATGACCTGCACCAGCTTGCCCTGTGGTCTGCTGCATTGGTAATGCAAGCCACGTAACGTGCCCCCGACCGAGCGGCTCAGATTGTCTTGCACCAGCGGATAATGACCACAGTGCTTTTCAAACTCATCTTGACGAAAACACTCACGAAATTGACCACGATGATCCGAAAAAGTCGTAGGCGTAAGGATCATCACCCCCGCTAGCGATGTTGCACGATATTGCATTGATAACCCCATGCGAAAAGAACCAGATGACCACTTGCTTACAGTTTGACTTCTTCGACCGAACGTCCCCTTAAGCTCGAAAATCCCACCTGACTCACACATCAGGCTGCGCGGCAAGTAACCTTAGCAGGTATTGACAATATTCATTTTTTGCCAACGGGATAGCAAGTGCGCGCAACTGCTCGGCATTGATAAACCCCTTGCGAAAGGCAATCTCTTCCGGACACGCAACCTTTAATCCCTGACGCCTTTCGATGGTCTGAATAAAGTTACTCGCTTCAAGCAGGGCTTCATGGGTTCCGGTATCGAGCCAGGCATAGCCGCGCCCCATTATGGCGACTGTCAATTGCTCTGTAGCAAGGTAATGATTACTGATATCAGTTATTTCCAGCTCACCACGAGGCGATGGCTTCAGGCTCTTGGCAATCTCTACCACGCTGTTGTCGTAGAAATAGAGGCCGGTGACCGCATAGTTGCTCTTGGGCTCCAGTGGCTTCTCTTCCAGAGAGATAGCGGTACCCTCTTTATCAAATTCCACCACCCCATAACGCTCGGGGTCATGCACGTGGTAGGCAAAGACGGTAGCGCCACTCTCTTTGGCTGCCGCCGCTTCAAGCTGTTTCTGCAGGTCGTGACCGTAGAAGATGTTGTCGCCCAACACCAGCGCACAGGGGTCTGAACCGATGAACTCTTCACCCAGAATAAAGGCCTGAGCCAATCCGTCCGGACTTGGCTGCACCTTGTATTGCAAGTTCAGGCCCCACTGGTTGCCATCACCCAGCAGTTGCTCAAAACGGGGGGTATCTTGCGGCGTGCTGATGATCAAGATATCGCGAATACCCGCCAGCATCAGAGTGCTAAGCGGGTAGTAGATCATCGGCTTGTCATAGATGGGCAGCAGCTGCTTGCTCACCGCCATGGTCACCGGATAGAGACGGGAGCCTGAGCCACCGGCCAGAATAATGCCTTTACGTTTGGTCATGATGCTTGTTTCTTATTTTTAAATTGCAAAAGAAAAGGGTGGCTAGTGGCCACACCTTTCTGTTTTATCCCTGCCAGCCAGGGAGGTGTTCAACACATCCCTGACCAGTGATTTATTTGCCCAGGATCTCGGTTAACATCCGCTCTACACCGACGGTCCAGTCCGGCAGCACCAGATCGAAGGTACGCTGGAATTTGCTGGTATCAAGGCGGGAGTTATGGGGGCGTTTGGCCGGGGTCGGAAAGGCACTGGTCGGCACAGCGTTGAGTTGCGTGACAGCCAGTTCAACCCCGGCTTCTCTGGCTTTGGCAAACACCAGCTGGGCGTAGTCAAACCAGGTGGTGGTACCGGAGGCAATCAGATGGTACAGCCCGGCGACCTCGGGTTTGCACTGCGCCACGCGGATCGCATGAGCGGTACAATCGGCCAGCAACTCGGCGCCAGTCGGGGCGCCGAACTGGTCATTGATGACTGACATCTCGTTACGCTCTTTGCAAAAACGCAGCATCGTCTTGGCAAAGTTGGCACCACGGGCGGCGTAGACCCAGCTGGTGCGGAAGATCAGGTGACGGGAGCAAATAGCGGCGCCTTGCTCACCCGCCAACTTGGTTTCGCCATAGACGTTGAGCGGTGCCGTTGCATCGGTTTCCACCCAGGGGCGCTCGCCGCTACCATCGAACACATAGTCGGTGGAGTAATGCACCAACCAGGCACCCAATGCTTCCGCTTCTTTGGCTATCGCTGCCACGCTGGTTGCGTTGAGCAGCTCGGCAAACTCCCGCTCGCTCTCTGCTTTGTCCACTGCGGTATGGGCCGCTGCGTTGACAATCACATCCGGCTTGACCAGACGTACCGTTTCGGCCACCCCTGCCGGGTTACTTAAATCGCCGCAATAGTCGGTGGAGTCAAAATCAACGGCCGTGATGCGCCCGAGCGGCGCCAGTGCGCGCTGCAGCTCCCAGCCTACCTGGCCGTTTTTGCCAAACAGCAGAATATACATCAGGCACGCTCCCCATCGTTCTGTTCAATCGCGGAATAGTGCTGCTCAATCCAGGATTGGTAGGCACCGCTCTTCACGTTGCTGACCCACAGCTGGTTATCCAGATACCACTGCACGGTTTTGCGAATGCCCGACTCGAACGTTTCTTGCGGTTGCCAAGCAAGCTCACTGCTCATCTTGGTCGCATCGATCGCATAGCGGCGATCGTGACCGGGACGATCCGCCACATAGGTGATTTGCTCACGATAAGAGCCCGCTTTTGGCACCATCTCGTCCAGCAGATCGCAGATGGTGTGTACCACCTCCAGATTCTGCTTCTCGTTGTGACCGCCGATGTTGTAGGTCTCCCCGACCAAGCCAGTAGTCACCACCTTGTAGAGCGCGCGCGCATGATCTTCTACATAGAGCCAGTCACGGATCTGGTCGCCCTTGCCATAGACCGGCAGCGGCTTGCCATCCAGTGCATTGAGGATCACCAGCGGGATCAGCTTCTCGGGGAAGTGATAAGGGCCGTAGTTGTTGGAACAGTTGGTGACGATGGTCGGCAGGCCGTAAGTACGGCGCCAGGCGCGTACCAGATGGTCGCTGGAAGCCTTGGAGGCAGAATAGGGGCTGCTGGGGGCGTAAGGAGTGGTTTCGGTAAAGAGCGGCAGTGGCTCACCGGCAGCCACTTCATCCGGATGGGGCAGATCCCCATACACCTCATCGGTGGAGATATGGTGGAAACGGAAGGCCGCCTTGCGTACCTCGTCCAGACCGTTCCAATAGGCACGTGCCGCTTCCAGCAACATATAGGTGCCAACGATATTGGTCTCGATAAAGTCAGCCGAGCCTGTGATGGAGCGGTCAACATGACTCTCGGCGGCCAGATGCATCACGGCATCCGGCTGGTGCAGGGTAAACACCCTATCCAGCTCGGCACGGCTGCAGATATCGACCTGCTCAAACACATAACGCTCGCTTGTCGATACATCGGCCAAGGATTCCAGATTGCCGGCATAGGTGAGTTTATCGAGATTGATAACGGCATCCTGGGTATCACGGATGATATGGCGCACCACGGCAGAGCCGATAAAGCCTGCGCCACCGGTAACGAGAATTTTCAACATATTCAAGCTAGCATTTCTGCGATATAAGGCTGACTGACAAGACATGCTTAAAGGCTACACCCTGACAGAACATTGCCCCTGATGAGGACAGAGGATTGCTTCGGCCCAAACAAGCTATTGATCCTCAACATGTTGTCCCTCTGTCCATCTATCAGTTCCATCATTCACACAAGCACTGTGCATTACATAAAGTACGCCGTTTTAATGCATAGGCTGATGACTCTCTGAATTAAGAAAATCAATATCCTCGACCACACTAAGGCTCGGTTCATGAGGCAAAGTATTTTTTGCCTGCCACACCAGATCGCAGATCCCGTCGGTAGGATTAAAACCCGTCGGCATACTTAACAGCAGGCTACGGATCTGCTCATGATCAAAACGGAAACACGCGCTATCGAGCTCGGTCAAAAACGCCCGCAGTTGTGGCCATGGCAACATCGACTCCGATGCTTTCATGATCCGGGGATGGGCAGTGCCCTCAACCTGCTCACCAATTAGCAGCTCTTCAAACAGCTTCTCACCGGGGCGCAAGCCGGTTATCTTAACCTCAATATCACCAGTAGGGTATTTGTCGCTCTTGAGCTTTAGGCCACTCAAACGGATCATACGGTGCGCCAAATCAATGATCTTGACCGGCTCCCCCATGTCCAACACAAACACATCCCCCCCCTGCCCCATGGCCCCCGCCTGGATCACCAATTGCGATGCCTCAGGAATGGTCATGAAATAACGAATGATGTCAGGGTGGGTCAAGGTCAATGGGCCACCATCGCGGATCTGCTTGCGAAACAACGGTACAACAGAACCCGAAGAGCCCAAGACATTACCAAAACGCACCATGCAAAAACGGGTTTGCTGCTGCGCGGCAGCCAACGATTGCAATACCAATTCGGCCAATCGCTTGGTGGTGCCCATGGTGTTAGTGGGCCGTACCGCCTTATCAGTTGAAATCAGCACAAAGGTTTCAACCTTGGCCCTGATAGCTGCCTGTGCACAATAAAGGGTGCCAAAAACATTATTGCGCACACCCTCAACCACGTTATATTCAACCAACGGGACATGTTTGTAAGCAGCTGCATGGTAAACCGTCTGGATTTGGAAGGTACTCATAACCGCTTGCAAGCGATGCTGCCGCTGCACCGACCCCAGCAATGGCAATATCTCAACCTGCAACCCTTCCTGCCTGCTGATTTCTTGCAGTTCTTTATCAATGGCATATAGACCATATTCAGAAAGCTCAAACAACACCAGTTGCGCGGGTTTGCAACGGATTATCTGGCGACATAACTCAGAGCCGATTGAGCCACCAGCGCCCGTCACCATTACCCGTTTGCCAGATATATTGGCATTGATCAGTTCAGGGATCGGGGCAACAGCATCACGCCCCAACAAATCCTCAATACTGACTTCTTTAAGCTCATCGATATGAGCATTCCCCTCAACCAAGTCTGCCATACCAGGGATAGAGAGAACCTCACATGGGCATTGCTCCAATCGATTGATCACTGCTTGCCTGACACTACGCGAAGCACTCGGCATAGCCAGCAAGATTTTTTTAATATCAAAACGCTCAATCAACGCCTCAATAGCATCAGTGCTGTAAACGTTCACCCCTTGGATCACGGTCTTAACCAATGCGGAATCATCGTCGACAAACGCCACTGGCAGGTACTCCTGCCCTTGATTCAACGCAAGTTGCAACTGCCGACCGGAAGAACCTGCACCATAAATCAGCACAGCCACTCGTTGCTGACCGGAGCGTTGCACTAATGCACGGAAAAACAGCCGCACCCCACCGATCAACAACACCGAAAAAGCAAAATAGATAACAGACACAGTACGAGGAAGTGGAACCCCCATAAAAAATGCCAGCATAACCAACGACATCGTGGAAAGAAGAGCACCAAGCGACACAGTCCACAACACCTTGAAACCGACATAACGTAATACAGCGCGATACAGCCCTAACCGTATAAAGATCACGATAGTGATCGGTAGTAACAACGCCAGCATTTGCCAGTGCAGCAGACTCTGCAATGGAATATTGTCATCAAGGCGAACCCAATAACCACCCCAGAATGCCAAAGTTAGCAATAGCAGATCAGCACAGATGCTAATGGCCCGTTTATAAACACGGGGGATAGCCAAGAAAGAGGTCAACATAATGGAACCATCTCGTTAACAGCGGTAAGTAAGATTAGGTGAAGCAACTAGTTATAATATTATTTCGGTCCAACCGCATCGCCTGCACCGCTACCAGTTGCCGTCATGATGATATAACGAAAGTAGCTAGTTAAGGTGAGGCTATCGATCATCTGCCGATCTGTTTTGGCAAGCAATGCAGGGGTCGACATATCGATATTTTGTACCTGCGCCAAGCCTGTAATCCCGGGTAAAACTTCATAAACGCCTAGGGCATCACGCTCTTTAATCAGCTCCTCCTGATTAAAGAGGTTAGGTCTCGGCCCAACCAAGCTCATCTCACCTTTAAGTACATTGATCAGTTGTGGAAGTTCATCAATTTTAGTCTTGCGTAGAAAGGCACCTAACTTGGTGATCGAACTTGTGCTCGCCAAGTGGCTTGCCACCGACTGGGTATCGACCGACATAGTGCGAAACTTAATCAGCTTGAAAGGCTTTTTGTGTTTACCAACTCGGGTTTGCACAAAAATTGGCGAACCAGTGTCAAACTGGCCAATAATAATGACGATAAGCAAAATGGGCCACAACAGCACCAAACCAAAAAAAGCTGCGAAAAAATCCAACAACCGGATCAACATAGTTATTCTTCCTCAATAAAACAGCGCTGGATACCTTCTGCTACTGATATAGGTGGTTGCCAACCCAACGTATGTTTGGTGTGACTAATATCTACCTGAAGATTACCACACAGTCTCTCTATCACAGCCTGTTTTCCAGTCATGCGCCCCAAGAACTGCAGCCAACTCATCGGCACCGGTAATAACCGTGGCGGTTTACCCGCTGCACGCGTCATCATCTCAAGCAATTTGGTTGTTGAAATATCGTCATCATCACTGACTAAAAAGGTTTGATTCGCCGCATGTGGATGACGGATACAGGTGATGATCAAATGAACCAGATTAGCCAGCGCTACCATGCTGCGTTGGTTATTGATAGCTCCCAATGGCAATGGAAGATTTTTTTTTGCAATAGTCAGCAATGAAGAAAAATTACCTTTAACACCAGGCCCATAAACTAGTGGTGGACGAATGATAACCAGCTCCATTCCTGAGCTGGCCACCAATTGTCGTAACCCATCTTCTGCCGCTTGCTTTGATCGCCCGTAGGCATCCTCAGGGGCTGCAACACAATCATGCGTAAAAGGCTGGTTATAAATCGTCGATTCGCCATTCACTTTAATAGAACTGATAAAGATAAAACGCTTCACGCCCGCAGTAATTGCCTGGCGCGCCAATTGCAATGTGCCATCTACATTAATATCCCGATAAATATCTACCCCATTATCCTCTAAATTATTCATCATATGCGCTTGTGCTGCACAATGAATGACCAGTTCAACATCAACCAAGGCGGTGCCATAATCCACCGCAGCGCTAATCTCCCCCATCACATGGCCAATCATTTGAGCACTGGTATCGGCAGCACGGTTAGCGTTCATTCCAACGGGTGCATGACGACCATAAGTACGTACTGTTACATCAGGTTGCAGCATTAATTGCTTCAATACTGCATTACCCACAAAGCCGGTGGCACCGGTTAGCAATATTGTCATTTTTTTGACTCTAAAAATGTATTAATTATCTGTTGAGCCGCAACCTTAACTGAAAAGTTAGCTGTAAGAACAGCATAACCACGCATCCCCATTTCAACACGCAACGTTTTGTCATTTAAAAGATTAATTGCTGCCGTTAACAACGCATCATCCTCACCATTAATATATGCCCATCCAGCACCTTGGCCATTAATGAAATCAATCACATCATTACCTTGATTCACACTACCAAGAATAGGCAAAGACTGAAGCATATAACCAAGTAACTTCCCTGGAAAGTTATGCGCTTTATGCGTTTTAGCTAATGAAAACAAACCAACATCAACCTGCGTCAAGACTTCCTTATATGCATCTTGGTTAATTGAAGGGAGCAGTGTTAGGTTGTGAAGGTTTTCAACAGTTATAGCCTGCTTGACCAATTCGAATTCATCGCCTTGTCCAATAAACAAAAAATGGGCACTTGAGTATGGCACCATATTTTTTACTAAACGCAATAAATTACGCATATCTTGAGCGTGACCAATGTTACCGCCATAAAAAAATATGACTTTGTCATTTAAATTATATGTCTTCCGGATGTCTATAAGCTGTGACGAAAAACTGGCAGGATTAATATCAGCCCAGTTCCTTAGCACTTGTAGATTATTGTATTGGGAATGCAGAGTTCTAAAATAATCAACATTAGCAGGAGACATTAAACCAATGCAATCTGATGCATTGTAATTGAGTTTTTCAAAAAAATGGAAATATGAAGCGATTGGCGATTTAGCAGAAATCAACCCTTCATCTATTACCCATTGTGGGAACATGTCCCGCAACACTAAATAATTAAATGTCTTCACATTACGTTTAAGCCAATGCATTAGTGGGCCAAAAAAAATAGTTGGCGAATAATTAACACATAGTTCGAATGAATATATAACCTTTGCATCCTTAATTGCTAAGAAAGCACTGAGAGATAGCAATGTTTCACTTATAGCTCTTTTAACCTTGCCCTGTCCCCGCATAGGCGGGTTACGAAAACGCCATATTTCTATACCATCTAAATAATCGACCTGAAGGCGCTTGGTTTGTTTGCCATGACTGGGCGTAATTATCACCGGATCATGGCCAAGCCTTTTAAACTCTAATGCCAGTTCATGGAACATTTTGGCATGCACTAAAGTGCTATCGGGTAAATAATCATCTGGGAACAGGGCTATCTTCACAGCGACTTTCTCCACACCACTCGATTAACATAATCGGTGTAGCTTAAAATGGTGCGCAGCACTTTTTCTGATACATTCGGAGCAATGTAATCTTGTACCTTATTGATCAAACGCGTTGCACCACGCGGTTGTTGCTCCAAAACTTCAATCGCTTGCAGGATCCGCTCAACACTCATGCCGGTGAACATCACCGCCCCTTCTTCGAACCCTTCTGGGCGCTCTTGTGCTTCCCGAATATTGACGGCAGGGAAGTTCAAGATGGATGACTCTTCCGTAATGGTACCGCTATCGCTTAGAACTACCTTGGCATCCATTTGCAGGCGCACATAATCACTAAAACCAAGTGGCTTTAACAAATTAACTAAAGGGTGGAAAGTTAAATTCAATGCTTCAATTTTTTTGCGGGTACGTGGATGGGTTGAAACAATAATCGGATACTGATATTTCTCTGCAAGCTCATTTAATACTCTCACATAACTGTGAATATTTTTATCGGAATCCACATTTTCTTCACGGTGCACGCTCACCAAAAAGTATTTCCCCTTAGTGAGTGAAAAACGAGATACCACATTAGCAGCGTGTATTTTACCCTGATAAAATTCCAGCACCTCATCCATCGGGCTGCCGGTTTTAACGATCAAATCAGGCTTGATGCCTTCGCTTAACAGATATTCACGTGCAATATCGCTGTAGGGCATATTTACATCAGAAATGTGATCGACAATTTTACGGTTAATCTCTTCCGGCACCCGCAAATCAAAACAGCGGTTGCCTGCTTCCATATGAAAAATCGGGATTTTTCTACGCTTGGCCGAAATGGCGGCCAATGCACTGTTGGTATCGCCCAAAATAAGGAGAGCGTCCGGCTTTAACTCAGCAAAAACATTATCTGACTTGCTGATCACTTGCGCCATGGTTTCGGCGGCGTTGCCACCGGCACACTCTAAAAACACATCTGGAGCCCGAATACCTAAATCATCAAAAAATATTTGATTGAGCTCATAATCATAATTCTGACCAGTATGCACCAAGGTATGATCACAAAACTCATCCAGCTTGGCGATAGTACGCGATAACCGAATGATTTCTGGGCGCGTACCAACAATGGTCATCACTTTTAGCTTTTGCATTACACATACCTTGTCAAATAATCGTTATGCATAAATTCAATCAACTCACGCCAACTGGGCACAGTCAAATCCAGCGCTTGGCGCAAGCGGCTAGAATCGAGCGAACGATTAATCACCAGTTGGGTTGACTCATTAATCTCAATATCTTTGCCATAAATGTCGGCCACCAACGAGATTAAACTGTGCTTATTAATCGGTTCGACAGACAGATGGTACAACCCGCAAATCTCAGGCTTGTTCAGAATGTTGTCTGCCAGTAGTTTGGCGATATAACAAGTAGGCATCCCAGAAAACACAGCCTTAGAAAAACCATTCACAGCACCGGATTGGCTTAAAAACCAATCAATCAAGCTAACAGCTGAATCCAGCTCATGCCCAATGATCGAGGTACGTAAGGTTAGGTGGCGGCCATAGTTAACCTCACCTAGGCACTTAGATTTTCCATACAGATCCGTTGCAGTCGGCAAGTCAGCTTCCTGATACATGCCTTGCTTGCCATCAAACACACAGTCAGTCGAAAAATGGATTAACCGTGCATCATATTGGTCACACAAAGCAGCCAACCGATGTGGTAGTAGTGCATTAATTTCAATCGCAGCCACATGCTGCTTGGCAATATCGTGCTGTTTAATCAAGCCAATACAATTGATCACCACCTCTGGCTTGGTAGTGAGAATTGCTTGTTCAATGCTGGCAATATCGGTGACATCAATACCTTGCAACAGTTGCTTTTGGTACTGCGCAAAAAAGGCCGCCTTGCCGGTTAAGCTGCGCACTGTACCCGTGACGTTCAATGCTGGGTTGTCAGCCAAATTGCTAAACAGGCTGTAACCCAACATGCCGGTGGCACCCAAGATTAACACATTCACCGTTATACCCCTTCCGGTACGATTATATTACCGGCTTCGATCTCACGAATGAAGTCGAGCTTGCGTAGTAATTTCTTCATCCCGGCCACATCGAGGCGCTCGGTATTATGTGAGTTATAATCTTTAATCTGCGACAGATCTTGCTCACCCTCTTCAAAATACTTGGAGTAATTAAGGTCACGGTTATCGGCAGGCACTCTAAAGTATTGCCCCTGCTCCTGTGCGACAAACATCTCTTCACGGCTACAGAGTGCTTCAAATTGCTTCTCGCCGTGGCGTGTGCCAATCACATTTACCGGATGTTGCGGTTGATTAAGGATTTCCAGCAAGGCGTTAACTAATACCTCAATAGTGGCGGCTGGTGCTTTTTGCACAAAAATATCGCCATTTTTTCCATGCTCAAAGGCATGCAATACCAGATCGACCGCATCATCGAGGGTCATCATAAAACGGGTCATCGCAGGGTCGGTAATGGTAATAGCATCGCCATTAACAACCTGGCGAATAAATAACGGGATCACTGAACCGCGCGAGGCCATCACGTTGCCATAACGGGTGCAGCAAATGGTGGTATTGGTGTGTTCCAGGTTACGACTCTTGGCAACAATTACCTTTTCCATCATCGCCTTGGAGATACCCATGGCATTGATCGGGTAAACCGCTTTATCGGTACTCAAGCACACCACCCGCTCGACCCCATGACTAATGGCAGCTTCCAGAACATTCTCAGTACCCAGCACGTTAGTTTTTACCGCTTCCAGTGGGTAGAATTCACAAGACGGCACCTGCTTTAACGCTGCTGCGTGGTAAACATAATCCACCCCACGCATGGCATTAGCCACGCTTTGGTAATCGCGTACATCACCGATATAAAACTTAAGTTTTTCCGACTTAAATAATTTACGCATATCATCCTGTTTCTTCTCATCACGGGAGAAGATGCGGATCTCTTTAATATCGGTATTTAAAAAACGACGTAGCACCGCATTACCGAAAGAGCCTGTACCGCCGGTAATCAATAAAACTTTATCTTTAAACACACCAACCTCCATTATTGTTTTACTAAATAGTTTAAAAAATCAATTGGCTTCTTAACTTCAATAAGTTCGTCTGTCTTTCCAAGATAACGTAGCACTGCGAGATATATAGAAAAACTCGAACAAGGATTAAAGGTTTCATCAGGGTGAGCAACATCTCTAACATAATCCAGCTCCCCAGCTAAAATTGGTATACCAAAATACTGCGCTTCTATCAGCGGCATTCCAAAAGACTCTACAAGAGATGGGTATATTAATGCTCTTGATTCATTGTAAGCCTGACTAACTGCATCTTTAGAAAGAATGCCAAGATTTATAATTAAGTTACCGTATTTTTTATTAAAAATGTCTATCATGGATAACAACTTGCTATTTATGGGCAATGTCAACGCAAGAGTAACAGCATGTCCATTAATAGCTAATTGCTCCCAAGCATTTATTAGTGCCACATGGTTTTTATGTTTTCCATCATCAGCAACATATATGAAGTCGTATTTTTTATCATACTTATATGCGCCAACCTTACATTCCGATTCTATAAATGGAAAAACCGTTACTTGGTGACTATCTTTTCCAAGCCAACATTTCAAATCTCTCTGCATTGATCTTGACTGTACTATGAACTCCCTGACTTTAAAAACAAACTTTTTAAAAACTAACCTTTCAAAAAACAGCCTTATAGATATTTTAATTCCATATCCTTGACCTGAAAAGCTGTTTATGTATAACCTATTTTGTAAAAATACAGTTATATTTTCACTTTTTGCCAGTATCGGAGGTAATCCATGAAAGCAAAAAATTTTAGTGTCATAACGAGATATTTCTTTAAGTTTTAACTCAGCATGCAATCTTGACTGTACATTTGGTTTAACAAAAAAAACGCAACTAAAGCCGGACGTATCTATTTTATCTGATATTCTAGAATCTAGAAAGAAAATTATATCCTTACCATCAATTGATGTTAGTAAAGACTTTAATAATTCAAACCCACCACCAACATGAACATTAGGTGCATAAAAAATCATACTATGAAACTCTTTTGTGTCTAGCCAGTAAAGAAGAAAGAGAAAAACCATTACTCTTTACATAAGCTAGTAATAGCTTAGGGGTGTCCGCAACAGTTTCAACCCCTGGAATATACTTTTTCCCTCCTGCGGCAGTTGGCTTTAAAATTCTAGAAAGAATATATAAAATCCTATGATAATAATATTTGATTTTTAATGTAAAAATTATAAAATTCATCCTTGCTTGTCGAGAAACACACTCATTAGAGTAACACTCTTTAGACGACTTTATCTCTTCAAAAAAATCAGAATGTTTTATCTCACAAAGAGAATATAAACTTAGCCAGTTAAAAGCACACACATAATTTGGTGCTAGTTTTTCTAATGTTTTAACGGCCGCGTGAGACCAAACAGTTTCAACCGAAAAGAATTTTGGGATAAAAGGATTCCAACCAGAGTCAATGAATGCACTTGTCTGGGACTCTGAAGACATCTTACCCTTGTGTTTGTTTAGTGCACTCCTCCCAGTATTACTTCCACCTGAAGCTCCTGGTATGGTTAGTGGATAATCTATTTCATAGAACTCTTTAGTTATCAAAGCTAATCCTATAGCAGCAGACATGTCGGGGCTAGAACCGTGAACATATGCGCCTGTTCTATTCCGCAGTTCTTCTAACAAAGCTCGACTAACTAATCCATGATACAACTTTGGTAAGCCATCCGTTCCTTGACAGGCTCTGTCAAGTGCGCTTATTAACGCCTCCTGAGAGTTCTTCTTTATCAAGCCACCTACACAGGCAGGTAAATACAGTCGCTTTGCATGTTGTTTTCCATATACCTTTGTTACAAAATCAGGCCAGTTATAGCTGGCCTTTACTTTAGGTGTTATTAAATTTACATTTTCACTTTTTGCCCATTCAGCCAACTCGCAAAGCTCTGGAGATATGGAGTCATCATCCCCGATTAAGCAAACATATTCTCCTGTAGCCTGTGATAATGAAAAGTTATGGTTTTCTGTCATATCTAGACGAGTTTTATGCTTGATATAACTTAGCCTAACCTTTGTTTCACTTATATTTAATTTGGAGATCCATTCTTCCAGAGCACAATCCGAACTGGTATCACTCACAACTAATTCAATATTATCACAGTTCAGATCCAAAATAGACTTTATTGAGTGTACAGCATACTGAGCTCTATTGTGAGTAGGTATAACTATAGAGAGTAATATTTTCACTTAATTTCCACCTAAAAAAATAAATCGGTTCCAGATTACCAATTATCAACCGTCTCTCTAGAGAAAGATGACAAGCCTCGCGCCCCATAAAGACTTGCAGAAAATCGAATTCAACTCCGAAAGGCGTAACCGTTCGCCGGCATGGGCTTGACGCATACACCCCGGCAGGGATGGGGTAATCAGTTTTCTCGATATAGACACAAACAATGTCTCACAGCCACTCCTAAGGATAGCATCCGGTCGTTTGGCCACCTCCACCAACTACAGTGTATTCGCTGATGAAACAGCTTCCCACGATGTGAGCACATGCCGTAGCTTCCTTTGCGCCACAGCACATAAGTCACGCTCGTTCCGCCTCATTAATGTTTGAGCGGATATCGTCATCTGCCCCTCCCTAGCACCCTAGACACCTCACAGCCTTAAAATGATACAACCATTGGAGGTGTGATGAGTGGTCCCCGCCATTCCGAAACGTTCAAAATTCAAGTAGCAAAGCAAGTCACCAAACGAGTGTGCCCTGTGCCTGAAGCGGCAAAGGCGCATATCATATCCAACCATAGCTTCTATATCTGGCTAAACTCAAGCAGTATGATACATAGTAGAAGCAGTACTATTCTGAGTAGTTATTGAACATAAACCACGTCTGGATAAAACGTTTTTTTCCGCTCTCGCTCACGGATAATTAAATAACCTAACACCAACAAGACCTCAAATGAACCCGAACCAATCAATGGTTCAAATAGAGAGAATAAAAAAATAGAGATGAGCATCGACTTCAGCCTAATGCTGGTCAAGAAGGAGTAATTTCCTTTACTAGCCTTTTCCCATATTTTATAGAAAAAATAAAGGTAAAACACGCAACCTAAAAAACCATAATTCAATAAAATTTGCAATATAGAGTTATGAGTGCCCCATACATCCTCTATGCCATGTGTACTTTCTACATAGGTTCTAAATGAATTAGGTCCTATTCCAAGAGCGAGGTTGTCACTGTATAATTCGATTGAAAAAAGCCATAAATCAAACCGATTAAAAACAGATCTGAAGTCAAACGATTTAAAAAAATCAATGTGTGATATTATAATAAAAATAAAAACTAATGACACTAAACAGAACACGATAAAAATAAAGTATTTTACGGTCATGCTAGCTTTGTGATTAATATAGTATAGTGCCATTATGAGATACATTACTAACATAATCAATGCACCTCCACGCGACATTGTGGCAAACACAGCCATGGAGATAAACACGAATACAAAAACATTTCTCTTTATTAAACCTAATGAGAAAATCAAAAAAGCTGCCAAAAAATTGGAACGACCAAGCCAAGTTTCAATAAATAATTTCTTTTCATAGTAATCACCATCACTAAGTTGCGCATGAATAAAATCAATATATATTTGAATAGATAATAGCATTACACCTACTGTTAAATATTTCAATGCAACTTCTTCATCAAGATTAACTTGAGCGTAAGAAAATAGCATCATAATCATATAAATAACAGGCAGCATTCCAACAAGCCCACGAGAAAATTCAGCTACGGGATTATAAAGAATCGAGGCGAAACCTAATAAGGCTATAAAAGAAAATATCAAACACAATTTATCTACAATGTATTTCTTATTTGCGATAACACCAGAAATTAAAAATGGGGTAGTAATAAAAGAAAGTGGAAGTGAGAATGTACTTCCTCCGACAGGCACCTTTAGCTCCCCTAAAAATATAAGAAGAAATGGGAGGTAAATAATATTTTGGTTCAGAAATTTCATTTAACGAATTTTTCTTTCAAGATAAAAAAGTAAAATAGTATCAATAAAGTTTCTCAAAGACCATGCGACCGCGACCCCTACAGCCCCCCAGCTTTCTGCTGCGATAAATATTAATAAAACATAAATTGGAAATTCTATCAGGTGCAGCTTTGCTGTATATTGTGCATATCCTTGACTTTGGATTAATGTAAATGGCACTTGTGCAACACATGTAAACAACATCCCTACCGAAAGAATTTGAAGTATCTCAAAACTATTATTAGAAAAATCCTCATTTATCCACAAAGTCAATATATCCTTTGAAAAAATAAATATAATAATAGTTAGTGGCAGAACAATAAACACAATGCCTAATATGGATTTATAATAGAGCTGATATTTTTTAGTTTTGTTCTCAATGTTTTCAGCTAATGATGGGAACAAAACTGAGGTTACTGATGTTGGAATAATTGCAAGTTTAGTTAAAAGTTCTTGCGGTGTAACATAGTATGACACCGATGCTGTTGATATCGATGCACCTATCAAAAATCTATCAATGTAACTCATAAGGGGGCTCACAACATTGCTTATTGTCATCCACCCCCCTAGGCGAAGGAGTAGACTTAACTCTGCCATATTAATATTACTAAGATAATAATCAAGTTTTATATACTTATTGGCATATATTATATGAGCAAGCAGGGAAATATAGCGGCCAATAACTAGAATCCAAGCAACACTACTAATATCAGGCCCAAAAAAATAGATAGAAGCTAATGGCCCAACAAAGGTAAATATGCCCATTGGAAGCCTAATAACATTAATTATTTTAAATTTACCTAAAGATTCAAGTATTCCTCTGAAGCAGGCTGTTAAAATGACGGCGGGCATTGCTATTGACATTGCTGACAAAGTTGAAAACAATAAACTCTCTGATACTTTTGTTTCAATTTTATAAAATAAAGGGGCTGATAGAAGAAGAATCACCCCAGCTAAAACTCCAGTTATAGAAAGAAAAGTAATGGTCGTAACGACAAGTGGTGATATTCGATCAGATTGATTACTACCTATATAAAACGACAGCTTCTGTGTTAAAGCCCGACCCAAGCCAAAATCAAATAAACCAAAATAGCTCACAATAGCCCAGATCATGGTCAATATGCCAAACTGGTCTACTCCTAACTGTTGAATCAATACAGGAATGGCATAAATAGCAACCAGTAATGGCAACCCTAAACCTAATAGATTATATATACTATTTTTAATTAACAACTTAAACACCTATTTGTATTTTTTAAAATTTGAACACACAGTCTTCAGTGATACTTAGATTATGGTGCAGAGCGAGAGCATGAGTTGATTTTTGTTGTTTTTCATGACGAGATAGGTGACTAGGCCAATGCTGAACAAATTTGGCATCGCATATTCAGCACCCACCTGTAAAAAATACGAGTAGGGAATGTAATAGCACCTTGGGATGACAGTGGTTAAAGTTTTTTGCTTAACATGCCAGTAACTCATGCTCTCGCCCTGAGTTTTTATCGCACAGACCCCTCGTTCTGCTTGGGCTAATTCATCACGTCCCAGCACCTTTTGAACTGATGAAATAGCGCATCTCGAGTATGGTTTTCTTTATTCAATACGATATGAAACGGCTACACCAATGGTTTTCAGGCTTGACCAATCAGGCGCACTGGCTCGCCAGTGCGCCTGCTGCCAACACATTATATTCTCTTGACTCAATGCAGCCATGATGCTGCGCTCTCTTTGTGAGGTGTCTAGGAAACTGGGGACGATTCAGATCGCCATACACATCTTTGGTGGAGATGTTATGTAAGCGGAAGGTCGCCTTGCGCACCTCGCCCAGCCCGTTCCAGTAGACGCTAGGCTGCGTTCTCAAAATGCTGGTTTTCTGTCCACCAATAGTTCCCGCAAGTAACGACGGCAGAAAGCCTGCTTGATAAAAGCTGCAAAGCTTACCGCCAGCTTTTCATACCTCGTTGAGAATCGGCGTAACTTCTTCAGCCATCTGAAACACCGCTCGACCACATTTCTCCTGCGATAACGAGCTTTGTCTAATACCAGTGCACGCCCCTTATGGTGCCGCGGCTGTTCGCTACGTTGCGGGATGACCGCTTTTATCCTTCTGCGCCGGAGTTCGGCCCGCATAGCCCTGCTGCTATAGGCCTTATCTGCGGTAAGATGCATTGCCCTCATGCGATGACGGCCTGATGAGGTCGGTATCCTTGCCATGGCCAACGCCTTGTCGCATATCTGATTTCCGCTGATTGCCCCGGCGAAAGGCAGATCACAGCGGCAAACCATTACCATCTGTGACCAAGTGAATTTTGCTGCCAAAACCGCCACGTGATCGACCAAGAGCTTGATTTAACTGAGTGTTTTTTTACGCGCTCCAGCAGCATTTTTGGATGCCCTGACATTGGAGCCGGCAATGCTCCACAGGTCGAAGTCGACGTTGTTGCCCAAATCAGACAGCAAGTCATGATTTCCCCAGCTCCTAGTGACCATTACACTCGGGGCTTTCTGACTGGTAGGCCAAGGGTATTCAGTTTGTTGATGGCGCTTACATACGCCATGACTTCTCCCACTTGGCCGTTGTAGTTACGCAGGCTGATTTTCCCCGCCAGCAACTGCTTGAACCGATACATCGCCGTCTCTGCCAGTGAGCGACGGTGATACCCCGATATCTTCTTCCAGTGCGCCAGTCCTTCCTTGTGCATCACCAGCACCGCGTCATTTTTTGCGTGTCCTTTTTTCCATAACCCCGCGCTTTTGCGAGGCGGGATACAGGCTGTTGCCCCTTTGCGCAAGATAAGCTGATGGCTGGCTTTGCTGTCATAGGCGCCATCCGCATAAACATGCCCCAGTTTGCGCCGCACAGGGTTGAGCAAGGTGGGCAATACCTCGGCATCATGGACATTTTCCAGTGAGACTTCCGCCGCCACGATATTGTGGGTCACCGGGTCTACCGCCAGATGCAACTTGCGCCAGACTCGCCGTTTCTCGGCGCCGTGTTTTCTGACCTTCCACTCGCCTTCACCAAACACCTTCAGCCCGGTTGAGTCGATAACCAAGTCGGTGATGCGTCCCTTTGGGGGCTGTCGATAAGCCACAGCCACCGTGCGAGCCCGCTTACTGACACAGCTATGGTCCGGTGCGCACAACGGCACATTCATCAACTCGAACAGGGAGTCAAGTAGTCCCTGAGTGGCCTGCAGAGTGAGGTTAAAAATCCCCTTGAGCATCAGAAAGGTGCAGATGGTCTGGTCAGTGTAGAGCTGGCTGCGGCCCCCGCGCCCATGATGGTCGTGGTGAAACCAGTTGTTCATGGCCTCGACATCAACCCAGAAGGTGAGTGAACCACGGTTAATCAAAGACTTGTTGTATTGGGGCCAATTGGTGATGGGGTGAAGCGACGTGCCCATGATGCAGACTTGAAGGGGATGCTGGTGATCAGATCACCGTGTCCTCAGTTAGTCCCTCAAGCTGTATCGATTTGGGCAACAACGCCACAAAAGCTAAAAACGATGGCTACCGCCCTTGGGTTACAGCCCCCAATTTGCTGCTTTTAACCAGATTTTGTTCGCTGTTGGTCATCGTGTCCTCCAGCATTTTTATGTTTTGATGGTCGATAACAGTGTTACCCGCTCGCATTTTTAGCCAAAAGAGGGGTACCAAACCAAACGACACATAGTCTACCAGCCCGATAAGCGGCAGATTCTATCTCGTTTTCTACAAATCTGCACACCAAAAAGTGCCTTCATCAAGGGTTTTGAATCAAGATTCGATGGAGAACCGACCGCACTTGATGAACTCATCCGAATCACCTTTCAAAATCGAACAGATCACAACCAAGTTACCGTTTTTTGGGCGAAAAAATGGGGCAACCGCTCGTGTTGCCCCATTTTATAGCCAGCTTTAACTGACTCTTTTATCAAATTGTAATCTGTCGCTCAGAACAGATGGACACACTTTTGCTCAGTCACCTTTTGACTCAACCGCTGCAGCCATGCGCGCCTCTTTGCTCTGGTGGCTAGTGAAGTAGCGCATCACCAGCACAAAGAAGAGTGGGACAAAGAATATGGCCAGCACGGTGGCACTGATCATCCCCCCCATCACGCCGGTACCGATGGCGTTACGGCTGCTGGCGCCGGCGCCGGAGCTGATCACCAGCGGCAGCACCCCGAGGATAAAGGCAAGCGAAGTCATCAGGATCGGGCGCAGACGCAGACGCGCCGCCTCCACCACCGACTCACCCAGCCCCATCCCCTTGTCATAGAGCTCTTTGGCAAATTCCACGATCAAAATCGCGTTTTTCGCCGACAACCCTATGGTGGTGAGCAGGCCGACCTGGAAGTAGACATCGTTCTCCAACCCGCGCAGAGTAGCAGCCAAAATGGCCCCCAGAACCCCGAGTGGCACCACCAGCATCACCGAGAACGGAATGCTCCAGCTCTCGTAGAGGGCCGCCAGGCAGAGGAACACCACCAGCAGCGAGATCGCATAGAGCGCTGGCGCCTGCGAGCCCGCCTGCCGCTCCTGGAAGGAGAGCCCGGTCCACTCGATGCCCACCCCTTCCGGCAGCTTCTTCACCATCTGCTCGATGGCGGCCATGGCATCACCAGTACTCTTGCCGGGCGCCGCTTCCCCGACGATCTCCATCGCCGGCACGCCGTTGTAACGCTCAAGACGCGGTGAGCCGAAGCTCCACTCGGTGCTGGCAAACGCGGAGAAGGGCACCATCTGACCGGCGCTGTTGCGCACATACCAGAGCTTCAGATCTTCCGGGTTCATCCGGAAGGGAGCATCCGCCTGCATATAGACCTTCTTGATCCGGCCACGGTCGATGAAGTCATTGACGTAGGCAGAACCCCAAGCGCTTGCCAGCGTGTTGTTGATCTCCGCAATTGAGAGCCCCTGCGCCAGCGCCTTCTCGTAGTCGATCTTGATATCGAGCTGCGGCGTATCTTCCATCCCGTTCGGGCGCACCCGCACCAGAGTGGGATCCTGCGCCGCCATGCCGAGCAGCTGGTTGCGCGCCGCCATCAGCTTCTCGTGGCCGATACCGCCGCGATCCTGCAGGAAGAAGTCAAAACCGGTCGCCGTCCCCAGCTCCGGGATGGGAGGCAGGTTAAAGGCGAAGACTTGCGCCTCCTTGATGCTGAACAGATAGCCCATGGCGCGGCCGATGATGGCATTGGCGCTGCGATCCGGGCTCTTGCGCTCGCTCCAGTCCTTGAGTTTGATAAAGGCCATACCGCTGTTCTGACCGCTACCGGCGAAGCTGAAGCCCGCCACCGTCAGTACGGAGTCGACGTTATCCTTCTCGTTTTTCAGGAAGTAGTCGCGCATATCCGCCAGAACCACCTCGGTGCGCTGCTTGGTCGCGCCCACCGGCAGTTGCACCATGGACATAATGACCCCCTGATCCTCCTCCGGCAGGAAGGAGGTAGGCATCCGCATAAAGAGCACCGCCAGCACCGCCAGCATGGCACCGTAGATGAGGCTGTAGCGCACGCCCTGCTTGATCACCTTGCCCACCCCGCGCTGGTAGCGCTGGGTGCCGGCATCAAAGGCGCGGTTGAACCAGCCAAAGAAGCCGCGCTGGGCACCGAACTCACCGTGTTTCATCGGCTTGAGCAGGGTGGCACAGAGGGCCGGCGTCAGGATCAGCGCCACCAACACCGACAAGGTCATGGCTGAAACGATGGTCAGCGAGAACTGGCGATAGATGGCACCGGTCGATCCGCCAAAGAAGGCCATCGGCACGAATACGGCGGAGAGCACCAGCGCAATCCCCACCAGCGCGCCGGTGATCTGGGTCATCGACTTGCGGGTCGCTTCAAGCGGGGAGAGATCCTCCTCGCTCATCAGGCGCTCCACGTTCTCCACCACCACGATGGCGTCATCCACCAAGAGGCCGATGGCAAGCACCATACCGAACATGGTGAGGGTGTTGATGGAGAAGCCAAATGCCGCCATCACCCCGAAGGTACCGAGCAGCACCACCGGCACCGCGATAGTCGGGATCAGGGTCGCCCGGAAGTTCTGCAGGAACAGATACATAACGCAGAACACCAGGAAGATCGCCTCGATCAGGGTCTGCACCACCTCCTCGATGGAGATCTTCACAAACGGCGTGGTGTCGTAGGGGTAGACGATCTTCATGTTGGCCGGGAAGTACTCCGACAGCTCGTTGAGCTTGGCACGCACCTTCTCGGAGGTATCCAGCGCGTTGGCACCGGTCGCCAGCTTGATAGCCACCGCCGCGGTAGGCTGCCCGTTGTAGAGCGCCTCGGCGTCATAGCTCTCGCCAGCCAGCTCGACCCGGGCCACATCTTTCAGCCGCACCTTGGCGCCATCCTGAGTCACCCGCAGCAGAATGTCTTTGAACTGCTCGACGGTGGAGAGACGGGTCTGGCCCATGATGGTAGCGGTGAACTGCTGATCGGCCACCGAAGGGGTTCCCCCCAGTTTGCCGAAGGCTACCTGGGCGTTTTGCGCCTTGATCGCCAACTGCACATCACTCGGGGTCATCTGCACCCGGTTGAGCTTGTTGGGGTCGAGCCAGATCCGCATGGAGTACTGGCTGCCGAACAGGGTGATATCCCCTACCCCGTCCAGACGGCTCAGCGGCTCCTTGATGTTGGAGACCACATAATCCGCCAGGTCGTCGTTCTTCATGCTGCCATCGCTGGAGATGAAGGCGGCCACCATCAGGAAGCTGCTGGAGGTCTTCTGCACCCGAATGCCCTGCTGCTGAACTTCTTGCGGCAGCAGCGACATCGCCTGTTGCAGCTTGTTCTGCACCTGCACCTGGGCGATATCGGGATCAGTCCCCGGCTGGAAGGTCAGGGTCACTGACACCCGGCCGGCAGAGTCGGACTGGGAGGACATGTAGAGCAGGTGATCCAGCCCCGTCATGTTCTGTTCGATGATCTGGGTCACCGAGTCCTCTACCGTCTTGGCAGATGCGCCCGGGTAGCTGGCGGAGATGCTCACCGCCGGCGGCGCAATGCTCGGATACTGGGCGACCGGCAGCTTGATGATGGCCAGGCTGCCAGCCAGCATGATCACCAGCGCGATCACCCAGGCAAAAATGGGTCTGTCTATGAAAAATCGAGCCATGAAGCGACTACTCCATCCTACTTGTTGGCTGGGGTGGCGGCAGTTGCCGGCGCCGCAGCCTGTTCAGCCGGATTGACCACGGCCCCCGGACGCACTTTCTGCAAACCGGCCACGATCACCCGCTCGCCGGCATTGAGGCCGGACTCCACCACCCAGCTGGTATCGACGATGCGACCCAGCTGAACGTTGCGCAGATCCACCTTGTTGTCAGCGGTCACCACCAGCACGGTAGCGCCGCCGTTAGGGGTGCGGGTTACCGCGGTTTGCGGCACCAGCAGCCCTTTGGCCCGCTCGCCCTCTTGCAGGGTGGCGCGCATGAACATGCCGGGCAACAGCAAGTGGGTGGGGTTGGGGACAATCACCCGCAGGGCCACCATGCCGGTGGTCTCATCTACGGTAACGTCAGAGAACTGCAGCGAGCCCTCTTCGCCATAGGTAGTGCCATCTTCCAACTGGAAGCTCACCTTGGCCCCTTTATGTTCGTCTTGCACCACCTTGCCCTCGGCCACCAGCCGCTTGAGACGCAGCAGATCGGCGGTGGACTGGCGCACATCGACATACATGGGGTCGAGCTGCTGGATGACGGCGAGGCTGTCAGCCTGCTGGGCCGTCACCAGTGCCCCTTCGGTCACCGCCGAGGTACCGATGCGGCCGCTGATGGGGGCCGTGATGCGGGTGTAACCGAGGTTGATCTCGGCGGTGCGCAGGGCCGCCTTGCTCGCCATGATCTCCGCCTGCGCCTGCTTCCAGCTGGCGTCGGCATCGTCATAGTCCTGGCGGCTGATAGAGTTGACCTTGAGCAGCTCCTGATAGCGCTTGGCCTTGAGGCGGGCGCTCTGCTCGTTGGCCTGCGCCTTGGCCAGATTGGCCTTGGCACTGGCGACGGCAGCCTGATAGACAGCCGGATCGATCTGATAGAGCAGATCGCCAGCCTTCACATCGCTCCCTTCGGTAAAGAGGCGCTTGAGGATGATGCCCCCCACCTGCGGGCGCACTTCGGCCACCCGCAACGGGGCGCTGCGACCGGTCAGCTCGCTGGTCAACTTGAGCGGAGCACTCTGCAGGGTCACCACGTCAACCGCAACGGGAGGCATGCCCCCCTGTCCCTGCGGCGCGCCCTTGTCGCCACAACCTGCCAGCAAGCCTGTTGCCAGCAGGGCAAGACCTACCGAACGAGCAAGAATATGTTTATGCATGAAACACCTGAGCCTTTGCCAGTCAATGAACAATCAGGGCCACGTGGGCCCTGTTGGTAAAAATCGGAAAGATGAGGCAATATACATACATTCATAAATGTATGTAAGTGACTTTTTTTGCTGATTAAGGGGCGCAGAAGCAGATGGCCAGACGGACCAAAGAGGAGGCACAGCAGACCCGCTGCACCATCATGAAGACGGCGCTGGATCTCTTCTGCAGCCAGGGGCTGGCCAAGACCAGCCTGACCGACATTGCCAGAGCCGCTGACCTGACGCGCGGGGCCATCTACTGGCACTTCAAAAACAAGGAGGAGCTCTTCTTCTCCCTCTGGGAGGAGCTCTGCCAACCCCTCGCCCATCAGCTCGACGCCTGCGTCAATGAAGAGGAGCCCGACCCCCTCGGCAAGCTGCGCGACTTCCTCAAAGAGGTGCTGACCCGCATCACCCGGGATCAGGCCCACCAGCAGATGTTCACCATCCTCTTCAATCTCGAATCGCTGGAGGGGGAAGCCATCTCCCTGCGCGAACATATCCGCAGCCAGTCCAGCAACTTCTTCCGGGATCTGGAGACCACCCTCACCAACGCCATCCGGCGCGGACAGCTGCCCGCCAATCTGGATCTGCGGCGAGCCTCCACTCTGCTCCACTGTACCCTCGATGGCTACATCATCAACTGGCTCCACTTTCCGGAGCGGATCGATCTGGCCGCCGAGTCGGAGTACCTGCTCGACTGCATGTTCACCATGCTGACCCAACCCCGCAATCCGGCGGTTCATTCCTAGTGTTCACCCTCTGCGCCAACTTGCAGGCCGCTTTGCCAGCGCAGCCCCCGATTTGCTAAGGTAGCGCCCCCTGTAGCCGCCTCGGCCCGAGACCATCGCTGTGACATCCACTGACGCCATCACCCACGATAACGACCATTCCGCCAGCCCGACTCCGGCGCACACCGCCTTTACGGCCCGGCTGGCCGCTGGCGCCCACCTGCTCAACCTTGACTGCGGCGACGGGGTGGATCTCTGCTGGCTGCGGGATGGCGGTTTTCGGGTCACCGCCTGCGAACCCGAGCTGGCGCTGGCCCGCAGCGCATCGCGCCGCTCGGGTCAGGCCGTGCGGGTCTGCCCTATCGCGGGGATGCGCAGCGTGCTCCCCTATGACGGCATCTGGCTCAGTCGCCCTACCAACCTTGCCGGGCAGCAAGCAACTGACACCCTGCGCCATCTCGCCACCCTGCTCAAACCGGGTGCGCTACTGGCGTTGCCGGTGGCAACCGATCTCGCGGCCACCATGGCGCAACTGGCCGAGCAACTCACAGAGGATGAGATCCCGCTGGCGATCTGCGCGGAGCAGCCTGCCCAATCCGCGGCGGCGTCGAGTTATCTGCTGCTGACCCGCACGACCGCTTGATTGGCGGCGCCGGTTAACCCCTTAACGGCGCTCGCTTTTATCCCGCGCAGGCTCTGACCCCGATGCCCTGTACGCCCTCTGTCAGCCCACCATGTTCGATACACCATGCCGCATCTTGCGCGTTTAAATATGGGCGTTTTCCGGTCGGGAAAAACAGTCATTAACAATGTTTAACTCGGCGTTAACCCATTCAAGACAGACATAATGCGGATTCTGTGTTAGAAAGTGTGATTAATATCAAAATTTAATAACAAATCAGACAATACAACCAACACCGGATTTCCTTATGAAACTTGTCCTCAAACTCATTGCTGGCATCCTTGCCGGTCTCTTGCTCGGTCTCTACGCCCCTGAGTGGGTGGCGCGCGTGCTGTTTACGGCCAAGACAGTCATAGGTCAGCTCATTACCTTCACCATTCCGCTCATCATCCTCTTCTTCATCATGAGCGGTATCGCCAGCCTGCCGAAGAACTCCGGCAAGCTGCTGGGCAAAACCGTGGCCCTCTCCTACTGCTCCACCATTCTGGCGGGCCTGTTCGCCTTTACCGTGGCAAGCCACCTGATCCCGCAACTGACCACAGCTGCCGAGCCCACTACCGCCGAGGCGGTCAAGCTCGCCTCCTACGTCAATCTGGAGATCCCGCCGCTGTTTGGCGTGATGTCCGCGCTAGCCGCCGCCTTCGTGTTCGGTATCGGCATCAGCGCCACCCAGGCCACCGATCTGCGTCGGGTCGCCGATCAGGGCCGTGACATCATCGACCGCCTGCTGGCCAAGGTGATCATTCCGCTGCTGCCGTTCTACATCGCCGGTGTCTTTGTCGAGATGACGGTGGAAGGCACCGTATTTGCCACCCTGAAGACCTTTGGCGTGGTGCTGGTGATGGCCATCCTGATGCACTGGGTATGGCTCTCCGTATTGTTCGTCGGTACCGGTCTGGCCCTTGGCCGTTCACCGGCCCAGCTCATCAAGAACATGCTGCCAGCCTACTTCACCGCGCTGGGGACCATGTCGAGCGCCGCCACCATTCCGGTTGCCCTGCAGTCGAGCAAGAACAACGGGGTGAGCGATGGCATCGCCAACTTCACCGTGCCGCTGTGCGCCACCATTCACCTCTGTGGCTCCACCATTACCCTGGTGACCTGCGCCACCGCGGTGATGTTCCTCTCCGAGCATCTGGCCATTCCGGGCATCGACACCATGCTGCCCTTTATCATGATGCTGGGTGTGATCATGATCGCCGCCCCGGGCGCACCGGGTGGTGGCGTGATGTCGGCACTGGGTCTGCTCACCTCCATGCTCGGCTTCGGTGAAGCCTCCATTGCTCTGATGATCGCCCTCTATCTGGCACAGGACAGCTTCGGCACCGCCTGCAACGTCACCGGTGACGGCGTGATTGCCCTCTGGGCCGATCGCTTCGCCAATGGCAGCGAGAGCGCTGCCCCCGTGGCCGAGGCCGAACAGGCGTAAGCTCGCCAGGAAAGCACTCTGCAAAAACCACAGGCCCGAACCTCTGTTCGGGCCTGTGTCGTTTCCCTTTCCACCAATCCCACCAGAGCCAATAAGGCATTCTCGGCGCAAGTCGGCACCCCACACCATCAAATCGGCATCATAGGGCCACCCGCTGCACTCGTCAGATTGTTACTCTAGCGAAACAGTTGCTTAGTCGACTGTTGCACCCACGATAACAATCAAGCGCATCAACCGCCGCAGGGCCATACTTGCTGCCAGCATCACAGCCGCCCGATCACCACGCTGGCGGCCGCCATCACCGCAAGGAGAAGAGATCATGTCCATCTGGTTGTTGAGTCTGCTCGCCTCGTTTGTGCTGATCCTCGCCATGACCACCATCATCTGGTGGCGCCAGTATCGGCTGGCCCAGCAGCGACCGGACAAGCAGATCCGCCCCTGCGGCTGCTCGGGTGCCAGCGCTGACCACCTCGACCAATCAAACGAATTGCCGCGCAAACCATAACGGACTGCGGATGACGAGCCGAAGAACTGCGACCATCCAATCTGACAAATGCAAAGGGGACGCTCGCTGGCGTCCCCTTCTCTTGCTCTGCATCGTTGCCCCTCTTGCTTGTCCCTTATCCCCCCTTGCGCTGGCTTTGCCGCCCCCATCTCACTCAGCCGATTTCGCCTCGTCCGTCTCCGGTGTAGTGGCCGGATCCTGATACTGCTGATAGATGGCATAAAACTCGGCCTTGTTGCGCAGGGCCGCGGCGACACAGGCGGGATCAAACTGGCTGCCGGCATGCTCCTCCAGATAGGCAAAGGCCGTCTCGAACGGCCAGGGCTGCTTGTAGGGGCGCTCGCTGGTCAGGGCATCAAACACATCGGCCACCGCCACGATGCGCGCCGCCAGCGGGATCTCCTCCCCCGCCAGCCCCAGCGGATAGCCGGTGCCGTCAAAGCGCTCGTGATGGCTGGCGATGATGTTGGTCAGCATGTCGGTGTGGTGAATGCCGTCGAGGCCAAACTCGCTGATCATCAGGTTGATCATCTCCTGCCCCTTGCCGGGGTGGCACTTCATGATCTCGAACTCTTCCGGGGTCAGCTTGCCCGGCTTGAGCAGGATGCCGTCCGGCACCGCAATCTTGCCGATGTCGTGCAGCCCGGAGAAGAGATAGAGAAACTCCACCTCCTCATCGCTAAGGCCAGTGACAGGGGCCAGGGTTCTGGCGATCAGCCGGGAGTAGGCCGACATCCGGTGCAGATGATTGGCGGTCTCCTCATCCCGATAGCGGCTGAACTCCCGCGCCGTGGTCAGCGCCCCGCCAAGGGTCTGAATGGAGAAAAACTCCACGGCGATGATGGCCGAGAGCATCTGGGCATAGGCTGACAGCTCGCTTCGGATCGGTTCGTTGAAATAGTCCGGCTCCATGGCATCGCAAAACAGAAAGCCAAACAGCTTGCTGTTAAACAGCAGCGGCTCGGTATAGCTGGAGGCATAACCCGCCTCCAGCAGCTTGCGGCTGTGCTCCGACGCCGAGTCACGCAGGGCATCGAGATTGCCGAGCACACGGGAATGGTGATTCTCTGCCAGATAGCGCAGGGAGGGGACATCGCTCAGCTTCACCTCGTACTGCACCAGCGGAGAGTGGCCTTCGGTGCTGTGGGCAAAGGTCTTGAGCTGATCGGTATGCGGGTCGTAGATCGCGATGGCCACCCGGCTCAGCTTGTCAAAACGCTCCCTGAGGGTGGCGTGTACGCTCTGCATCCTTTCACCAAATGAACTCTCCATCACCTTCTCCACCGGATCTCCGTGGTGGGATTATAGTGACTCCCTCTGTCCCCCTCACCTCTGTTGACAGGAAAATCAACAAAGCGGGATCCCGATAACAACCCCGCCCCGCGGGGTCAATAGCCCCATTGATGGCAGGCCATTGGTGGCAATTCGCACCGCCCAATCCTGCCCACTCGGAGATATTGTTCGGTTCTCCCGGCTCCGCTGTATAGTTTTTGGTTAGCCATTTAGGTAAAATCCGCGCCCTTAAAGAGAAGCCACCTAAGAGTGATTGAGCGATGTCCAACACAAAACAGGCCCCCAAAGTAGGATTCGTCTCCCTGGGTTGCCCGAAAAACCTGGTCGATTCCGAGCGCATCCTGACCCAGCTGCGTACCGAAGGGTACGACGTGGTGCCTAGCTATGACGATGCCGAGCTGGTTGTCGTCAACACCTGTGGCTTTATCGACAGTGCCGTGCAGGAGTCGCTCGAAGCGATCGGCGAAGCGCTGGCCGAGAACGGCAAGGTGATCGTCACCGGCTGCCTTGGCGCCAAAGAGAATCAGATCCGCGAGATCCACCCCAAGGTGCTCGAGATCACCGGCCCCCACGCCTATGAAGAGGTACTGGGTCACGTCCACAAATATGTGGAGAAGCCGCAGCACAACCCCTTCACCAGTCTGGTACCGGCCCACGGCGTCAAGCTGACCCCGCGCCACTACGCCTATCTGAAGATTTCCGAAGGGTGCAACCACCGCTGCACCTTCTGCATCATCCCCTCCATGCGCGGGGATCTGGTGAGCCGCCCCATCGGCGACGTGCTGGCCGAAGCCAAGCGCCTGAAAGAGGCCGGCGTGAAGGAGCTGCTGGTGATCTCCCAGGACACCTCCGCCTACGGCGTCGATGTGAAGCACCGCACCGGTTTCTACGACGGCATGCCGGTCAAGACCAGCATGGTCGCCCTGTGCGAAGAGCTGGCCAAGCTCGATATCTGGGTACGTCTGCACTACGTCTACCCCTACCCGCATGTGGATGACGTCATCCCGCTGATGCGCGATGGCAAGATCCTGCCCTACCTCGACATCCCGCTGCAGCACGCCAGCCCGCGCATCCTGAAACTGATGAAGCGCCCGGGCTCTGTCGAGCGTACGCTGGAGCGGATCCAGAAGTGGCGCGAGATCTGCCCGCAGATCACCCTGCGCTCCACCTTTATCGTCGGCTTCCCGGGCGAGACCGAGGAAGATTTCCAGATGCTGCTCGACTTCATCGACAAGGCGGAGCTGGATCGGGTCGGCTGCTTCAAATACAGCCCGGTCGAAGGGGCGCTGGCCAACGAGCTGCCGGATCCGGTACCGGAAGCCGTGCAGGAAGAGCGCTTCCAGCGCTTTATGGAGCTGCAACAGCAGGTCTCCATCCGCAAGCTGGCTCGCAAAGTGGGTCAGGAGATGACCGTTATCATCGACGAGGTGGATGAAGAGGGCGCCACTGGCCGCTCTTTTGCCGATGCACCGGAGATCGATGGTCTGGTCTACCTCAACGGCGAAACCGGCCTCAAGCCGGGCGACATGGTCAAGGTGCGGATCGACGAATCCGACGAATATGACCTGTGGGCCAGCCTGATTGGCTAACCCTGCCATGGGTAAACACGCCGCGCGTTGAGCCGATAGCGTTCAACGTAACTAAACAAAAAGCGCCTGTTGGCGCTTTTTGTTTAACAACTACTGGCGATAAAACCCTAACCGAGGTCGTGCAGCGCCTTGCCAAGGGGCGCAGTGAGGCGCAAATCAGAGAAGCGCACCGCCAGCCCCTGCCGCTCCGGCGTGCAGCACATCACCCCGATAAAACAACGTTCACTTGGCGGAAACGGAGCGAGGCGCAGCAGCGGCCACACCTTGCCATCGGTGGAGTATTGCAGGCGCAGACAGTCCGCCAGCCGGGTCAGCCGCAGCCAGAAGCGGCGCGGATTGCCGCTGAAAATGCCGGTGGCCCAGTCAGAGCGCGGACTGGTCAACACGCTGCCGATCATCGGCTGATCGTCGTTGTACTCGATACCAGCCTTGAGCCAGTGCGCGTCGTCTTGCAGCAGCATCAGCCCCGCCTGATCGTAGAGGGTGGTGAACTCCCCCTCGACGCAGACCTGAAAGGTAAACTCACCCGCCACCTCACAGCCATAGACATGGCCGCTGTGGCGCTCGAAGCCATACCAGGTGCTGCGCCAAAAATCGGTCTGCTTGTCCGTGACTACCTGCAAGCCATCGCTGGTCTGGTGCCATTCGGCGGGCTCATTGAGCCAGCGCCATTGCGTCCCTTCCATCATCTCGTTTAACTCCTGTTGTCTCGCCAACTTTGCCTCCAGCGGCCACCAGCCGCTTACTTGCCCTGCTTGAAGAGGATGGCGGTGAAGTGGCTCTCTTTGGTGCGCGGGAAGTAGCGATCCTTGTAGCACTGCTTCTCACTGCTCTCGCAATGCACCCCGTTGCTCAGGGTGTAGCTGCCAAGATCGGCCCCCTGCAGGTTCTTCTGCAAACGGCTGGCCGCCTGCTCGCCGAGATGGGCGCGGGTCAGGCCGATGGAGATCCCCTGCGGGTCGGCGCAATAGCCGCCTTTCTTGTCGCACACCACCTTGGCGGCGGGAGAGAAGACTGCCGGAGCCGCGTGAACGCCCCCGATTAGCAGCAGCGCCACCAGCGCAGCCGAGCGTTTGAACATGGTGTTACCTTGATAAACCTTGCAAATCAGGGCGTTAATTTATCACTCCGCTTCCGTGATGGCCAATTGCCAGCCACCCTATCAGCCGGTTGCTGCGCAAAGCCCACATAGAGGATTGGCGCCAAGCGGGCCGCCACCGCCGCGAGGCTGGCTTATCGGGGGGCGAACATGTGTAATAGCCGCCTGTATACGTCAGTCAAAGAGTCCGTCATGCAACTCAAACCCCTTCTCAAGGGGCGCTTTCAGCCCCACTGGCAGGCCAGCCATGATCTCATCGAACAGGTGGTCATCTCCTGCATCACGGAGCGGCGCCTGATCCCCGAGGGGGAGCCCCTGATGCGTCAGGGGGAGCTATTGCGGGATCTGGTGCTGGTGCCGAATGGCCGCATCGCCATGGGCCACACCGCCATGAATGGCCGCCGCTTCCAGCTCGGCACCCTGGAGTGCGACAATCAGCTGTTTGGCGAGATGGAGTTCTTCACCGGCTACCGCTGCCAGCTCGACATCATCGCCGAGGAGCCGCTGGAAGTGGCCCGCATCGACGGCGAGCAGCTGGAACAGGCGCTGGTCGCCCACCCCAAGGTGGCGCTCTTCTTTGCCACCGCCATTGCCATCGACTATCAGGACACGGTAGATATCTTCACCTGCCGGATGCTCTACCCCATCAGCTACAACATCGCCCTCGACCTCTATCACAGCCACTGTCACGACAACCCGGTGAGCGGCTTTCGCAAGGGGTATCAGGAGGCGGAACGCTTCGGCACGACCGACCGGGTCTACCGGCGGGCAGTGAAAGAGCTGATGGATAAGGGACTGGTGGAGCGTGGTGAGGAGGGGTTGCAGATCCGCGATCTGGCAGGGCTCAGGGCCTTTCTGGAGCAGCCATAAGTCGCGGGTATCAGTCGCCGCCTGAACAGCAACAAGCGAAACAGCAACAAAAAAGAGGGGCGGTCAATACCGCCCCTCATGCTGTTTACTCTCCCGCTCAGGCGAGACAAGGCTGGGGCCGGGCCATGCGCAGTGAAGCGACCAGCATGGCGAGGATCACACCGTAGATAAGCGGGATGGCGTACATCACCGCCTGCAAGCCGATCACCTGCTCGAACAGGGCGCTGATGGCCGGGCTGAACATGGCTCCCGCGCTGCCGCTGATAAGGATGTAGGAGACGTTCTTGCTCGATGCCTGCCGTACAAACGACACCCCGTAGGCGATAAAGGCGTTGTAGAGGGCGGCGCAAACAAAGCCGTAACCGTAGGTGAGGTAAGGCAGCTGGCTCAGGTTGTCAGTGGTGACGATAAGCGCCGTCATCCCCATCGCCAGGGTGATGATCACCAACAGGAAGGTGCGGATCGCAACGCGGGTCACGATGGCGGTGGAGACCAGCGCGCCGAGCAGGGCCGCCGTCCAGTACTGGGTGATGATATTGCCCGCCTCCTCGAAGGGGATGCCGAACTTGTTCTTCACGAACATGGGTGCCCAGGTGAGGAAGGTGTAGAGCGCCAGCATGCCCAGAAAAAGCCCCAGCCCACCGCTGATGATGCCGAGGTTCCACTCCGAGTGCTCGTTGCCGGCGCTCTCGCCGCCCGCCTCGCAGCTACAGAAGTTGGTCAGTACCGCCACCAGCATGGTCGCCAGCGCCACCACACCCACCGCCAGATAGCTCCAGCTCCACGCCATGGCGTGAGTCAGGGTGTAGGTAGTGATAAGCGGGAAGACCACCCCGGCCACGTTGAAGGTGGCATCCTGCACCACCAGCATGGTGCTCTGCATCCGCGCCTGCCAGACGCTCACCACCAGGGTCCCCGCAATGCAGAGCCCCACCCCGCCACACAGGCCGATCACCGTCATGGTCGCCATCACCACATAGAGCGAGCCGGTCAGATGGAGCGAAGCCGCCGCCAGCGCGATCAGGCCGTAGCAGATCAGTGTCATCCGCTTGAGCCCCACCTTCTCGATGAGGAAGAAGGCGGCAATGGTGCCCGCCAGCGCCCCGCCGTTGAGCAGGGAGAAGATGGAGGCCACCTGATTGACGTCGGCGCCGAACTTGGCGGCGATGGGGTCGATCAGCATGCCGAACTGGGTCGCAAAACCGGCCATCACGAAGTTGGCCAGGAAGCTGATGGCAGTGAGGGAGAGCTTATTGTTCATATTGGATCTCTCTTGGGGTCAGGGTGCGTGCAGGGTTGGGCGGGCCGCTGCGCTTACAGCGCGGTGTGCAGCGCCAGCTCGATCATCTGGTTGAAGGAGAGCTGCCGCTCTTCGGCAGTGGTCTCTTCACCGGTCAGGCAGTGGTCGGAGACGGTCAGGATGGCAAGCGCCTCGATCCCCTGCTGATGGGCCAGCCCGTAAAGACCGGCCACCTCCATGTCGATGCCGAGCACGCCGAACTTCTCCAGCGCCGGAATCAGGTTTTCGTCCGGATCGTAATAGAGATCGCCGGTGAAGATATTGCCCACCTTGACCGGAATCGCCCTCTCCTGCGCCTTGGTAAAGGCCTTGTGCAGCAGGGCGAAGTCGGCCGAGGTGGCCATCTGGTAGCCGGCGCTGCGCTTGGCATTGGTCGGGGAGTCGGTGCCCGCCGCCTGCGCCAGAATGACGTCACGCATCTGCACGTGGCGCTGGGTCGCCCCCAGACTGCCGATGCGGATGATCCGCTTGACCCCGAAGTCGTTCACCAGCTCGTGGGCGTAGAGCACCATGGAGGGGATCCCCATGCCGTGGCCCATCACCGAAATGCGCTGACCGTTGTAATAGCCGGTGTAGCCCAGCATATTGCGCACATTGGTCACCTCGCGCGCATCGGTCAGAAAGGTCTCGGCGATATAGCGGGCCCGCAGCGGGTCCCCCGGCATGATGACGGTCTCGGCGAAATCGCCCGGGTTGGCATTGATATGAGCGGTCATTATTGTTGTGCTCCAGTTTGACTCGTGTGGATGAGGGCATCCTAGCCCCCGCCCCCTCGCCCCTTGCAGGACAAAAGTCCTGTTGCCCCGATCGAGATCCCAGTTCCGGCAACTTCTCCATCGCAGCCCCGCTTGCCCCCCTGCGCCGCTGCTTGTTGGCTCTTAATCAGCCCTGCCCTTGCTGCAAGCGCCCCGTCACCCGCTCTGCGATAACGCCCCTGCGCCCCAAAAAGCGCGGGGGGCCTGATGGCCCCCCGCAAACACACCGGATGAGAAAATGCCTTACTTGACGGCGCTATCCTTCACGCACTTCTGGACAGAGCTGTTCTTGGCCGCGCCAGCCAGCTTCTTGTCGGCCGCCGCCTTCTCGCACTTGGCCGCCGGATCCACCGCCGCCCCCGTCTTCACGCACTTCTGGATAAAGCTGTTCTTGGCCGCACCGGCCAGCTTCTTGTCGGCGGCCGCCTTCTCGCACTCGCCGGTTGCGGCGCCAGCGGCATCTTTCACGCACTTGCCGACAAAGCTGGTCTTGGCGGCGCCATTAAGCTTTTTGGCTGCGGCCTGCGCCTCGCACTGCAACTGGGCTGCGTCGTTGGCAAAGACCGGATTGGCCAGCAGCACGCTGCCGCAGAGCAGGCCGAACAGGATGGTACGCTTCATGGGTGATCTCCTCTCTATCTGGTGATGTGTTTGCATGGTCATATTTGCATGACGGTGTGTTGCAAATGGCAGTGATTGCAACAGCTGATTGTTGCCGCAGATCCCCCGCCTCGCCAGCTTGGGAGAGGGAGCACAGGGCAACCATCGCCCGCACTATAGCGCCGATTGGCAGAGCGGGATTGCCCCTGCCAGCAAGTCTTCAGCGGCAAGCCCGCCGTGTTCCTTCCCGCAACACCCGCCAACCCCAATAAAATCAAGAGCTATGGAAATCCAGTGCCCAGCCTCTGCTGTTTTTTGAGCCAACGCATAAAACGCAGATATTCCTGATAGTTACGTCAATTTTTGACTGGTGAGTTCAGATTCGTTTGGCTTAACATAGCCATCCGGTGCCTATTGCTGCGATAGGTTGCCGCCATCGCTGATTAATAGAGCATTTTGGAATGCTGTAATCCACGGGCGGTAGCATTGCTTACACCAAACTATACGGCAATCAAGAATGAGAGGCTCAAAAATTCCATTAGATGGATTAAATGTGCTTTATTAATATAAACATAGAATTTACAGGGTTTAACTTCCATTAATTAAAAGTTAGCAACCTAAGTATTCACCAAACAATAGATATGACAAAATTAAGTAGGGAAAGATGATAATAAACTCAGTTTTATTAGACAAAAAAAGATACAAACTCGTAGACAATGAATATTGCAGTGAAGCAAATGCCTTCACAGTCATTGTCGGGAGCAATGGCACTGGGAAAAGTCGGATATTAAAAAGAATAACTAACAATGTAAAAAACATAGATAACAGAGATCTTAGAATACCATCTAATTACAGTAGGCAGTTAGATGTAGATATTGATGGATTTAAAACAAGTTTTTATTCTCCAATAAGTGAATCCAGATCTTTTATTAGCAATGATAAAATAAATGTAGATACTGTAGTGGATGGTATTAAAGTCATAGCAGTAACTACAACTCCATTCGATAAATTTCCCGTGGAATATAAAGGGAGAGAGGTATATAGATATAATGATGAAGACAGATACACTTATATAGGTCTTAAAGTTTCTAAAAATTCACTCAATCAATCAAACTACATTAATCTTTTAGCTCGTTCAATGTTAAAGAATGACAACATATTAAACAACAAGAAATTATTTTCTTTATTAAAATTAGCTCCCAACGTGGAGGTTCTTTTCAAAACAAAGCTCCCTCCTTACGAACCGATAGTAAGATTATATAACGGAAAGAAAAGAACATATACTAGTACTGAGTTTAATTTTGAGTATTTTACTCGACTAATATCTCATCACTACAAACTAATATCCGAAAAACTACACGGTTCTAAAGAACATTTATACAATGCTTACAAGGCTTATGTTGAATGTAGCCCTTATCTTTCATGTATGTTGTCACCAACCAATAATATCCCTCGTTCATCGCTACTATACTTATTGGACATTGGCATAATCAATGCGTCAGACATTGTTTTTTTCAACGAGAATGAATTTGAACCAATAGCAATTTCAGACCTTAGTTCAGGTCAGAAATGCATGATCCTAACATTATTAAATATAGCTGGGTCCATATCAGACAATTCCATTGTTTGTATCGATGAACCAGAAATAAGTCTACATCCAAAATGGCAAAAAGAATTCATGAAAACTTTGATAGAATTTTTTAGCGAATATAAAAAGTGCCATTTCATTATTGCAACACATTCCCCCTTAATAATTTCTCAACTATCCATGAAGAACTGTTTTATTTTAAACATGGATATAGGGTTCGCCAAAAAAGCTCGTGATTATCAGAACATGTCGTCAGATTATCAATTAGTTGAGATATTTGGGGTGACAGGAAATAACAATGAATATTTAAATAGAGTTGTTGTGTCACTTCTTTCAAAGTTAAGTTCCAAAGGGGAATTAAATAAACAAGAAAGAACAACACTAGATCATTTAACAAAATTAAAACTTTCAATGAACGATAATGATTCAGTTAAAGAACTTATTAGCATTCTAGAATTAGCATGGGATGAGGTGACCAAAAATGCAAATAAGTAGTGTCATCTTTAATGATGCAGAGAAACAAAAAATAAAAAGCATTATCGAAAGAGATGACTTTGGCCCCGAATTCTGGTCAGACAAAGATATTGAAGATCTAAAATCAAAAATAAAATCTCATTATCTTGCCGAACAAAAAAATACTTGCCCATATTGTCAACAAAAAATAAACTCTAACCATGGTCGATATTGGGATATTGAACATATAATTCCACGTTCACTTGCTCCTACATTTATGTTTGAGCCACTTAACTTGTGTGTTTCGTGCGTAGACTGCAATAGAGCAAAATCCGACAAAAAAGTAACAAATAGCAAGGCCGTAAAAAAATACCCCCAAGACAGCGCTAGCTTTTTTATTGTTCACCCACTAATTGACGACTACCACAGCAATATTATTGTCATCAAACCTGGTCGTTATTATTTAGCCAAAAAAAGTAAAGGCGAAAAAACCATTGAAGTTTGTAAGCTAAATAGATTTTATGAGTTTGCAGAATTTGGCGCAAGCGTACAAGATGATGACCGTATTTTTCATCTATCTGAGGAGTTACGTAAAACTCAAGATGAAACACATAAAAAAGCAATACGTAAATTAATCGCGGAATTAGCGATTAAGGGGGCAGCGTAATGAAATGCCCATGTAGCCGTCTAGTACCTGAACATAGAACTAATACGGGGGGATAATCTCGCTGGTTATCTGGCTTATCGAGCAACAGCTCGGACTTGAGCCACCTTTCCTTCTGCAGAAACAAAAAATCCCCCGTTACCGGGGGATTTTTATTTCTATCGGTTATCTCAGCTCGGCGGCTTAACCCACCAAAAACGCCCTTAACCGGGCAAACTCCGCTGGCAAATTAACGGAGAGCAGCGGCAGCTCGGCGTGTTTGGCCAGCGGGCCGGGCAGCGGCACATCGAGATGCAGGATCTCATCCACTGACTCCTTGAACTTGGCGGGATGGGCGGTGCAGAGGAACACCCCCACTTCATCCTCGGCCAGCTGTTCCCCCAGTAGATCCCAGGCAATGGCGCCGTGGGGTTCACACAGGTAATCCAGCTGGTGCAGCCGTTTCAGGGCATCGCGAGTCTGGGCGTCATCACGCATACCAGAGCCTAAGGTCTCCAGCGCCCAGCCCTTGCGACGGCAGAGCTCTTCCACTCGCGGCCAGTTGTTGGGGCGGCTCACATCCATGGCGTTCGACAGGGTGGCCACTGTCTGGTGCGGCTCCCACTGACCGGTTTTCAGGTAGCGCGGCACGGTATCGTTGGCGTTGGTGGCGGCGATAAAGCGCTTCACCGGCAGCCCCAGCGCCTTGGCGATAAGACCTGCGGTGAGGTTGCCAAAGTTGCCGGACGGCACGCTGATCACCGCCTTGGCGCGGGAGGCTTGCGGCAGCTGGGCCACCGCCTCGAAGTAGTAGCAAACCTGCGCCAGCAGACGGCTGATGTTGATGGAGTTGGCGGAGTTGAGGCCAATGGCCTTTTTCAGCGCTTCGTCGTCAAAGGCCTGTTTTACCAGCGCCTGACAGGCATCGAAGTCGCCGTCGATGGCGATGGTGCGGATATTGCCGCCGAGGGTGCAGAAGAGCTTCTCCTGCAAGGGGCTGATCTTGCCCTTGGGATAGAGGATCACCACCTCGATCCCCTCCAGCCCGTAGAAGGCGTGGGCCACGGCGGCGCCGGTGTCGCCGGAGGTGGCGGTGAGGATAGTGATCTTGTCGTTGGTTCTAAAGGCGGCGAGGCACTGGGCCATAAAGCGGCCGCCGAAATCCTTGAACGCCAGGGTCGGGCCGTGGAACAGCTCAAGGGCATAGGTGCCATCTTTCAATTTGACCAGCGGCGCCGGGAAGGTGAAGGCGGCGTTGATAAGCTCGCTCACCTTGGCAGCGGGCACTTCGTCCCCCAGCAGGTGGCTCAGGATGCGGGCGGAGCGTTCCGCCAGCGGCAGATCCAGCAGGGCATCCACATCGGCGAGCGGTTCGAGTTGTTCGGGGAAGAAGAGCCCCTGTTCGCGACCCAAGCCCTGACGCACCGCCTGCGCGAAGCTCACCTGTTCGCTGTTGTCCTTGATGTTATAGAGATTCATAGCTCGCTTCCTGTTACCCGTGCCCCGGCCATGTCCAGTTTGCAGACCCGGGCAAATCCATCTTCGTTCTGCACGAAATGTGCTTCCATCCAATCCTTCATCCGTTCGGCCTGCGCCAGCTCCTTCATCACCACAAACACGGTGGGGCCGGAGCCGGAGATGCCGGTGGCCAGCGCCCCGTTCTGGGCCGCCTGCGCCCGCACCTCGGCAAAGCCTTCGATCAGCGCCGCGCGGTAGGGCTCGGCAATCACGTCTTTCAACACGCTCGCAGCCAGCGGCTCCTGCCCGGTGTAGCTGGCGTGGACAAAGGCAGCCAGGCGGCGGCCATAGGTGAGGCAATCCTGACGGCGATATTGGGCCGGCAGAATGGCGCGAGCCGCGGCGGTGGAGACCACAGTGCCCGGGTAGCAGACCACCCAGTACCACTCGTCAAACACCGGAATGCCCTGGCTGATAACACCCGCCTCCTCCACCACCAGCTGCATGCCACCGAGATAACAGGGGGCGACGTTGTCGTAGTGAACGGAGCCGGAGATGCGCCCCTCCATCTCCCCCATCAGCAGCAGCAGGGCGTGCTCGTCGAGAGGCTCGCCGTGAAAGGCGTTGAGCCCTTCCAGTGCCGCCACCACGCTGCAGGCGCTGGAACCCAGACCGGAGCCGACCGGCAGGTTCTTCTCCAGCACCATCTCGAGCGGCTTGAGACCAAGGCCGCGCTTCTCCAGCGCCTCGCCATAGGCCACCCAGCAGTCGTAGAGGATATTCTTTTTCGGATCGTCCGGCAGCTTGTGGGCATAGCGGCCCACGGCGGAGAGGGCGAACGGCACGTCAGCCGCTTTTACCTGCACCCGATCGCCGAGCAGAGAGCCATCCACGGGGGCGAGCGCCGCCCCCAGTACATCGAATCCCACGCTCAGGTTGGCGCTGGAGGCGGGTGCATAGGCGACCACGCTACTGCTCTGGTACATGTCTGAACTCATGCTTATAGCTCCTGCTTCCAGTTCTGGGTGCGCAGCACGTCGGCAAAAACGCCCGCCGCGGTCACTTCGGTACCGGCGCCATAACCGCGCAGCACCAGCGGGATCGGCTGGTAGTAGGTGGAGAAGAAGGCGAGCGCGTTCTCCCCGTCTTTGACCTTGAACAGCGGCTCGTCGGCCCCGACCGCCTTGATGGCGACCTTGCACTTGCCACCTTCAATGGAGCCCACATAGCGCAGCACCTTGCCTTCACGCTGGGCCGCGGCGAACTGGTCGCGGAACCAGCCATCGGCCTCCGGCAGGCGGGCCATAAAGGCTTCCACGTCGCCGCTGGCGTCAAAGCCCGGCGGCAGCGCCTGCTCCACCTCGACATCGGAGAGCTCCAGCGCCATGCCGGCCTCGCGAGCCAGGATCAGCAGCTTGCGCGCCACATCCATGCCGTTGAGATCGTCGCGGGGATCCGGCTCGGTAAAGCCGTTGCCGCGGGCGATCTTGGTCGCCTCGGAGAAGGCCATCCCCTCGTCCAGCTTGCCGAAGATAAAGGAGAGGGAACCGGAGAGGATGCCATCGAAGGCACGCAGCTTGTCACCGGCCATGATGAGGTTTTGCAGGTTCTCGATAACCGGCAGACCGGCGCCCACGTTGGTCTCGTACAGGAACTTGCGGCGAGTCTGGCGGGCGGTGCGGCGCAGCGCCTTGTAGTAATCGAGCGAACCGGTGTTGGCCTTCTTGTTGGGAGTGACCACATGGAAACCTGCGGCGAGGAAGTCGGCGTACTGGACGGCCACCGCCTCGGAGGAGGTGCAGTCAACGATCACCGGGTTGATGATGTGACTCTCCTCCACCAGCTTTTTCACCCCCTCCAGCGAGAAGCTGTCGCGGGCTTCCACCAGCTGTTCGCGCCAGTTGGCAAGGTTCAGACCATCCTTGTTGACCGCCATCTGGCGGCTGTTGGCGATGCCCACCACCCGCAGGCCAGTGCCCTGCTCGGCCAGTACCGGCTGCTGGCGGGCAATCTGATCCACCAGCGCGGCGCCGACGCCGCCGACACCGACCACAAAGAGATCGATAAAGTGCTGGCTACCGAAGAAGTTCTGGTGGCACGCCTTGATCGCTTCCGCCACCTTGCCAGAGCGCACCACCGCCGAGATGGAGCGCTCGCTGGAGCCCTGCGCGATGGCGACGATATTGATGGAGGCCTGCGCCAGCGAAGTGAAGAAGCGGGCAGCCATCCCTTTGCTGGTGCGCATGCCGTCACCGATGAGGGAGATGATGGCCAGATCGTTCATGATTTCGAGCGGGTCGAGCAGCTGGTTTTTGAATTCGAGCTCGAACTCGCGCTCCAGCACCTTGCGAGTCTTCTCACTGTCGTAGCTATGGATACAGAAGCTGACGCTGTATTCGGAAGATGACTGGGTGATCAGCACAATGCTGACCCCGGCGCGGGAGACGGCGGAGAAGATGCGACCGGCCATGCCGACCATCCCCTTCATGCCGGGGCCGGAGACGTTGAACATGCACATGCCGGCCAAGTCGGAGATGGCCTTCACTTTCAGGTCATCATCGCCGCTCTCGGGGCCGATCAGGGTGCCCGGCCCCTGCGGGTTGAAGCTGTTCTTGATGAGGCAGGGAATGTGGAACTGGGCCACCGGCGCGATGGTTTTCGGGTGCAGCACCTTGGCGCCGAAGTAGGAGAGCTCCATCGCCTCCTTGTAGGAGAGGGTTTTCAGCAAGTAGGCATCCGGCACCAGACGGGGGTCGCAGCTGTAGCAGCCCTCGACGTCAGTCCAGATCTCGCAGCACTCGGCATCGACACAGGCTGCCAGCACCGCGGCGCTGTAGTCGGAGCCGTTACGGCCCAGCAGCACAGTTTCACCCTTATCGCTGCCACCGGTAAAGCCCGGCATCAGGTAGAGGCATTGCTGCTTTTCTGCCACAACAGGACGCAAGCCCTTTGCGGCAAAGCGCACCCGGGAGGCTTCGATATCAACGTGGGCTTCGAGATAGCCGCCATCGGTCACCAGCAGCTCTTCCGGTACGATGAGACCCAGTTCGAGGCCACGCACCCGCAGCAGTTCGTGCATAAAGGCGATGGAGAGGTTCTCGCCACGGCTCAGGATGCGCGCCTGCACGTTGTCCGGGCAGAGCCCCAGCAGGCGGATGCCCTGCATCAGCCGCTCCACCTGATCCAGTTCGCTGGTCAGGCGAGCCTGCAGCGCCTTGTCATCCAGCGCCGGATAAGCCGCCTTCAACCCGGCCAGCAGGCGGGAGAAGATACCGTTCACTTCAAACAGGGTACTGCTGGCATCCATGCCACGGCTGGTCTGCTCCACCAGCGCCACCAGATGGTTGGTTACCTTGGCAGGAGCAGACAGCACCAGGGCTACCTGAGACTGGCCATGGGTATTCACCGCAATGTCGGCAACCCGTAAAAAACGCTCTGCGTCGGCCAGAGATGACCCGCCAAACTTCAACACTCTCATCGCTTTCTCTCCCTGTAATCCCTGCTGTATGACCGAAAAACCGGTCTGAAAATCATCCAACAAAAAGGCCCGTACTGGGTGGGTACGGGCCTTTTCTGATTTCTGTGCTTGTTCGTCAGCGCATCAACCGGCCCCAGTGCCACCTGTGGTGGTACCGGTAATAATGGTGGTGGTGATGATGTTGGTGAATAGCTGCATGACGAACACTCGTGAACGAAACTGGCTTTTAGCAATACCGCGCCGGGCGCAGGGCTGTCAACTTAAACCTCTTTACCAAGTTTGCGGGCAAGGTCCTTGCAGAGCAGGTGGAGCATGTTCAAATCCCGCTGCGGCAGCATGGGCACCCGGTCCATCACCCACTGATGCAGTTTTTCATCCTGCGAAACTCCGAGTTCACCCAGAATTTCTGCTGTTTTGCTTTTGAGCACGCGAACCTGTCCGCTGTTATCAATATTTTCTGCTGCGACACTTGCCTCATCGAGCAGCGGGCTCAGCTCGTAGGCGTAGAGCATGATCGCCTGCCCCAGATTGAGGGACGGGTAGCTCACCTTGAGCGGCAGATAGCTGATGAGGTCGACCTCGGCCAGCTGCTCGTTGGAGAGGCCAGACTCCTCGCAGCCAAAGACGATGGCCACCTTGTTGAGGGAGGGCTTGGCGCGGATTTGGTCGCGAATTTCAGCCGGGGTGAGGTAGTGCTGGTAGCGGCCACGCTGGCGGGCGGTAGTGGCGATCACCAGATCCATGTCGGCCAGCGCCTCGGGCAGGGTGTCGAACGCCTCGGCCTGGGCCAGGATCTCCTGCGCGCCGTGGGCCACCCAGCTCGCTTCATCCTCTTCGTGTACCCGGCTTGCCACCAGTCGCATGGCATCAAAGCCCATGGTTTTCATGGCGCGGGCGGCAGCGCCGACGTTGGCGGGGCGGGCAGGTGCCACCAGGACAAAATAGAGCTTCATCGGGTTTCCTCACAGGCCGGACGGCCTCTCAAACAGACGGCAAACAGTCGCTAAACCATCGCCAAAACAGGGGCGCAATCTACCGTTTATCCGCGAAAATTGCCACTTGAACAGATGTTTCAATGTTGCCATAGTGGCCTGACGCACGCCTTTTTTGCGCCCGTTTTCCGGCGCGTTCGGCCCGAAGAATCACAAGGAAGAGAGAGATGCAGCAGCCATTGGAACAGGCCGTCGCCGAGACCATCTTGCAACGGTTCGAGTCGTTTTACAGCCGGTTTCTCGAGATCACCCGCGGCAGCAAGAGCCGCTTCGAGAACAGCGACTGGCTGGGAGTGCAGCTGGCGGGGCGCGAGCGCATTCGCCTCTATGACCACCATGTGGGGGCCACCGCCAGCTCCATCCGCCAGATGATGGGAGAGCACCACGCCACCCAGGAATTGCTCAAGCGGGTCAAGGGGGCTTTCAGCGATCTGCTGCCCAAGTGCGAGAACTTCGAGGTGGCGGAGTCCTTCTTCAACTCCGTCTATCGCCGGATCTTTCGCCATCGCAATATCCGCGACGAGAACCTCTATATCCACCCCTTCGTCAGCCGCGGTGACAAACCCGATCTCGGCGCATTGCTGCGTATCTATCGCACCGATCTGGCCCACCTGCCGCAGACCCTGAGCCAGCTGCTCGGCGATTACAGCTTCACCCTCCCCTACGAGGACAAGCAGCGGGATATTGTCGACATTCACCGCCATCTTGCCGAGAACGGCCCGCAAATCCTTCATGATGAGCCCTTTGCCATCGAGCTATTGAAAGAGGTGTTCTACCGCAACAAGGGAGCCTATCTGGTGGGGCTTATTCGGGTGAAGGATCAGGTTTTCCCCTTTATCCTGCCCCTGCTCAGCACCGGCCAGAGCATCTATGTGGACACCGTCATCTTCGAGCCGGATCTCGCCTCCATCGTCTTTGGCTTCGCCCGCGCCTACTTTATGGTCTATGCCCGCGAACCGGCGCTGTTTGTCGCCTTCCTGCGCCAAATCATGCCCCACAAACCCGATTACGAGATCTACAACGCCATCGGCTGCCAGAAGCACGGCAAGACCGAACTCTATCGCCACTACCGCCACCATCTGGCCCAGAGTCGGGATCAGTTCATCATCGCCCCCGGCATCAAGGGGATGGTGATGAGCGTGTTCACCCTCCCCTCCTACGATGTGGTGTTCAAGGTGATCAAGGACGAGTTCACCCCGCCCAAGGAGGTGAGCCACGAGCAGGTCAAAGAGAAGTACCGGCTGGTCAAACAGCACGATCGGGTTGGCCGGATGGCCGACACCCAGGAGTTCACCAACTTCGAGTTTCCCCTCGATCGCATCTCGCCCGAGCTACTTGCCGAGCTCAAGACGGTGGCGCCGTCGGCCCTCACCATCACGGACGACAAGCTGGTGATCAAGCACCTCTACACCGAGCGCAAGATGATCCCGCTCAACCTCTATCTGGACAAGGCGGACGAGCAGCAGACCCGGCTCGCGCTGGAGGAGTACGGCAACGCCATCAAGCAGCTGGCGGCGGCCAACATCTTCCCGGGGGACATGCTGTTCAAGAACTTCGGCGTCACCCGCCACGGCCGGGTAGTGTTCTACGACTACGACGAGATCTGCTACATGACGGAGTGCAACTTCCGCCAGATCCCGCCGCCCCGCTATCCCGAGGATGAGTGGAGCGCCGAGCCCTGGTACTCGGTGGCCCCCAACGACATCTTCCCCGAGGAGTTCGCCACCTTCCTGCTGCAAAAGCCGCAGGTGCGGGAGATCATGTTGCAGCTGCACAAGGAGATGTTCGACGCCAACTACTGGAAGATGCTGCAGAGCAACATCAAGGTGGGGGTGTTCGAGGATGTCTATCCCTACCGGCGCAAGAAACGCTTCAAATACCAGCGCGGCGGCTGATCCCGCAGCGCCCGCGCACATCGCAGCAACGAAAACGGGGTGGCCCAAACCACCCCGTTTTGCTATCCGCTTTGCGCCTTAACTGCCGCGACGGCGGATCACCCCCTCCTGCATGGTGCTCGCCACCAGCACACCATCGCGGGTGAAGAACTGGCCGCGCACCAGACCACGACCGCTGCTGGCGCTCGGGCTGTCTACCACGTAGAGCAGCCAGTCGTCGAAGCGGAAATCCCGGTGGAACCACATGGAGTGATCGATGGTGGCCACCTGCATATCCGGCTCCCAGTAGGACACCCCGTGGGGCTGCAGCGAGGTGAGCAGGAAGTTGAAGTCGGAGGCGTAGGCCAGCAGGTATTTGTGCACCCGCAGATCGTCCGGCATCTGGCCGTTGGCCTTGAACCAGACGTGGCGCACAGGATCCTGCACCGTCGGCCGAATAGGGTCGACCAGGGTGACCGGGCGCATCTCGATGGGCTGCTCGCAGAGGATCTTGTCGCGCAGGGAGGCCGGGATCAGGTTCTCGTAGGGGCGCACCAGCTCCAGCTCGCTCTTGAGCTCCTCCGGCGGGGTGATGCCGGTCGGCATCTGCGCCTGATGCTCGAAACCGTCGGCCGGCACCTGAAACGAGGCGTTGAGATAGAAGATGGGCTTGCCGCCCTGAATCGCCTTGACCCGGCGGGTGGAGACGGTCTGGCCGTCGCGGATATTCTCCACGTCATAGACGATGGGACGGGTCACATCCCCCGGACGCAGGAAATAGGAGTGAAAACTGTGAACCTGACGGCCGGTCTCGACCGTCTGCTTGGCGGCTGACAAGGCCTGCCCCATTACCTGTCCGCCAAACACGGCCCGCAGACCGAGATCCTGGCTCTGGCCCCGAAACAGGCCCTCCTCGATTTTTTCCAGCGCCAGCAACGCCAGCAGCCCATCAAGTACCTTGCTCATTGTTCACTCCTCTGTCAGAGCCGCACAGGCTAACAAGCTCACCGGAGCAGAGCAACCGCCACGCGTCCGTTCATGTCGCCCGGAAGGCGCAGAAACAGTGCGCTTCGAATCTGTTTTTTCCCCGGTGAAACCGTTAATCTGAAAAAAGTCGATAGAGGCGGGGTCACCAGCCATGCACATTCGTTATCCACTCACCCTCTCTGTCGCTCATCCCTCTTTTTTGCGCCTGCGCCATCCGCTGCTTGCCCCTCTCCTTGCGCTCTCGCTGCTCCCCGCCAGCGCGGCGCAGAGCGCGGTGATCATCACCGGCGAACTGCCCCCCTACTCCTCTGCGGAGCTGGCCAATGGCGGCGAACTGGCAAGCAAGGTGCTCACCATTCTCAAAGCGGCTGGCCACCCGGACCTGCAGATCTCCTATCAGCCCTGGCCACGCGGACTTAAAAACATCGAGCTGGGCAACGCCATCGCGGCATTCCCCTTTACCTGGACCAACGAGCGCAGCAACAGCCTGCTGTTCAGCACCCCCATCGCCTTCGATATCCAGTCCTGGTACACCACGCCCGACAAGAAGGGGCTGGAATCCCCGCCCTGGCAGCAAAAAACCGCCTGCGTGCCCAAGGGGTGGTTCTCCGACGCCATCGAACGGGTCATCAACGATCAGGGGCTGATCGTCAGAACCACCAACCGCCTCAACCAGTGCGTCGAGCTGCTGAAAAAGGGCAAAGTCGATCTGGTGCCCATCAACGACACCTCGAAAAAGAACCTCTCCGAAGAGGACAGCGCCGCCCTCTACCGCCTCTCGCTGTTTCGCCAGAACGTCACCTTCTATCTGGTCACCTCCCGCAACGAAGAGGGGGAGAAGTTTATCCACGACTTCAACGACAAATGGAATGCCCAGGCCTACTGACACGACCGCCCCTCCAGCTCGCAGACACCGCCGCATATCCCCGCCCCCTGGCCGAAGAACACAGCCTGGCCGCATCGGCACCATCAATACCGCAGGATCGGAGGCCGTTGCCACCCCACTATTCGGTGACTCACTCTGCAACCACTTATGGGATTATTTCACTGGTGATACAGCGAGCCAGCAACTCGTTACATGGATGCAAAAATCATCGCATCGGACGGGAGCTTGGCTGGCCGACCCGCTTGCCACCATGGCTGGCCGACAAGACCAAACCGCGGCTCGACTTTTTCTCTGCGAAAGATACAATCCATGCACTGGAGATGGCATTCCTCCACATGCATACGCACACAAACCGCCGTTGTGGCTAATGATGCCTACGTTTCAGTCCAGGTCAGGGCTGCGTAGCATATGCACCACTGTCCTGGAGTCTCTGCACTAAAGGACGATTTATATGCTTAATTCGATTCTTGCCATCAGCGTTGGCGCCTCGTTCGGTGCCATATTTCGCTGGCTACTCGGCACATCCCTGAACGCTATCTTTCCAACCCTCCCGCTGGGCACTCTCGTGGCAAACTTGCTGGGAGGCTATCTGATCGGGATCGCTATCGCTTTCTTTTCCGCAAACCCCAATCTCCCCCCTGAATGGCGGCTGCTGGTGATCACCGGTTTTCTCGGCGGGTTGACCACCTTTTCAACATTCTCTGCTGAAGTCACTTCATTACTGCAGGCCGGTCGATTGGCCTGGGCAGGTGGGGCGATTTGTGTCCATGTACTGGGTTCGCTGGCTATGACTCTTGCCGGCATGTGGTCAATGTCAATGCTGCAACGGATGTGACAGGAGTATCTATGCAAGGCTATCAATTAACATTTTACACTCGCCAGGATCGCTCAATCGAGGGTCAACCATTGGCACAATGGCTGGTCGAGCAGGCTAAAGAGCTCGGTATTCAGGGGGCCACCCTGTTGGCTGCCAATGAAGGACTTGGGCATGATCGGCGTCTGCACTCGGCTCACTTTTTCGAACTGTCAGACCAGCCATTGGAAGTGACGTTTTCCGTCACTGACAACGAGGTAAACCTCATATTCGACCTGCTAAAGAAACACAACACGAGTGTGTTTTATACCTTGATGCCCATAGAGTTCGGGATGTCTGGCGATCGCTAATCTGGTAATCAAATCGCTATATCGCCTCTTATCTGGCATAAGAGGCGATATCGAAACCCACTTTTGGGGCTACCCCCCTGCATAGCAAGCACCACAGCACATCCGCCCACTATCAGCAGCATCGGCATCACGAATACCGCAGGATCGGAGGCAGTTGCCACTCCGCCATTAGGCTATCGACTCTTCCACCACGTCTCGGATTATTTCACTGGTGATACGGCGGACAAAAATTCGTTACATGGATGCAAAAGTCATCTCGGCAGATGGGAATCAGGTTGAACGACCAGCTTGCCAGCATGGCAGGCCGATAAAATAAAACACCGGCGCTAGGCCGGTATCTGGTGATGACTATGTCTTTACACCCCGCTAATACGCGTTAACAACCATAATAAAAGAGCATGAAAAATGACACCAAATAACATAATCTAGAAAGCCAAATTAAAACCGAAGAACTAGAAAACTCATATTTCAAAGTCAATTCGTTTAAAAAGGAAAAATCACCTACCTCATGACTTCTAACATACTGCAACCTACAATGAAAAAACAATAAAATAACACCAAAAAAGCCGACACAATAAGAAATAATTCGTTGATGAGGCTCACCATTAACCCATGACAAAGCTAATCCCATAGCACATGATATAAAAAAGAATATAGATGCCAGATTAGTCAGCCAACAAGACTTAAACATCACGCTATCCATAAACAAAAACACAGATCTAGAATCATTAAATTTTAATTTATTCCTAACATAAAAAACACCTGACAAAAAAATCAGCAAAACAAGAAAGGTTATCATTCCTGATGCAAACAATATCTTCATACGACCTTCCTTTTAACATGCATTAAAAAATATGGGTGCAAAATAATCCTCCTAATCGAGACTACGGCCCTAGCCTTTCTGTTTCTGTCGCTCTTGTAATTTGTGTTTGAGCCAAAGACCAATACCCAACACGGTTCCTCCTGCGAGAGCTTTATCTAAAGAGCCATATAAAAAATCATCCAAGTCAAATATAAAAATACCAGTTTTAAAATATACCACAACTAATACCAGCGCATTACCAAAAACATCAAGAAAAATCATAAAAATATTACTTAATATAATAAATTTGATGAGATCCCAGAGGTTAATTTTTTTCATTTTTTTCTCCGCACCATCAAGGACGTGTCAAAAAGGTGGGTGTCCCGGATTATCTTCTGGAATTTCTGGCCAAGTCTCCAGTCGAAGAATTATTTCAGAATCCTCTACAATAGAATCAAAAAAACTTGACAGACTCATCGCATGAGTTCTTATTCTAAATAGAGCCGATTGCATTGCAAGATCATCATGTTTTTCTTTGGCTATGCCCAGCAAGTTAACTTGTTCCTCAATAGGCATAGATATTTTACAAATCTATCATCTAGCTCACCCCCATAATCGATGAATAGATCATTCTTATCTACTGAGTTATGAGATTTCTCCCCCTGTATATATAAAAAATTTCCCTTGATGCTGTCAAAGGGAAAATTTATTTTCATTTTGTCAATCTCCGCCCTTCTTTAATTGCAGATTTTGTCTTCGAGTCATTGTAAGAACCGTCAGTATTTAGGACAGCTTTGACTCTTCCTTTGCTATCAAAACTTCAATGTGATCTTTATGTAATCCACAAAAAGGTGGGGGTCCCGGATTTCAATAAAAATCCGGATCTATGCTGCCTTCAGCTTTCAGGATCTCAAGGAACCGCTTATAAGCTGTTTCGTCATATTCTCGAAGATCATCGAGTAAATTCTCTTCAATTAATGATTTGTGATGAATCCCTGAATAGTAGTAGATAAAGCCATCGGGTACGGATGGTTCAATAATATCAACACTATCAATAACCTTACCTGTTATGCGATAAGGAACTAAGCCACCACTATTTTTAGGTAAACCAAGCAATATTGTTTCAGTGCAGGAGCCATCCACAGACAAAACCCAGTAAATACCAAATATGTCAATGATATGCCCACTAATTTGGCTTTTAATCTTCATTTCCCCCCCCCCAAAGATGGGCCTGGCTGTAACTCAGAACGTTTAGGCGTAACGATTTTCATATCATATGCTTTATTAGTCACTGAGTGGATAAGCGATTAGGAACGATTAGGACACCCACCTTTTGTACCGACCAGACCATCTGTACCTTCCTGATGCTCAAGGGGATTTTTAACCTCACTCTGCGGGCCACTCAGGGGCTACTCGACTCCCTGTTCGAGTTGATGAATGTACCGTTGTGCGCACCGGACTACAGTTGTGTCAGCAAGCGCGCTCGCACGGTGAAAGTGGCCTATCGACAACCCGCCAAGGGGCGTATCATCGACCTGGTTATCGATTCGACCGGCCTGAAGGTATTTGGTGAAGGCGAGTGGAAGGTCAGAAAACACGGCTCGGAGAAGCGGCGAGTCTGGCGCAAGTTGCATCTGGCGGTAGACCCGGTGACCCACGATATCGTGGCGGCGGAAGTCTCGCTGGAAAATGTCCATGATGCCGAGGTGTTGCCCACCTTGCTCAACCCTCTGCGGCGTAAGCTGGGACATGTTTATGCGGATGGCGCCTATGACAGCAAAGCCAGCCATCAGCTTATCTCGCGCAAAGGGGCAACAGCCTGTATCCCGCCTCGCAAAAACGCGGGGTTATGGAAAAAAGGACACGCAAGAAATGACGCGGTGCTGGTGATGTGCAAGGAAGGACTGGCGCACTGGAAGAAGATATCTGGGTATCACCGTCGCTCACTGGCAGAGACAGCGATGTATCGGTTCAAGCAGTTGTTGGCGGGGAAAATCAGTCTGCGTAACTACAACGGCCAAGTGGGAGAAGTCATGGCGTATGTAAGCACCATAAACAAGCTGAATACCCTTGGTCTACCAGTCAGAAAGCCCCGAGTGTAGCGGTCACTAGGAGCTGGGGAAGTCATGACTTGCTCGTTGATTTGGGCAACAACGCCGATTATCTCCTAACCGAACCTGCGACCTTGGTACTTCCAGAATCTACTATTAACTAAAGAAATTGTTGTACGCCATCTCAACTTTTATAGCCACATCATCCGGTTCAAAAAACAAATTTTCCAGTGCGGCTGAGTCAACAAATAACAGATTGTTCGAAATGGAAAGTGATGACTGGCCGATCTGTTGACGAACTTTTAAGATGGCAACAACCTCTAATGGCAATAAATCAAAAGGTGGGCTTTTAAATTCTGGATCCCATCCCCCCCCTTTATCTTCAGAGTTGGCTAAGTGATATTTACATACCTCTTCAATTATACTGGGGAAATTTTCCTCATCGTCCCAATTGTCGATTACCTTCTGGTAAACCCCTATATTTATAGGTTCAGGTAAAGGAGATACAATCCGTCCCGAATAGACAGAGTAAAGCCACAACATGAACGGTTCGAATCGGCACGTTTTCTGATAATCAGGATCAACAGCACCATTCATAGTCAACATTCCTCCAAGAATATCAGCGACCGATTCAGCTAAATCATGTCGATCCGCTACAATAAATGCTGCCAACAAACAACTAGCACTAGTCAACTGATTCGTCAGGTTAGGGACACTTCTAATGCCCTTAAGAAACCTCGTTGTGGAGAAAACCTTTACTCTAAGCCTCAACGCCCAGTAACGGTAAATAATCGCGCGGGATATGTCCTCCCAACCAGAGCTATCCCCGCCATAGATAGCTACCTCTCCCTTAATACCGTGATAGATCGCCAACATCCCCAACGAGTCAGGCACATTCTCGAGGCCCACCAATGAGTCACAAGCAAGATCTTCATCAAGGTATTCAAGCTCTTGGGCTACCATACTACTCATCTGAGCAAGCCAAGTCTGATGCTGATCAAGGATTCTCTCAATTTTACTCATCCTATATGCCCTCTTGTATCCACATAGTATCAATTACAAAAAGGTGGGTGTCCCGGATTATCCCTTCCCTAGATTCCCCCTTCAAATATCAGAATCCCTTTAGCTTTAATAATCGAGCCCCCCACATCACTACACCAACAAAACTCCCAACACCAAAACTAATCTGACAGATTATAAAAAAATTATCTATTGTAAAATTAACAGGTATACCTCTAAAATAAAAAAACAATAGCTCGCCTGCAACATATAGAGTAAAAGAAGTCAAAAAAATAGAGGTGACACTTAACGCAACAAAAAAAATCAGAAGCGTAAACGTATTGTTCTTCCTCATTGTTTGCTACCCTTTTGCGAAGATTTTTGTTCAATATATTTCCCGCTTAGCTCTGCCCCCAAGCCATCTCCAATATCACCTGTTGTCAAAAAGGTGGGTGCCCCAGATTTATTCCTGCTCATAAGAGTAGTTACCAGACGTAGCAACTACCTCTGTCGTCTGTCTCATAACGCCAAGAGCGAATGACCCCTTTGTCATCAACCAGTACGGAGTATTTACACTGTTTCATCCAAGTAAGATAATATCTTTTCCATGAACTTTCATAGACTACTTTATCTGCAAACCTTTTTTCTTTATTAGAGTAAATTGGAGCCCAAAAAAGACTATGTGGATTTTTGTAATGTCTTTCAAAGGCATCTCCAATCACCTCATTCAACCCCCCTTCCCAGGTTGAATATGATGGAGCACATCCTGATAATCCAATGGAATAAAAAAAACATGACAACAAGTACTTTATTGATCACCAACATCCTGAGCCCCTTAAACTATATTGATTTACTTATCACACAACGCACTATATTTAATTAGTAACGCAGGGGGAATTGAACCTATATTTCCAAAAAGGTGGATGTCCCAGAGTCCCGCTCGCACACAGGGTGAGCGAGTAAGTTGCCTGATAATAACGGCAACTGATTTCGCGAGGGCCCGATTACGCTTTGCTAATCGGGCCTGCGGTCTTTGAAATAAGACTAGCCATTTCTTTACTCAACCATTCCCTATGGCTATTCATAACCATTTTTAAGTTTTCATCAGAATAGTATACATCAGGATAAATAGCGTTTCCTACACCTTGAATAATATTTTGACTATTTTTTTCTTCTCCCCACCCTACCCAAAACTCGTTTAGCGCAAGTAATGCATACATATAGTCTTCTGGCAAAGAATCTAATGTGCTCTCTAAGCAAAACAATTTCCATTTCTTTTTGCCAAATAGAGGTCAACCTCACTAATTTGACATACTTGCTCTAGCAAATAAAGAGTTTCATTCGTAATCTCAGTACAACAAGATAATTCAGCAACCAAAGGAAATAATGAATCTGAATTATCAATTAACATTAGGCGATCACATGGATAATCACTAAGTGTTGTGCATGATAATTTGCCTATTGGTAAACCTCTACAGCCAAAGTAGATAACGCCCCAATCCGCAATGCCCATCTTATTAGTTTTATTAAAAACGTTATTAATCATGGTTTTGTAGGTATCCCATTCACAGTTCCGTTCGGCACAAAAATTCTATCAAAAAGGTGGGAGTCCAAGATCCCAGTAACATAGCCGAGCCAATACCGCTAAAATCGCTCCTTTATTAACCGAAAGCCCCTATGCGCGATAGCCCGATTACACTGCTCTAATCGAACCGGCCCTACATCTGTCGAATCTCTGATAGTAAGATCCAAAATTCTTTTTCTATCATTTCGAACTCTGGCCCATCCTCCATCGCTATCAGCGATAACAACGCCATATTTAAATTCTCTGTGAGGGAGAGCTCTGGATCCTGATAAATACTAAATGCCTCTTTTGATATTTTAAAAACATCAAATCCACCGACAGCTGTTTTTTCAAGCCTATCGGCCACTACGTTTCCTAGAGTCATTGTTGTCCCCAACTCTTCAATTCAGCTCCCGTTGGAAGGTAATGCTGAGCGTCAACTGGTTGTCCATTGATACTCTTTGGGTGGACACGAATTACACTTCCTGAATGATCATAACTCTCCATCCATTGCCTCGTATTGCCGGTTTTTGGATCAAACTCTGTAACAAAAGAAGCCCCTCAGGTAGCACCTTCCAAAAAGGTGGGTGTCCCAGATTATCTTCGCACTACCATACTTATCTAACCAGTTTGTTATTTGTTTATTTCAAAATTCATATATACTTTATCTCACTGTTTTTTCACTTTTTTAAAAAGAGAGACGACAAAAAAAATATATTGATATCGATGTTCCCGCTATAAAGCCAAATATAACAGCCCGTTCAACCTCTCCTTTAGGAACAAGAAGCTCGCCTTCTTTAAAATAAAAAAATATGGAATTTGTCCCTCCGATTAAAAAACATAAAAGGACACAAAAAAAACATGAGTAAAGCCATAACCCAAGATAATACTTCATTTCATGACCTCTTTTTTCAACTCTCTCTAAAAGCAACTTATTAGAGTACCCAGTAAAAAACTCACCACGAAAACAACGATTAGGACGCCCACATTTTGTAGCAAGCCACTATCGAACAGCTTGCAGGCATTATAAGGGGGTATGCATTCGAACTGATGCCTGCAAAAGTCCACTGGAGGGAGAGATTTTCAGGTTTGGAAAGCAACCGCCCCTGCACAACCATTTACTGGACTATGTGCAATACCCGGAGCTATCAGCAGGGTAAATGCAAAGCAATCAAATCCGTGATTGATGGCATCGCCGCTGGCCACAGTGGCGGGCAAACTGCTGACATTGATCTCTGCCTCCCACCACGCTGATCCCTTGTCGCCTGAATAGCGCCACCTGTTTCAACCAGAGAACACCATCAAGGCCCAACCGTTCCAGAATGGGTCCAAGTTGAGCCGGAATATGACCCCGCTTGTCGGGCCGAATAGCACGGCCTGTCTAATCAAGCGAGTCGATAACCAAATCGGTAATACGTTCTTTTTGGGGGATACGATAAGCCACGGTCACCGTGCCTGCACGCTTGCTGGCATAGCTATAGTCCTGTGCGTACAACGGCACATTCATCAACTGGAGCAGAGAGTCGAGTAGTCCCTGAGTGGCCCGCAAAGTGAGGTTGAAAATCCCCTTGAGCATCAGGAATGTACAGATGGTCTGGTCAGTATCAAGCTGGCTGCGGCCCCATCGTCCGTAATGGCTTTGGTGAAACCAATTGTTCATTGCCTCGGTGTCAACCCATAAGGTGAGTGAACCACTGTTGAGCAAAGACTTGTTATATTGAGGCCAGTTGGTGATGGGGTGAAGCGACGCGCCCATAATGCAGAGTTGAAGAGGATGGCGGGATCAGATCACCAAGTTATCAGTTAGTTCCATTCAAGCTGTATCGATTTGGGCAACAACGCCGCAAACAGAGCTAATTCTAGCAAATAGCTACCGCAGTCCCTGAGCATATTTAATTGCTCGGCGACACTGCTGTAAGCCCAATAACAGTGAGACGCCCCTTCGGCGCGAGTCATGTATCACTATTGGCAAGCAGAACTCTTCAACGAAAAACTCATGCATCCGGCATGAAAAGCTGCGCTTGGAACCCGGCCATATTATTCACCAATCCATCCGGTGTTGTGAATAAAAAAGAACCGTTTATCTGTTAACTGAGCCACAAAAAATAACCATGAAACAAGAAAAACGTTTTCTCATTGAGATCAACAAATAAGCGCCTTTATTGATAAAAAGCCAAATAAATATTTATTTGTCCAGGTAGTTATATTGTTAAGGATATAAAAAAGCCCGCACCAGTTGGTGCGGGCTTTTTGGCAATTTTGCACGCCTATCAGTGTGCTTCACTGATAAACGGCGCTTATTTGCTGCCGGTGCCGGAGTTGCGGGTAGAAGCTTGCGGCTTGCGACGGGCGGTGGTGGCACGGGCACGCGGCTCTTTACCTTGCAGCTCCTTGTGGCGCTTGACGGCTCGACGGATCTGGGCGGCCTGCTTGTGGCGGCTGCTCTTGCCATCCTGCTGCAGATCGACCTTGGATTCGGTCTCCGGCGGCAGGTTGACCAGACCGCGCAGGTAGTTCACTTCCGGCAGTTTCAGCTCTTGCCAGCCGCCGCGCGGGATAGCACGATCCAGCTTGACGTCGCCGTAGCGGATCCGCATCAGGCGGCTCACCTGCACTTCCTGGGATTCCCACAGGCGGCGCACTTCACGGTTGCGACCTTCGGTCAGGGTGACGTTGAACCACTGGTTCAGACCCTCGCCGCCAGCCGGCTTGATCTTGTTGAACTTGGCCATGCCATCTTCCAGCTGTACGCCCTTGCGCAGGCGCTGCAGCATGGCTTCGGTGATCTCGCCAAACACGCGCACCGCGTATTCCCGCTCCACTTCTTGGCTCGGGTGCATCAGGCGGTTGGCCAGCTCACCGTCGGTGGTGAACAGCAGCAGACCTGAGGTGTTGACGTCGAGGCGGCCGACCGCAATCCAGCGGGCCCCTTCCATCTTGGGCAGGCGATCAAACACGGTAGGACGACCTTCCGGATCGTGACGGGTACACATCTCCCCTTCCGGCTTGTGGTAAGCCAGCACGCGGCAGATCACTTCCTCTGCGGCACGGGTCTTGACCTGGTGACCATCCACCCGGATCACGGCGTTCACTTCGACGCGATCCCCCAGCGTGGCGACCTTGCCATCCACACTGACCCGACCTGCGGTGATCAGGGCCTCCATCTCACGACGGGAGCCGTGACCCGCGCGGGCCAACACTTTTTGCAGTTTTTCACTCATCGGGGTTACCTGATTGTTGATCGCTGCCCGTAAACATGGCGGACAACGGGGGTTGCAGCTCGGGATCCAGCTCGGGGAGCTGCTCCAGACTCTGCAGATTAAAGTAATCCAGAAATGCTCTGGTGGTGGCGAGCAGCTCGGGGCGACCCGCCACCTCTTTGTGGCCTATGCTGCGCACCCAGCCACGATCTTTCAAGGTATTCACTATCTGGCTCGAGACCGCGACCCCGCGGATCGCTTCGATCTCGGCCCGGGTGATGGGTTGACGATAGGCGATCAGCGTCAGCGTCTCCATCACGGCGCGCGAGTAGCGGGGCGCCCGCTCGCTCCAGAGCCGCGAAAGCTCTTCGGCATAATCCTGACGAGCCTGAAAGCGCCAGCCGGAGGCCACTTCCTTGAGCTCGACGCCCCGTTCGCTGTAATCCTGTTTGAGCTCAGCCAGCAGCAGTTGCACGTAGCGGGTGGTGACCGGATAGTCGGCCAGCACGCTGCCTTTGAGCTCGCTGACGTTGAGCGGACGCCCGGCGACAAAGAGGGCCGCCTCGATCAGCGTCTTTAATCGTTCAGCTGGCAGCGCCATTGGGCGTTCCTCGCAAAAGCCATCTCAATGGGCAAGACCACGCTCCCCCTCCTCGCTCTGGCTGGCCAGGGCAAAATGGATCGGACCCAGAGGCTCGGCCTGCAAAATCCAGATCAGCTGCTCCTTGCACAGCTCCAGCAGCGCCAGAAAGGTCACCAGCACGCCCATCCGCCCCTCTTCGGCGCGCAGCACCTGCTCAAGACGCAGGGTCTGGCCAAGCGAGAGCATGGCGAGGATCTCCGCCATGCGCACCCGGGTCGGGATCTGTTCGCGGCGGATCTGGTGATGCTCAAAATGAGTCGCGCGTTTTACCACACTTTGCATGTAAAGGGCGAGCTCAACCAGCGAAACATCGGGCGCCAGTGGCTTGAGATCGCCAAAATCGGGCGGCAGGGCGGCCGCGATAAAGATCTCTCGCTCCACCCGCGGCAGCTCGCTGACCCGCTCCGCACCTACCTTGTAGCGCTCGTACTCCTGCAGGCGGCGAATAAGAGTGACGCGGGGATCTTCCCCCTCCTCTTCATCCTCCAGCTCGGGCGCCTTGGGCAGCAACAGGCGGGATTTAATCTCGGCCAGCCAGGCCGCCATCAGCAGATATTCGGCCGCGAGCTCCAGATTGAGCCCCTGCATCAGCTCCACGTACTCCATGTACTGGGCGGTGATCTGCAGGATCGGCAGGTTGAGGATATCGAGCTGCTGACGCCGGATGAGGTAGAGCAGCAGATCGAGCGGCCCCTCGAAGGTATCGAGGAACACCTCCAGCGCATCGGGCGGGATGAACAAGTCCTGGGGCAGCTCGTGGTAGGGCTGCCCCAGGACTTTCGCGATGGGAGGTGTGACGCCCGCGCCGTTATCGCCGGTGCTGGTCGTCACAGGATCTGCGGTATCACTCAAACGGGGTCGGGTCTCCGGCACCGCGACGACGCACTACCGGGTCGTCGTCGGAGAAGTCCACGACAGTGGTGGGCTGCTCGCCCAGATAACCACCGTTGACCACCAGATCGATCTGCTTGCCCAGCTTGTCGTAGATCTCCTCCGGGTCGAACTCCGCCATCTCGGAATCCGGCAGGATCAGCGAGGTGGAGAGCAGCGGCTCGCCGAGGGCTTCCAAGAGCGCCTGGGCAATCTTGTTGTCCGGCACCCGGATACCTATGCTCTTCTTCTTCTCGTTCATCAGGCGGCGCGGCACCTCTTTGGTCGCCTTGAAGATGAAGGTGTAGGCACCCGGGGTGTTGTTCTTGATCAGGCGAAACGCGCCGTTATCGACCTTGGCGTAGGTGGCGATCTCGGAAAGATCGCGGCATACCAGAGTGAAATCGTGGTTGGCGTCGAGCCGGCGGATGCGGCAGATGCGCTCCAGCGCCCCCTTGTCACCCATGTGGCAGCCCAGCGCATAGCCTGAGTCTGTCGGATAGACGATAACGCCGCCGTTCTGGATGATCTGCACCGCCTGGCTGATCAGACGCGCCTGCGGGTTTTCCGGATGTACGTAAAAGTGCTGACTCATACCTTGTTCTCGCAATGGGGGCAGCAACATCTGCCCGCTTGATGGCCATGGAGCCCGGCTCCACGGCACTCACTTACTATTCTGCTTTAAAATTCGTCTCTTGCCGCCGGTCAGCGGCTGGCCACCAGAGCGGCATGCTCTTCCTGACTCAGCCCGAAGTGATCGGGAGAGACCAGCCAGAGCGGCGTCCCCTCTTTGGGTAGCCAGAGGTGGCGGCCCAGCTCGGTCCAGTTGGAGGGGAAGTGAAAATCGGACCCCACCGAAATGGCCAGACCATATTCGTTCGCCCACTGGCCCAGATTGGCCCGCTCCTGCGGACTCTGCTGGGGCAACGAGACCTCCATGGCATCGCCGCCTGCCGCCTTGAAGGCCACCAGCAACCGCTTGATCCACTTGGCGGTGAGATCGTAACGGCTGGGATGGGCCAGCACCGCCAGCCCGCCCGCGGCGTGAATCGCAGTGATCGCGTCGCCCATCTCGGGCCACTGGGCAGGAGCATACCCCTTGTTGCCCCGGCTCAGGTACTTCTTGAATACCTTTTGCATGTTGTCGGCCACCCCGCGCGCCACCAGCACCCGGGCAAAGTGAGCCCGGGTCACGGCCGCATCACCGGCAAGCGCTTTGGCCTCTTCATAGGTGCCGGGGATGAGGCACTTCTCCAGACGGCGCCCGATCTCCTGCGCGCGCTCTTCGCGGCGGGCCTGCTGGCCGGTCAGAAAGTCGCTCAGCTGCGGATTTTTTTCATCCACTCCCAGCGCCACGATATGGATCTCGTGATGCTCCCAGCCGGTGGAGATCTCGACTCCGCTCACCAGTCGCAGCGGCAGTTGCTCGGCGGCGATGGTGCTGCGAGCCTCATCAAGGCCGGCAAGGGTGTCGTGGTCAGTGATCGCTAACACTTCGACCTCTTTCTCGGCGGCGCGGCGCACCAGCTCTGCGGGGCTCAGCACGCCATCCGAAGCGGTAGTATGACAGTGAAGATCGAATCTCATCGGGTTATTCCGCTCTCGTGGTCAGGTCACCATTCATGAAAAATCGGTGAAAGAAGGCTAAAAAGCGACTTGACTTGGCCGCGGCTTTATCGTTTTCTGTAGGCACTTCATTGCAAACATCTTTTTACAGGACTTTATCATGCAAACGACTTCCATCCTGACCATTTGGTGGTGGCACACTCCCTGACATGCGGGCGTGTGGTCGTTGCTGTACCTGTAAACTGACAGCAAATTAAGAACCCAAAGAAAAAGCCCGCTGACCCCAGCGGGCTTTTTTATTATCCGGCAAATGGAGCTGTGATGAAACCGAGAATTCAGACAAGCGTAATGACCAGGCGATGGCGCCCCTGCTGAAACCGCCAGAACCCACCTCATTTTCAAGGCACTTTTTCAAGGTATTAGACGTCATGAACATCGGTAACACGCATCACACGCAAGGGAACGCACTATGACAGCCACGCACCGCCTTCCTCTGGGTGAATTCGATACCCTCAAACTCAACGCCCCCTATGTGGCCGATCCGCTGGCACTCTACAGCGAGTTTTGCCAGCAGCGCCCCAACACCCTGCTGCTGGAATCGGTCGAGATCGACTCCAAGGCGGGCAAACAGAGCCTGCTGCTGGTCGATGCCTGTCTGCGCATCGAGTGCCGCGGCCGCACCGTGCGGGTACGCAGCCTCAATGACAACGGCGCCCAGTTGCAGAGCCTGCTGACAGAGCGCCTGCCCGCCGCCGTTATCCAGAGCCTGGTGGCCGGCGAGCTGCAGCTCGACTTCCCGGCCTCCGATCGGGAGCAGGATGAAGATAGCCGCCTCAAGGGGGTCAGCGTGCTGGACGTGCTGCGCACCCTGCAGCGGGAGATCGATTGCCAGCTCGGCAAAGAGGCGCTGTTTATGGCGGGCAGCTTTGCCTACGACCTCATCGCCTCTTTTGAAGATCTGCCCGAGGTGCCGGAAGGGAGCAACGACTGCCCCGACTACTGCTTCTACGTGGCCGAAACCCTGATCACCATCGACCATATCGAACGCACCACCCAGCTGATTGCCTGCATCTTTGGCGGCGACAGCGACGAGAGCCGGGTGGAGGACAGATACCACCGCCTGAGCGAGCGTCTCGCCCGGTTCAAGCAAGCCTGCCAACAGGCGCCGCAACAGGAGCCGGTCACGCCAGCCCTAAGTGGCGGCATCAGCGTGGACAAGAGTGACAAGCAGTTCTGCGCCGAGGTGGAGAAGCTCAAGGGCTTTATCCGCCGTGGCGACATCTTCCAGGTGGTGCCGTCCCGCTGCTTCTCCCTGCCCTGCCCCAGCCCCATCGCCGCCTATCGCCGCCTCAAACAGACCAACCCCAGCCCCTACATGTTCTACGTGCAGGATGAGGGCTTCACGCTGTTTGGCGCCTCCCCCGAGAGCGCAGTGAAGTTCTGCGCCACCAGCCGCGATGTGGAGATGTACCCCATCGCCGGTACCCGCCGCCGCGGCTTCAACCCCGATGGCAGCATCAACCGGGATCTCGATGGCCGCATCGAGCTGGAACTGCGTCAGGACGAGAAAGAGGTGGCCGAGCACCTGATGCTGGTAGATCTGGGCCGCAACGACATCGCCCGCATCTCGGAGCCCGGCACCCGCTACGTCAAGGAGCTGCTGAAAGTGGATCGCTACAGCCACGTGATGCATCTGGTCTCCAAGGTGGTCGGCACCCTGCGTTCCGACCTTGACGCCCTGCACGCCTATCAGGCCTGCATGAACATGGGTACCCTCACCGGCGCCCCCAAAATTCGCGCCAGCGAACTTATTCGCATGGTGGAAGGCAAGCGCCGCGGCAGCTACGGCGGCGCGGTCGGCTACATCAACGGCGCCGGCGAGATGGATACCTGCATCGTCATCCGCTCCGCCTTTGTCAAAGAGGGCGTGGCCCACGTACAGGCCGGTGCCGGGGTGGTCTATGACTCCAAGCCCCAGGCCGAAGCGGACGAAACCCGCGCCAAGGCGGCCGCCGTACTGGCCGCCATCGCCGCCAGCCATGGCACCTCCCTGCAAGCCCTGAGCGCCCAGCAGGAGCAACATAAGGACGTGAGCCATGACTAACATCTTCCTGCTCGACAACTTCGACTCCTTTACCTACAACCTCGTCGACCAGTTTCGCTCCCTCGGCTATCCGGTGCGGATCTACCGCAACAGCCTGCCGGCCAGCCGCATCATGAGCGAAATCGCTGCCTGTGAAGGAGACGCCGTGCTGGTGCTCTCGCCGGGCCCGGGCGCCCCCCATGAAGCGGGTTGCCTCATCGACCTCATCAAGCTGGCCCGTGGTCAGGTGCCCATCCTCGGCATCTGTCTCGGCCATCAAGCCCTGTGCGAAGCCTACGGCGGCACCGTCGGTGCGGCGGGCGAGATAGTCCACGGCAAGCGCTCGCTGATTGAGCACAACGGCCACGGCGCCTTCGCGGGGCTGCAAAGCCCCTTGCCGGTGGCCCGCTACCACTCGCTGGTCGCCACCTATGTACCGGAAGAGCTGACGGTGATTGCCCACTATCAGGGCATGCCCATGGCCATCGAGCAGCAGGATGAGCGGGTGCTGGGCTTCCAGTTCCACCCGGAATCCATCATGACTTCGGAAGGGGCCCGTCTGCTGACTCAGGCGCTCGCCCATATCACCCGTCCAGAAAGCAGCGTGCGGTAAGGTAAGGAGACCAACATGCATCATCATCTCAACACCCTCTATCAGGGTCAGTCTCTGAGCCGTGAAAGTACCCGCGACGCCTTCGGCCAGGTGGTACGTGGCGAAGTGGATCCCATCGTGCTCGCCAGTCTCTTGACCGCCCTCAAGATCAAGGGGGAGACCCCGGAGGAGATCGCCGGCGCCGCCGAGGCCCTCTTGGCAGAAGCGCGCGACTTCCCGCGTCCGGACTATGAGTTCTGCGACATCGTCGGCACCGGTGGCGATGGCCTCAACACCATCAATGTCTCCACCACCTCGGCGCTGGTCGCTGCCGCCTGCGGCCTGAAAGTAGCCAAGCACGGCAACCGCTCGGTCTCGAGCAAATCGGGTTCGAGCGATCTGCTCGACAAGATGGGCATCAAGCTCGACATGAGCCCGGCGCAGGCGCGCCGCTGCCTGGACGAGCTCGGCATCTGCTTTTTGTTCGCCCCCCAGTATCACGCCGGGGTGCGCCACGCCATGCCGGTGCGCCAGGCCCTCAAGACCCGCACCCTGTTCAACGTGCTGGGGCCGCTCATCAACCCGGCTCGCCCCACCTATCAGCTGATGGGGGTCTATGCCCCCGAGCTGGTGCGCCCCATCGCCGAAACCCTGCTGGCACTGGGGCTGAAAACCGGTATGGTGGTGCACGGTGCCGGCCTCGACGAGATTGCCATCCACGGCCCGACCCAGGTGGCCCAGATCCGTGACGGCGAGATCCGCGAGTTTCTGTTAACCCCGGCTGACTTTGGTCTGGAGACCTACCCGGTCAGCGCCATTCAGGGGGGGGAGCCTGAAGAGAACCGCGCCATCACCGCTGCCATTCTGGAAGGGCGTGGCACCCCGGCCCACAACGCCGCCATTGCCGCCAACGTGGCACCGCTGCTGCTGATGGCAGGCAAGGCGAAGGATCTCCAGAGCGCGGCCGCCCAGGTGCTGGCGGTGCTGGCGAGCGGCAAGACGGCGGAGCTCGCCGCTCGGCTGGCCACCTTGAGTCATCAGGAGGCATGATGTCAGCCACGACTCTGCACAGCAGTCATTCAGAACGCCCAACCGGCAATAACCAGCTTCGCAAGGATAACGAGATGTCAGACCTTATTGCCCCCCATGCCTTTCTGAACATGGCCTCCATCAGCCAGACCATTCTCGGCAAGATCGTGGCGGCCAAGCAGGAGTGGGTTGCCGCCCGCAAGCTGGCCCAGCCGCTGGAGAGCTTCCAGAACACGCTGACCCCAAGCGATCGGGATTTCGTAGGCGCCCTTAAGGCGGGCTCCACCCGCTTCATTCTGGAGTGCAAGAAGGCCTCCCCCTCCAAGGGCTTGATCCGCGACGATTTCAGCCCGGAGGCCATCGCCGACATCTATGGCAAATACGCTACCGCCATCTCAGTGCTGACCGACGAGAAGTTCTTTCAGGGGGATTTTGCCTTCCTGCCACGGGTGCGCAGCCGCGTCAGCCAGCCGGTGCTCTGCAAGGATTTCATGATTGACCCCTACCAGGTCTATCTGGCCCGCCACTATCAGGCAGATGCCATCCTGCTGATGCTCTCGGTGCTCACCGACGAGGGCTATCGCGCCCTGTTCGCGGTGGCCAAAGAGCTGGGCCTTGGCGTGCTCACCGAAGTGAGCAACGAGGAGGAGCTGACCCGCGCCATCGCCCTTGGCGCGCCGGTGATCGGTATCAACAACCGGGATCTGCGCGACTTGAGCGTCGATCTCAACCGCACCAAACAGCTGGCTAAAGATATTCCGAGCGATCGGGTGGTGATCAGCGAGTCCGGCATCAACCACCGCGCTCAGGTGGCGGATCTGCGCCACCACGCCAAGGGCTTTCTGGTGGGCTCATCCCTGATGGCCGAGCCGGATCTGGAGGCTGCGGTGCGCAAGCTCACTCTGGGCCAGAACAAGGTGTGCGGTCTCACCCGCGCCGAGGATGCCGCCGCCGTCCATCAGGCGGGTGCGGTATTTGGGGGTCTTATCTTTGTTTCCAAAAGCCCGCGCTATGTGGACATCCCCGCCGCCCGCGCCGTGATGGCGGGCGCGCCGCTCTCTTACGTCGGGGTATTTCGCAACGCCCAGCCCGCCACCATCGTCAAGACGGTGGAGGCGCTGGGGCTCGCCGCAGTGCAGTTGCACGGGGATGAAGATGCCGCCTATATCGAGGGATTGCGCGCGCTGCTGCCGGCTGGCTGCCAGATCTGGAAGGCGGTAGGAGTCACAAGTGGCGAACCGCTACCCGCCCTCGACTACCCGGCCGATCGGCTGCTGCTCGATACTGTCGTGAAAACTGCGGTGGGCAGCCAGAGCGGCGGCACCGGTCAGGCGTTCGACTGGGCCATGCTGGCCACGCTCGACAAGAGCAAACTGATGCTGGCGGGCGGCCTTAATCCCGACAACGCCCTGCAGGCGGCGCAAGTGGGCTGCCTCGGCCTTGATTTCAACTCCGGGGTGGAGAGTGCCCCGGGCCAGAAGGATGCGCACAAGATTGCAGCCGCCTTCGGCGCTCTGCGCCAACTGTGAAAAAGCGCTGCGAACCCGCTAAACACATGCACCAAATGAATGAATCGCTTAAGCCTATAAATACAAGGAATAGTCTATGACCCTGCTCAACCCGTTTTTCGGTGAATTTGGTGGCATGTATGTGCCCCAAATCCTTATCCCGGCCCTGCTCCAGCTGGAGAAAGCCTTTGTCGATGCCAAGGATGATCCGGCCTTTATCGCCGAGTTTCAGTCCCTGCTGACCGAGTATGCCGGTCGCCCGACCCCGCTCACCCTGACCCGCAATCTGACCAAAGGCACCAAGACCCGCCTCTATCTCAAGCGTGAAGATCTGCTGCACGGCGGCGCCCACAAGACCAACCAGGTGCTGGGTCAGGCGCTGCTCGCCAAGCGGATGGGCAAGAGCGAGATCATCGCCGAGACCGGCGCCGGTCAGCACGGCGTGGCCACTGCACTGGCCTGCGCCCTGCTCGGCCTCAAGTGCCGGGTCTATATGGGTGCCAAGGATTGCGAGCGCCAGAAACCGAACGTATTTCGCATGAAGCTGATGGGCGCCACCGTCATTCCGGTGCACTCCGGCTCCAGCACCCTGAAAGATGCCTGCAACGAGGCGCTGCGCGACTGGGCCGCCAACTACGAGTCGGCCCACTACCTGCTCGGCACCGCCGCCGGCCCGCACCCCTTCCCCACTATCGTGCGGGAGTTCCAGAAGATGATCGGCGAAGAGGCCAAGGCCCAGTGCTTCGAGAAGGAAGAGCGGCTGCCCGATGCGGTGATCGCCTGCGTCGGCGGTGGGTCGAACGCCATCGGCATGTTTGCCGACTTTATCGATGAGCCGTCAGTGCGCCTCATCGGCGTCGAGCCGGGTGGTCACGGCATCGAGAGCGGCGAGCACGGTGCGCCCCTCGGTCACGGCAGCAAGGGGGTCTTCTTTGGCATGCACTCCTACCTGATGCAGGACAATCAGGGCCAGATTCAGGAGTCCTACTCCGTCTCGGCAGGGCTGGATTTCCCCTCCGTCGGCCCGCAGCACGCCCATCTGGCCGCCATCGGCCGCGCCGAGTACCCCTCGGTGACCGACAAGGAGGCGCTGGACGCCTTCCAGGAGCTGGCCAAATCCGAAGGCATCATCCCGGCACTGGAGTCCTCCCACGCGCTGGCCCACGCCCTCAAGATGGCCCGCAGTGAACCGGAAAAAGAGCAGGTGCTCATCGTCAACCTCTCCGGCCGTGGCGACAAAGATATCTTCACCGTGGCTGACATCTTGGAAACAGAAAGCATCGAGAAAGAAGGAACCTGCAAATGAACCGTTACGCACAACTCTTCTCCCGTCTGGACGCGGCCAATCAGGGCGCCTTTGTGCCGTTCGTGATGCTGGGTGACCCCACCCCCGAATTGTCACTGGCCATCGTCGATGCACTGGTCGCAGGGGGCGCCGATGCCCTCGAGCTCGGCATTCCCTTCTCCGATCCGGTGGCGGATGGCCCCACCATTCAGGGCGCCGCCCTGCGCGCCTTTGCCAGCCACACCACCCCGGACGATTGCTTCGAGCTGCTTGGCCGCATCCGCGCCAAGTACCCGCAGCTGCCCATTGGCCTGCTGGTCTACGCCAATCTGGTCTATGTGCGCAAAATCGACGGCTTCTACGAGAAGTGCCAGCAGGCTGGCGTGGATTCGGTGCTGGTGGCCGACGTGCCGGTGCAGATGTGCGCCCCCTACAAGGCGGCCGCCGACAAGTTTGGCATCGACAGCATCTTTATCGCCCCGCCCAATGGCGACGCCGAGACCCTGAAACAGGTGGCGGAGCTTGGCAATGGTTACACCTATCTGGTGAGCCGCGCCGGTGTCACCGGTGCAGAGACCAAGGCCGGCATGCCGGTGGAAGGTCTCATCAATACCCTGCGCGAGTTCAACGCGCCCCCCGCCCTGCTCGGTTTTGGCATCAGCGAACCGGCTCAGGTGCGTGAAGCCATCGCCGCTGGCGCCGCCGGTGCCATCTCCGGCTCCGCCGTGGTGAAGATCATCGAGACCCACCACCAGAACCCGGAGCATATGCTCACTCGTCTGAAGGAGTTTGTGGAAGGGATGAAGGCCGCGACCCTGCGCTAAGCGTTCAGTCAAACGCCTACCCCCATGACAAGCAAGGGAGCCCAAGCGGGCTCCCTTTTGTTATCCACCATCCCTGGTTGGTGCCACCCTTGTAGGCCTGATTAGCGAAGCGTAATCAGACGTTCGCGGAATTGATGCTGATGCTATGGCGCGGCTTCGCCACGCAGGACACGAGGGCGCCGCCCTCGACGGGGTTTCGCCCGCCGCTTCGCGGCTGGGGCGAGTGACTTTGGAAAGACCCGCTCTCTTTAACAAATAACACCAAAGATCTTCTCCTCCGCTTATTCGCCCGACTGACGTCGGGGACCTTCGGCTCATCCTCTTGTCCAACTGCACACGCCGATGGACAAGAGGATGAGCCTCAACGAACAAGAGGGGGATCAAAACTGTGCCAACCCGCAGCCCCGTCTAACAGCAGATATGCTCCCTCTCCCCTTGGGAGAGGGCTGGGGTGAGGGGATTGTGTATACCCAGCCAAACAAGATGCTCACTCAGCCCATGCCTTAATAACTAATTTATTGATCCAACACAGATTCCCACCAAAACCAGCTTCTCAACGCACCACCCTCCCCCTTAAGATACCCGAATGACAATCAACCTCTCGGAAGAACACCATGACAGCGATTGTTGCTATCTCGCGGGTTAAAAGCAGCGCACTGGGGGCTGAAACTCAGGGGCGGTAGCGTGGTTTTTGTAAGTTGGTGCAGAGCGTAGCGAAGCCCAACATGTGATAATTATAAATATAGGAGATGAACTTGAACTCTAAAGAAATAATTGATGAATTGAGAGTTAGATATAAGTCACCCAATAACAAACATCTATCTGAATTATTGGGGCTGTCTTATTCAACTGTTCAGATGTGGACAAATGAACCAAAGGACGTTACGGCAAAACAAATTGTAAACTTAATTGAAAAAGTTAGTAAAAAATCAGTGTATTACGCACACTCTTATTCAATTAAACCAATAGTTGAGTATTACCCAGTTGATGTCGCAGAGTCACAACACGGTAAACATTGGGAACTTTTCGACTCTGATTTAAGTGGAAACAAACGACAAGAAGACATTAAAGAATATCTAAGGAATTGTTGTGGAATATATATTTTTTATGATTCAAGGGGGGAGGCTTTATATATTGGGAAAGCTAAAGAACAAAATCTTTGGGATGAAATGAAAAATGCTTTTAATCGAAGCAGGCAAACTCAAAAAATTAAAGTAGTGTCTCATCCATATACTGGCACAGGTTTCAAACCAGCTTTCGAGTCACCTAGGAAAATTGAGAAAACAAACTTACAGTTAGCCGATATGGCATCATATTTCTCAGCGTATGAAGTTGAGGAAGATATGATTAATAACGTAGAAGCTTTGCTAGTAAGGGTGTTTGCAAACAGTATCTTGAATGTCAAAATGGAAAAATTTGTGGAATAGCCAATAACATGCATAACGAAAATTAGAACACCCATATTTCTGAGTATTGCTATCTCGCAAGTTAACGGCAGCAGACTGGGAGCAGCTACTCAGGGGCGGTAGCGTGGTTTTTGTAGGTTGGCGCAGCGTGTAGCGAAGTCCAACAGGCGAGCATTATTGCGCCAACCAATGTGGGATAAACAAGGATGTAGCAGATCCGCAAAACAGATTCACAGATATATTTCGCGGTAAACGTTGGGCTTCACTTCGTGTAGCATCAATCTACAATTTTTAGCCCAATATACGATATACGATAAAAATTAGCCCCCCCCATCTTTCTAAACAAACCATTGCATAACCAGAACATGAGAGATGAGCGTCCAAGTTTTGAGTGTTGCATTTTGCATTTTGCATTTTGCATTTTGCATTTTGCATTTTGCATTTTGCATTTTGCATTTTGCATTTTGCATTTTGCATTTTGCATTTTGCATTTTGCATTTTGCATTTTGCATTTTGCATTTTGCATTTTGCATTTTGCATTTTGCATTTTGCATTTTGCATTTTGCATTTTGCATTTTGCATTTTGCATTTTGCATTTTGCATTTTGCATTTTGCATTTTGCATTTTGCATTTTGCATTTTGCATTTTGCATTTTGCATTTTGCATTTTGCATTTTGCATTTTGCATTTTGCATTTTGCATTTTGCATTTTGCATTTTGCATTTTGCATTTTGCATTTTGCATTTTGCATTTTGCATTTTGCATTTTGCATTTTGCATTTTGCATTTTGCATTTTGCATTTTGCATTAGATATTTTAAAGTGACTTGCGCAACTATCTGAATTTCACTGCTCACAACTTCATTTAATATTATGCAAAGAATAATAATATTACTTTTTTAACGCACTGATATGGCCTTTCAAAAAATCATGATTATTAAATACCTTAAATTATATGACAAACCAGTTTCCAAAGCAGCATTTGATACATTTTTAAATGTAGTCTGTTGGGCTCTATGGCCAACATTGTATGTACTATCAAATGTTTTAGAAGAGTACTTTGGTCTCGATTGGCAGTTATCATGCTTTATAAAAACGCCTTGCGATTGGTATGGACAGTTAAAAGAGGCGGTGCTATTGCTACTAAAATATATGATTGTTTATGGTCAGTTCTTAATTATCATTATTATCGGGATTTTTTTTGTATATTACTATTTAAAAAGAAACACAACATATACGTTTCTAATAAACTATTTGTTTAACAAAGCTGCCGCCCCCTTGTTTATAGTATATTTTATGGCAATTTTCGTTAATTTGCTCTTGTTTTTCAAGCCATTGGAAAAGTTGTATTTTTTAGAGCAGAATTGGAAACCAATGTTATCCACAGATGGGTTATTATTTTTGGCTTTACTAGTATTTTGTGGATTTATGATGAGACTGGCTATAAATATACAAAGTAAAAACCTAGAAACCATGAGGAAAAATAATGGGGAAAAGTCTGTCATTGACAGAATCCACGAACTTCGTAGAGAAGTAATCAAAGAATTTGAGTCTTAATAACATTACATTGTTAATTATTAATTTGCAGCTAGTTGGATTTTTGCTATGCGTTTCGGATTATTTTAACTAAAGTTATCCCGCCATCATCCTGTTCAAGTAGATGTATCGTTGGTACACAAACAGCTAGGCATCTAAATTTAACTTATGAGTATTTAGCTCACTCCTATTACCTTATTGCCGACAAAAATCAGGCCCCCCATATTTTTGAACAAGGCATAGCCAACACTCCAAAAGATGGGTGAGCCCAATGTTACAACAAGAAAGTGGATATGATTTTTTATAAAATGTGGTTTTATTCCTCAGCAAAATATAGGGAAAATTACGATAGGAATAATGCCCTCTATTTGACGGGTCACAACACATCCAACAGCAAGGTCCAATCTAACCACCCCGGCAGCCATACCCAGTAGAGCTCGGAGAGGATCACCGCTTCACCTCGGGCGGTGAGATAGGCCTCCAGCTTGAAGGGGGCGACCCGGATCACCTGCCAGGGGGCAAAAAATCGTTCGTCACGCCATGGCCAAAGCCAGCCAACCCCCTTGCCGCCGGTGGT
>NZ_LFCS01000036.1:0-274 GCF_001887375.1 Aeromonas sp. SCS5
TTGCTGCCGGTGAGGTCCCCCTCATCCAGAGACACGCCTTTGCCCGGAATAAAGCTAGGTGCCTTGCCATCCGCGATGGTAAGCGGCAGCGTGGTACCGATGCGATCGCCATCCTTGTCGGCCAGGGTGACCGCCAGCGGCAGGTTGAGGGATTCGCTCCCCTTGTGATCCAGCTCACCACTCAGGGTGACCTTGGCGGTGACGCTCCAGTTACCGTTGTTGTCGACCAAGCTCAGCTCGGCGCGCAGGATCTCGCGACCATCTGCCGTGGTGC
>NZ_LFCS01000037.1:0-240 GCF_001887375.1 Aeromonas sp. SCS5
TCCGGTCAGGGTGCTCTGGATAGCTGCGATGTCAAAACCAAGAGAGTTAGGGTCAAGGGCATCGCTGCCATGCGCGACCGAGAAACTCATGGTGCTGACGGCAGCCGTCTCCCCTTGCGCCATCTCGGTCATCGTAGTGCCAGTCACGGCGGAGATGGTCGGATTGGCACCATCCCCCACCGCCACGGTAATGGTGGAGGAGACTTTGTCACCATCGCTGTCGAGCAGGGTAAAGCCCGC
>NZ_LFCS01000038.1:0-273 GCF_001887375.1 Aeromonas sp. SCS5
TTGCTGCCGGTGAGGTCCCCCTCATCCAGGGACACGCCTTTGCCCGGGATAAAGCTCGGCGCCTTGCCATCCGCGATGGTGAGCGGCAGCGTGGTACCGATGCGATCGCCATCCTGGTCGGCCAGGGTGACCGCCAGCGGCAGGTTGAGAGATTCGCTCCCCTTGTGATCCAGCTCACCACTCAGGGTGACCTTGGCGTTCACACTCCAGTTGCCGTTGTTATCGACCAAGCTCAGCTCGGCGCGCAGGATCTCGCGACCATCTGCCGTGGTG
>NZ_LFCS01000039.1:0-240 GCF_001887375.1 Aeromonas sp. SCS5
CCCAGTCAGGTTGCTCTGGATGGTGGTGATATCAAAACCGAGAGATGCGGGATCAAGGGCATCGCTGCCGTGGGTCACCGTGAAACTCATGTTGCTGACCGCGGCCGCCTCACCTTGCGCCATCTCGGTGATGGCGGTGCCGCTGACGGCTGAGATGGTGGGGTTGGCGCCATCACCTACCGCCACGGTGATAGTGGAGGAGACCTTGTCGCCATCGCTGTCGAGCAGGGTAAAGCCCGC